>DASSUC010000130.1:0-2164 GCA_035707405.1 Micromonosporaceae bacterium | reverse complement strand
GGCGATCACCATGTAGCCGCGGGCCAGGCGGATCTCGAAGGCGTACGCGACCAGCGCGCTCGTCGCGGTCAGCCCGATCCCGGCGCGGATGACCCGCTGGTACTCGTCCGTGCCCACGAACAGGAACCGCCGCTCGTAGGCCCGGGTGACCCCGAGCGAGGCCACGAACGCCAGCGGCAGCAGGGCGGTCAGCACCAGGTAGTTGCGGTTGTGCGGGGTGACATTTTGGCCGAACCGTGCGAAGAATGCCGCCGCGCCGGCGCCGAGGGTTACCAGCGCATCCACAAGGATCAACGTCAATGGGTACTTGATATCCCATTCCCACCGGTTGCGGCGGGGCCGCTCGGTGACGGCTGGCTTGCGACCGGGGACCTTGGCCGGAGCCGGCGGGCCGGCGCTGCGGTCGAGGCGCTCGGTCACCGCGTCCAGGACGATCGTGTCGGTCTCGGTCTCGAAGACCACCGTGTCCTCGTTGGACAGCGCATAGTCAACCAGCGTGTAACGGTCCACCAGGCCCCGGTAGCGCAGGGGCCCGGCCTGCGGCGCCGGCTCCGCCGGTGCCGCCTCCTCGCGATCATCGACGTGCCTGCCCGCCACGTGCTCCCCCCTCGCCCAGAGCCCCCAAGTGGGCCGCTTCAGACGCGTGCCCGCCATCCGGACGCGATCACATACCCGTCACTTCGGGCTATTAGTCCATCACAGCCACATCACCTTTGCACGGTCATTGCTGAGATGACAATCATTCGCCCGGACGATAGGCGGTCGGCTCACCGCCAGGAAGATCAGGCGGAGTGGTAGACGTTCTGCGCCCACTCAAGGCCCCGGGTGACAACCGCCTGGACCGCGTCGGCCGCCCGGTCGACAAGGAGGTCAAGCTCCTTGCGCTCGGCAGAGGAGAAGTCGGTGAGTACGAAGTCCGCCGGGTCCTGCCGGCCGGGCGGGCGACCGATGCCGAAGCGCACCCGCAGAAAGTCTTTCGACCCCAGCGCCCTGGTCATCGACCGCAGCCCGTTGTGGCCGCCTTCGCCGCCGCCGCACTTGAGCCGGAGCTGGCCGAACGGGATGTCCAGCTCGTCATGGACCGCGACCACCCGCTCGACCGGCACCCGGTAGAAGTGCATGAGGCCGGCGACCGCCCCACCGGAGAGGTTCATGTAGGTCAGCGGCTTGACGAGGACCAGCTTCGGGCCGCCGTACCCCAGGTGCCCCTCCGCGACCTCGGCCACCGCGCGCCGGTGCCGGCCGAAGCGGGCCCCGATGCGCTCGGCGAGCAGGTCGACCACCCGGAAGCCGACGTTGTGCCGGTTGCGCGCATACACCGGGCCCGGGTTACCGAGCCCGGCCACGAGCCACGGCGCCTCCATCGGCTCCCCCTGGTGCGACCTTGGTACGGCTCTGTGGTGCGACCGAGGGCAGACCGTGTCCCGGTCTGCCCTCGGTCGACAAGGCGGCTAGCCGTCCCCGGCCGGCGCTCCGGCCTCGGGCGCGGCACCCGCCACGCTAGCTTGCTTCTGCGGGCGCCGCCTCGGGCTCGGCCGCGGCCTCGGCGTCCTCCACGGCGGCGGGCTCCTCCGCCTCGGCCGCCTCGGCGATCTCGCCCTCCAGCTCCTCCGCCGTCGGGGCGGCGGTGATGAAGGCGACCACCAGCTCCGGGTCGGCGACCAGCCGGGCACCGTCCGGCAGGGTCACCTCCGCGGCGGTCACCCGGGCGCCCGCAGGCAGGCCCTCGATGGAGACCTCGAGGTGCTCGGGCAGGTGCAGCGCGTCGGCGGTGATCGCGAGCCGGTCGTTCTCGGTACGCACGAGCGTGTCACGGACGGCCTCGCCGACCAGGCGCACCGGCACCTCGACGGTCACCTGCTCGCCACGCCGCACGATGATCAGGTCGACGTGCTCGATGACGTCCTTGAGCGGGTCGCGCTGGATCGCCTTCGGCAGGGCGAGCGTGGTGGTGCCGTCGGCGAGGGCGATGTTGAAGACCTGGGTCATCCCGCCGTGGCGGATGGCCGCGGCGAACTCGCGGGCGGGTAGCGAGATGTGCTTGGGCTTCTCACCGTGCCCGTACAGCACGGCGGGCACCTTGCCGGCCCGACGGGTACGACGGGCCCCACCCTTGCCGAACTCGGTACGAGCCTCGGCGCTGATCTTTACCTCGGACACGGGG
>DASSUC010000129.1:0-5155 GCA_035707405.1 Micromonosporaceae bacterium | reverse complement strand
CCAGCGCGTTGAACACCGGGTCCCGGCTGGCGACCTGGGTGGCCAGGTAGAGCGGGTACGCCCCGAGCACCAGCAGCACCAGCGCGACCAGGGTGATCTGGCGCATCCGCTGCGCCTCGCGCAGCTGGCGGCGCAGCTCGGAGCGGGCCCCGGCGCGCCAGCGGTCCATCGCCGCGCCCATCCCGGCCCGCTCGACGTGCTGCGGCCGGTCCACGGCGCTGGCGCGGACCTTGTTGCCCCGGGGCGCGGTCCACCGCGGCGCCTCCCGGACCGGTATCTCCCGGACCGGCTCCCGGACGGCGGTGTCCTGGTCGGACGGGTCCCGGGTGGGTCCCGGCTCCGGGCGGGGCAGGGTGCCGGGTGCCGCGCCACCACCGCGCGGCCCATCCGGGGGTACGGGTCCCGCCGCCGGCCGGCCGGCGGCGGGCGGCGGCGGGACGGCCGGCCTGGGGCCGGCCCCGCCCGGCGCCACCGGCGGCCCTGGCGGCCCGGATGTTGGCGTGCCCCGTGGCCGGCCACCACCCGGCGGCGCGACCGGCGGACCGGGCGGCGCGCCCCGGGGCGGAGCAACCGGCGAACCGGCCGGCATGCCGCGTGGCCGGCCGCCACCCGCCGGCGCGACCGGCGAACCGGGCGGCGTGGCCCGCGACCGGCCGGCGCCCGGCGGCGCGACCGGCGAACCGGGCGGCGTGGCCCGTGGCCCGCCGGCGCCCGGTGGCGCAACCGGCGAGCCCGGCGGGACCACCGGTGGGACGGCCGGGCGACCGAGGCGGAAGCGGGAGCCAGGAGCCTGGCCCGCGGGAGGGCCAGGTGCGACCGGTGGGACCGGGCGGGAGCGCGGGCCGTCCGGGGGCGGCATCGCAGACCTCGGCGGCACCGCCGGGGAGCCGGGCGGGACGGGCGCCGCCTCAGGGGACGGCTCGTTGCGCCTGCGGCGCAGCGGGACGAACCGGCCCAGCCCCTGGACCGGCGGGCCGGAGACCGAGGGCCCGCCCGGCGGGCCGGAGGTTGGCGGCGCACCCGACGTCGGCGGCGCGAGCGGCGGACCCGAGGTCGGCGGCCCGACCGGCGGCCCGACCGGCGGCGCCGACCGGCGGGGCGGCGGCACCGGTGCGGGGCGCTGCGGGGGCGGCGCCGACCGCTGGGGCGGCGGCACGGACACCGGCGAGGCAGGAGGCGCCGCGCGCTGGGGCGGCGGCATCGGTGCCGCTGGCGGTGCCGACCGGGCCGGAGGTGGCGCCGACCGGGCCGGGGGCGGCGCCGGTCGGGCCGGAGGTGGCGCCGGCCGGGCCGGGGGCGGCGCCGGTCGGGCCGGGGGTGGCGCCACGGGACGGCCGGCACGGCCGGACCCGGCCGGCGGGGGCTCCGGCACGTCGCGGGACGGGCCGCGGGGGCGACCGCCGGGCTGGCCCGGCTCCGGGCCCGGCCCGATGTCCGCCTTCTGCTCGCGGGCGCTGCGCAGGTCGGCGAGCCAGCCGAGATCGTCCTGGCTGACCTCCTCGCCCTCGCCCCGTCCGCGCCCCCTCCAGCGGCCCTTACCCCTGCCGCCGGTCTCCTCGATCCGGTCGCCGGAGCCGTCGTCGGGCTCGTCCGAGCCGCCGCGCGCCCTCACTGTCCGTCCTCCCCGCTCGCCTCGCCGGCGCCCACCGGCTCGGTGTCGGCCAGCCCGCGCAAGACCCGGCGCAGCTTCGGCAGCCGGTCGGCGACCGCCCTTTCGGCGCCGTGTGCCCCGGGCTGGTAGTAGTCGCGCCCGACCAGGTCGTCGGGCGGGTACTGCTGCGTGACGACCCC
Source organism: Micromonosporaceae bacterium (assembly GCA_035707405.1). Classification (GTDB taxonomy): domain Bacteria; phylum Actinomycetota; class Actinomycetes; order Mycobacteriales; family Micromonosporaceae; genus DASSUC01. Next base: position 3,364 of record DASSUC010000129.1, on the reverse strand, counting down.
GCGCGGGTCGTCGTGCGGATAAAGGTAACCTCGGCCGTGACCGAGCCGGCGGGCACCCGGATAGTGCGCGTCACGCAAGTGTGCCGGCACAGAACCGCCCACACCGGACCGTACGTCCGACAGCGCCGCGCTGAGCGCTGTGGTGACCGTGTTGGACTTCGGCGCGGTGGCCAGGTGGACCACGGCGTGGGCGAGGTTCAGCTGCGCCTCGGGCAGACCCACGTGCTCGACCGCGTGCGCCGCGGCGGTGGCGGTGAGCAGCGCGCCCGGGTCCGCCATGCCGACATCCTCGCTGGCGAAGATGACCATCCGCCGGACGATGAAGCGCGGGTCCTCCCCGGCCACCAGCATCCGGGCCAGGTAGTGCAGTGCCGCGTCCACATCGGACCCGCGCATGCTCTTGATGAACGCGCTGGCCACGTCGTAGTGCGCGTCGCCCTCCCGGTCGTAGCGGACGGCCGCCACGTCGACCGCCTTCTCCGCCATCGGCAGGTCGACCTCGGTGAGCCCCTGTGCCTGCGCCGAGGCGGCCGCCGCCTCCAGCGCCGTCAGGGCCTTGCGCACGTCACCGCCGGCCAGGCGTACCAGGTGGTCCTCTGCCTCGGGCGCGAGGGTGACCGCCCCGGCCAGGCCGCGGGGGTCGGCCAGGGCCCGGCGGACCAGGCCGCGCACCGCCTCGTCGTCCAGGGTGTGCAGGGTGAGCAGGACGCAGCGGGACAGCAGCGGGGAGATGACCGAGAAGTACGGGTTCTCGGTGGTCGCCGCGAGCAGCGTGATGATGCGGTCCTCGACCGCGGAGAGCAGCGAGTCCTGCTGGGTCTTGCTGAACCGGTGGACCTCGTCGATGAACAGGACGGTGGGCCGGCCACCGGCCCGGCGCTCGCGGCGGGCCGAGTCGATGACCGCCCGCACGTCCTTCACGCCCGACGACAGGGCGGAGAGCGCGACGAACCGCCGGTCGGTCGCGTGTGCCACCAGGTGGGCGATCGTGGTCTTGCCGCTGCCCGGCGGACCCCACAGGATCACCGACATCGGGCTCGCGCCCCCGACCAGCTGGCGCAGCGGGGCGCCCGGCGCCAGCAGGTGGTCCTGGCCGACCAGCTCGTCCAGGCTGCGCGGGCGCATCCGGACCGGCAACGGGGAGTCCGGCCCCGGCTCGGCGAAGCCCGGCGCCGCGTCCCCGCCGGCCTGCGGGGAACCATCGCGCCGCGCCCGGGGCGCGGCGTCCAGGGAGAACAGTCCGTCTGGTTCCACCACGCAGACCCTACCGGCCTGGTCCCGCCGTCAGGGACGGTGACCAGGCCGGGGGCGCGGGCCGGTCAGCCGGGACCGGGCCGACGGCCGCGGTACGAGCGACGCCAGCCCCAGCCGGTGCCCGCACCGGCGAGGTGCAGCGCCAGGAACAGCAGGCCGCCGTAGAGCAGGGTGGTGGGCGTGATGACCTCGCCCAGGTTCTCCTTGATCCATACCAGCAGGAGTGCCAGCCCGAACAGAATGGCTGCGATGACTGCGAACACGTGTCCTCCCGAGGGGTGTCCGAGCCGGTCCGGCAGCATTGCCGGAGGCGGCGGCTAGCGGATACCCGACGTGACGAGTTCGTAATCATCCACAGTGGAGCACGTGCAGCCCATTGACGCAGGTCACGGCTTTGGCTTGGCGTCCACGCCGGCCTCGGCGCGCTGCTGCGGGGTGATCGGCGCCGGGGCGCCGGTCAGCGGGTCCAGGCCGCCCCGGGTCTTCGGGAACGCGATGACCTCGCGGATCGAGTCGGCGCCGGCGAGCAGCATGCAGATGCGGTCCCAGCCGAAGGCGATGCCGCCGTGCGGCGGCGGGCCGTACCTGAACGCCTCCAGCAGGAAGCCGAACTTGTCGGCCGCCTCCTCGGGCGTGATGCCGAGCAGCTTGAAGACCCGCCGCTGGACGTCGGCGCGGTGGATCCGGACCGACCCGCCACCGATCTCGTTGCCGTTGCAGACGATGTCGTACGCGTACGCCAGCGCGTCGCCGGGCGCGGTCTCCAACCGGTCCACCCACTCGGCCGTGGGTGCCGTGAACGGGTGGTGCACCGGGGCCCAGCCGCCCTCGCCGTCCGGCTCGAACATGGGCGCGTCCATGACCCAGCAGAACGCCCAGGCGTCCTCGTCGACCAGCCCGGCCCGGCGGGCGATCTCGACGCGGGCCGCGCCGAGCAGCTCCTGCGCCTCGCGCCGCTGCTCGGATGCGGCGAAGAAGACCGCGTCACCGGGCTTGGCACCGACCGCGTCGGCCAGCCCGGCCAGATGCGCCTCGGAGAGGTTCTTCGCCACCGGACCGCGGGCCTCGCCGGTCTCCGCGTCCAGCACGACGTAGGCCAGGCCCTTTGCGCCGCGGGCCCGGGCCCACTCCTGCCAGCCGTCCAGCTCCTTGCGGGTCTGGGCGGCCCCGCCCGGCATGACCACCGCGCCGACGTAGCCACCGGCCGCGATCGCCCCGGCGAAGACCCGGAACCCGGTGCCGCGCAGGTAGCCGGTGAGGTCGGTCAGCTCCACGCCGTAGCGCAGGTCGGGCTTGTCCGAGCCGTACCGGGCCATGGCGTCGTGCCAGGTGAGCCGCGGGATCGGGCGGTCGATCCCGTGCCCGGCCAGCTCCCGCCAGAGCGCGGCGATGATCTCCTCGGAGAGGTCGATCACGTCGTCCTGGCCGACGAAGGACATCTCGATGTCGAGCTGGGTGAACTCCGGCTGCCGGTCGGCCCGGAAGTCCTCGTCCCGGTAGCAGCGGGCGATCTGGTAGTACCGCTCCAGGCCGGCCACCATCAGCAGCTGCTTGAACAGCTGCGGGGACTGCGGCAGGGCATACCAGGTGCCGGGCGCAAGCCGCACGGGCACGAGGAAGTCGCGGGCGCCCTCGGGGGTGGACCTGGTCAGCGTCGGCGTCTCGACCTCGACGAAGCGCCGCTCGTGCAGGATCGTGCGGGCGATGCGGTTGGCCTCGGAACGCAGCCGCAGGGCCGCCGCCGGGCCGCTGCGGCGCAGGTCAAGATAGCGGTAGCGGAGCCGGATGTCGTCGCCGGCGTCGATGTGGTCGTCGACCGGGAGCGGCAGCGCCGCAGCCTCGGACAGCACCGTCAGCTCGGTGACCGTCACCTCGACGTCGCCGGTGGGCAGCTCGGGGTTCTCGTTGCCGGCCGGTCGACGGTCGACCGTGCCGGCCACCTGGACGCAGAACTCGTTGCGCAGGTGACGAGCTGCCGCGGACTCCCGGAACACGACCTGCACCACGCCGGACGCGTCGCGCAGGTCGATGAAGGTGACCCCGCCGTGGTCCCGGCGCCGGGCCACCCAGCCGGCGAGCGTCACCGTGGTGCCGGCGTCGGCGGCCCGCA
>DASSUC010000128.1:0-12348 GCA_035707405.1 Micromonosporaceae bacterium | reverse complement strand
GTCGTCGCGCACAATGCCTCCTGTGGTCTGTGTCACGACAGTCAACAGCGCCAGGGACTAAAGGTCTAATCCTTGAGCCAAGGTTTTACCGGAATGTTATTGCCCTGGCAAGAGGTGAAGTGGACCTCCTGCTAGCAGGCGAGCGACGTCTGCCACCGTGATCCCGCACATCACCTCGCGGGCCGTTCCGGCCACCGGGATCTCGAGCTGGACCGCGTCCGCCATGTCCGCGATGTTGGCCAGGTCCTTCGCGTGCCAGGTCAGCCGCATCTGGTCCAGCTCGCGCAGCGCCCGCGAGCGCGCCGGTCCGTCCAGCAGTGCCTGGCGCAGGACCGGGACGCTGACGCCGTACCTGCGGGCCAGCTCGAGCGCCTCGGTGATGGCACAGATCTGCGCCCAGTGCACGAGGTTGTTGGCCGCCTTGGCGGCCTGGCCCGCGCCGAGGGGCCCCAGGTGGTGGATGGCGCGCGTCCAGGGCACGAGCACCGGACGGACCCGCTCGATGACCTCGGCGTCACCGCCGACGAGAAGGGTCACCTCGCCCGCCTCCGCGCCCCGCGCCCCGCCGGTCAGCGCGGTGTCGAGCACGTCAACGCCGGGCGGGGCCGCCGCCGCCACCTGCTCACAGGTCTCCGGCCGCACCGATGAGCAGAGCAGCACGACCGACCCCTCCCGAAGGCCGGCCAGCATGCCGTCGGCGCCCAGGCAGACCGCGCGTACGTCGTCGTCGCTCGGCACGACGACGGCGACCACCTCGCACGCCCGCGCCAGCTCCACACCGCTCCCCGCCGCCCGGGCCCCGCGCGCCACGGCTGCGGCGACCCGCGCCTCGTCAAGGTCGCGCACCACGACCGGCACGCCGGCCGCGAGAAGGTGGCGCACCATGGGGGACCCCATCGCCCCGAGGCCGACCACACCCACCGTTGTCCCCATCGCTTCTCCTTATCTTTCCGGAAGTCCGTAGACCAGAAAGGTAATACCATTCGTACCGGCCGCGGGAGAGGAGACCTTGTGTGCCGATCCTTGGTCGTCCGGGTGCGCAGCGCCCACCGCCGCATCTTCCGCTCCCTGGCCCTGCCCAACTACCGGCGCTACTTCCTCGGCCACGCGGTGAGCGTCGTCGGGACCTGGATGCAGCGGGTGGCCCAGGACTGGTTGGTGCTTGACCTGTCCGACTCCGCGGTCGCGTTGGGCATCGCGACCGCACTCCAGTTCCTGCCCACACTCCTGTTCGGCCTGTGGGGCGGCGTCCTCGTCGACCGGCTCGACCGCCGCCGCACGATCATGGCGACCCAGGCAGCCAGCGCGCTGCTCGCCGCGGTGCTGGCGGCCCTCGTACTCAGCGGGGTGGTGACCCTCTGGATGGTCTACGCCCTCGCGCTCTGCCTGGGCATGGTGACCGTCGTCGACGTGCCTGCCCGACACGCCTTCATCACCGAGATGGTGGGGGCGGCTGACTACGTCAACGGGCAGGCCCTCAACTCCACCGTGCACAACATCGGCCGTCTTGCCGGTCCGGCCCTCGCCGGCCTGCTCATCGCCGCCACCGGCACCGGCGCGGCCTTCGCGGTGAACGCCGCGTCCTTCGTGGCGGTCCTGCTGGGCCTGGCACTCATGGACCCCACCCAGCTCCGCCGGGTGCCCGCGGCCCCACGCACAAAAGGCCAGGCCAGGCAGGGCCTGCGGTACGTCTGGCGCCACCCCGAGCTGCGGGTCTGCATCCTCCTCGTCGCGGTGGTGGCACTGCTGGGCCAGAACTTCCGGGTCGTCCTGCCCCTGCTGGCCCGAGACACGTTCCACGGCGATGCCCAGGTCTACGGCTGGCTCACCTCCGCCCTCGGGGTCGGCGCGGTGCTGGGGGCCCTCGCCAGCGCCGCCCGCGAGCGGGTGACGGCCTGGTCGCTGCTCCTCTGGGCGGGCGCGTTCGCGGCGGTCAACGTGGTCGCCGCCTTTGCGCCGCGGCTGAGCATCGCGATCGCGTTGGTCGCCGGCCTGGGCGTGGCCAACATCTCCTTCAACACGCTGGCCCGCACGCTGCTCCAGGTCGGTGTCGACCCGACGATGCAGGGCCGGGTGATCGCCCTGCACAGCATCATCTTCCTGGGCAGCACCCCGATCGGCGGACCGTTCACCGGATGGGTTTGTGAGCAGTGGGGAGCACGGGCCGGCCTGCTGCTCGCCGGGGTGTCCGCCGGGCTCACCTCGCTGGCCGTGCTGCCGCAGCTACGCCGGACCCGCGCCCTGCGGGCGGCCGGGGCCCAGCCGGTCGCGCGGGACGGCGCCGAGTATAGATCAGCCGGGCATTAGGTAATAAGACCGCTCGAACCACACACACATCGGTCTAGTGGTATGACATTATCTCCTAGGCGCTGAGCATCAGCAGTGGACGACCACGAGCGCAAGGGACGACCGCGATGGCATCTACGAGAACCGTGCCTGCCAGCACCGGCGGAGACGTCGACATGTTCAAGGCGGTATCGCTCAACCGCGTCTCGCAGGCCATCGTCGACCAGGTGAAGCTGCTGCTGCGGCAGGGCCGGCTGAAGCCCGGCGACCGGTTGCCCAGCGAGCGCGAGCTGTGCGAGCGCTTCGGGGTCAGCCGGGTGACCGTGCGGGAGGCCCTGCGCGTTCTTGAGGCCGGCGGCCTCATCGACATCCGCGTGGGCGCGCGCGGCGGCGCCTTTGTCACCTCGCCGACCTCACGGCAGATCGGTGAGGGCCTGGCCGACCTGCTCCACCTTTCGCCGCTCACCGCAGCCGACGTCACCGAGGCGCGTCAGGTCATCGAGCTCGGCATCATCCCGCTCGTCGTCGCGCGGGCCACCGACCAGGACGTCACGGCGCTGCGCGACATGGTACGAGCCCAGCAGAGCGCCCTCGACCGGGGTGAGTACGTCGTGTCGATGCCGGCCGACTTCCACGCGCGGGTCGCCGCGTGCACCCACAACCCGGCCATCGAGATGCTCGTGCAGTCGTTCCACAGCCCGTTGCTCATGCCACTGATCGAGGCACCGGTCGTGGCGCCGCTCGGGGGTTACCACGGCTCCGAAGAGCACAGCGCGTTCATTGATGCGATCGCGGCCCGCGATGTCGAGCGGGCGCAGTCGGTCATGCGCGAGCACCTGCACCGCACGGCCGAGCCGGAGACGTACGCCGTCTCGTAACCGAGGCCGGCTGGATCAGTGCAGTCCGAGCCTTGCCGGCGGTCCTGGCGCATGGCGAGGGAAAAGGGGCGGCCGTTTGCCTGGCAGAATCGAGAGATGTCTCAGGATGACGGGCGGTGGGCTGCAGCGTTCCCTGTTCTGTTTGCGAAGAGCTATGTGGACTACGCGGACTGTCAGCTCGGGTTCACCACGCGCCATGTGCCCGATGAGCTGGTTGCACGTCTGCACCTGGTGGCCATGACGCCGCAACGGCACGTGATCGTGTGTCGAAGCATCCAGGGATGGCGCTTCCTTCCCGGTGGCACCCGAGAGGAAGGCGAATCGCTCGTCGAGCTTGCTCGCCGGGAGCTCTTGGAGGAGGCCGGTGCGCGGATGACTGGAAGCGTTGTGATCTTCGCGTCGCATGTGGCCGACAGCCTGCGTGGCGGTCCGTACCGGCCGCACCTCCCGCATCCTCGCGCGTACTGGGGATATGCAGTCACCGAGGCGGAGGTGGTGGGACCGCCCACCAACCCGCTCGACGGTGAGCACGTCGTGGAGGTTATGACTTTTCCGCCGGCGCGGGCGGCCACTTACATTGAGGATCATGATCCACTACATGCGGACGTCGTCCGCCTTGCCCGCGCGATGAACCTGATCTAGCCGGCTCAGCGCCGAGCCGCGTCGCTGGCCCCGACGCGCGACCGGGACATCCAGATGGCCGCCGCGAACCCGGCGGCGAAGACCGCGAACCCGATGGCGAACGCGATCATCGTGTCGCGGAACGAGAGGTTGGCGAGGATCACGCCGCCGAGCACCAGCGCCGCCGCGTTCACCAGGCCGAACAGCTGCTCCTGGCGCAGCAGCAGGCGGGCGCGCACGTCCGGGGCCAGCTCCGCCAGGCGCAGCCCGGCCAGCCCCAGCGGGCGGATGCCGCCCGCGCCCAGGCCCAGCACCGCGATGCCGATCAGCCCGGCGGCCCGGCTGCCCTGCGCGAACAGCAGCACCGCGACGAGGATCAGCAGCGCGGAGAGCACCGCGGCGGTGAGGTTGCCGATCACCTGTCCGGCCCGGGACACGTAGCGCGCACTGAGGAACGCGGTCACGCTGTACAGGCCGAGCACCACGCCGAACCACGCCACCGGCAGCTCCATCTGCACGAAGAACAGGTACGGCAGGAACCCCACGAACAGCGCCATGGCCAGCGCCCGGGACACCACGTAGTACGACACCCAGATGCCGCGCCCACTGCGGCGGCCCGGCTCACCAGTGGACGCCGACGCCGACGCCGCGCCGGCCGGCGCGCTCGTGCGGGCCGGCTCCCGTACGGCGGCCACGATCGCCGCGGCGACCAGGATGGACGCGATGGAGGCGAGGAACGGCAGGGACTGCGCCCAGGTGAACAGCACCGCGCCGAGCACCCCACCGACCAGTGTGGACAGGAAGATGTAGCTCTGCAGGTTGCCCTGGAGCACGGTGGCCCGGTCGGGCGGCGCCACCGCACGCAGCAGTGCGGTCTCCCGGCCGGCGGTCAGTCCGAAGCCGACGCCGGCCAGGATCTGCCCGGCGAAGGCGGCCCAGTAGGACGTGGAGACCACGATGAGCACGAGGCCGACCGCCTTCAGCGCCTCGCCGAACGCGATGACGGCGCGCTGCGACAGCGTGGCAGGCAGCGACTGGCCGGCCCAGGAGGCGAGGGTGAGCGAGACGCCGTAGACCGCGAGCAGCACCTCGACGGCGAGGATCCCGTAGTCGCGCAGCAGCAGGAAGACGAAGAGCACCGGCAGGTGGAAGTAGAGCCGGGACACCACGCCATAGCTGAAGATGCGGCCAACCGCCCCGGTGTCCATTGCGGTCCTTCCTGCCGATGCGACGGTCCGGCGCGCGCACCGCGCCGAACCCATCCGGGATCTTCCCGGCCTGTGGTCGCTAAAGGCCTACCACCGGCGTGATGCTAGCTCAAGCTCAAGCCGCATGTTGACCTTCACCAGCTGTCGGGCCGAGTCGCACCGGGCGCGCCTATCCTTGACGTCTGCGCGTGAGGCGTCTCTGCGGCGGCTGGTTGGCCCGCCGAAGCTGTTCGAGGTAGTCGAGGTTGCGCTGGGTCTGCTCGCTCAGGTATTGGTCGACGCTCAGGGCCAGGGCGGTGCGGAGGTCACGTTCGGCCCGGTCCAGGTAGGAGTGGAACTCCCGCCACGCCCGTGTCCTGGTCGCCCGCGCGATCTCCGGTTTCGTGGCCATCTCGCGACATCGCTTCGCCAACCCGATGTACGAGTCGCCGCGGAGCTGAAGCAGTGACGGGTTGTCCTGCCACTCCGGGTGCTCCACCAACTGCCGCTCAATCAGCGCAATGGCGCCCTCGTCGTCTCTGGCCCTGCTCATCGCCACGGCGATGCGACGCAGTTCGCGCTCTTCCAGCCGGCCGCGGGCGGCGCGTTCCAACAGGTCCACGACGAGTGGCCGGTCCGCGTCGAGGAGCTCGCTGGACCCGATGGCTTCGGCGAGCTGCACCAGGACCTGCGAGGGCAGGGCACCGATCCGGTCCAGGTGCTGCCGCACCCAGGTGGCGACGGTAGCCGCGTCTCGCCGTGCCTGGTGCACCTCGGCGAAGAGCTGTATCGCCCGGAAGTTGAGAGGATCATTCTTGAGCACGCCTTCGACCTGCGCTCTCGCCCGCTCGATCTCGCCCAGCGCGAGCGCCTGCTCCGCGGAGCGGAGGTCCTGCAGCGCAGCGTGTCTGGGGTGGGCCGGCAACGTGCAGACCACCCGGAGCTGGTCGGCCTCGAAGAGCGGCGGCGGATTGCCCTCCTCCCGCATGGAGCGGAGGATCGTGGGAATCCCTTGCCCCTCGGCCTGGGCGAGCTGCAGCCGGGAGAAGAACCAGGCCAAAGCCTGGTTACGCCACTTGGGCGGAGCCTCGCCCTTGCGTAGCGCGTCCAGGTCCACCCCGCTGGGCAGCGGGCCGGGCGAGGCTATCTCGATGCGGTCGGAGAAGACGGTCAGCCGAGTTGGATCGGTTACTTCGTAGTCGCGGTGGGCCAACGCGTTCCCCATCGCCTCGTACAGGGCGCGTTTAGGGTATTTAATGACGTTTGGCGAGGTTGGGTTGGTCTTGTCGAAGGCTGTGTAGGACTGGATGTCGAGTAGCTCTTGCAGCCGCCGGGCCTGTTCGAGAAGGTTGCCGTCCAGCTCGTGTCGCTCCGAGTGGGCGTCCGAGCGGTCCGCGCCCGGGTAGACGGAGAAGAAGGTGACCGCTCCGGGGATGAACCGTTGGGTGTTCCGGCCGAATAGCAGGACGGCGAAGTTACGCGGTCGCAGCACGCCAGTCAGCGGTTCAGCTGCGAGCAGAGGTGGGACGAACGCGCTCAGGGAGTAGTCGGGGGACAGATAGGGTTGCAGGCCCTGCTCGGCGGAGAACGCACCCATGCGCTGGAGGGCGTCGCGTAGTGCGATCAGATCGAGGTCGGCCTCGGTAGCGCCGTTGCAGGGCCTGCGGTCCCAAGGTTCGAGGGCGCCTTTGCGTACGAGAAGCTCTCTAAGAACTCCGTTGCGGGCCTCGATCGTGGAGTGGCTGACCCGTACGTGGTGCTTCGCGCCGTCGTTGCGACGGCGAAAGGTGTGCGCTGTGCCCGTGGCCGGCTGAACGAACACCAGGACACGCCGTTGCGGATCTTCCGTCGCCACCTGCTCGACGAGTGGCGTAATGGGCGGGGAGACCTGCTCCCGGCAGCGGGTCATGACCGTGCCCTCCACCTCCCGCAGGCGGCTCGCGGTGAGCCCGACGCGTATAAGAGAGGGAAAGCCGTGTTCGTCCTTGGTCTCCGCCACACCACAGACGACGTAGCCGCCGCCGAGGTTCTGCAGGTCGTTGGCGAAGGCACTCAGGGTGGCCACGACGTCATCGATGTCGGCGACGTTCTCTTTCCACTCGGTCTGCTCGTTCTCGCGGCGTGCCAGCTCGTTGAGGTCGATGGGGGTGGTCACGACACCACAACCTTCCTGCCGGCCCCGATCAGGCGCTCCGCTCGAACAGCAGGGACTTGACCACCACCGGCACCACACCGGCGGGTTGCAGCACCGTGCCGATGTCCACAAAGTCCAGCTCGCGCAGCTGGAGCTCGTCCAGCGCGACCACGGCAGCCCGCAGGTCGACCTCCTCTGCGAGGATGCGGCCGAGGGACAGGCCCAGGTCGCCGTCGACCGCGAGGACCACCGCGGCCCGTCCGGTGGCACCGCCGGGCACCGCCGCCACCAGGGCTTCGGCTATCCGGCGCAGCACCGGGTACCCCGGCTCGGCGAGACGGGGCAGCGCGACCGCGACCGGGCGGGCCGGGTCCTGCCCGTCCACCCGCTGCAAGGCCTGGCGGATCGCATCGACGATGTCGTCATTGTCCGGTCCTGCGGCCGGTGCCAGCCGGGAAAGCGCCGGGCGGGCCACCGGGACGTTGCGCAGCGGCAGCACGCTCGGATCCGAGATGTGCACCGTCGACCCGCTGAGCTGCACGGTGAACTCCGCCGCCCCGATCACCGTGGCGCGGATCAGCTCGCCCACCGGGTGCCCGTCCGGGGGCAGCCGGCGGCCCAGCTCGGCGCGGACCGCCTCGGCCAGCTCCGGGCCGAGGTCGCCGAAGCGCTGGCTGCACCGGCCGGCGACGTACTCGGCGACGCCGCCGGAGAGCGTGGTGCGCACCGCGCTGCCGGCCAGCTCCGGCAGTGGCTCGGTGACCAGCAGCTCGGTGGCGAGCGGGCCGACCGCACCACCGGCCGCCACCTCGACCAGGAGCTGCGCGAACAGGCGCGCCATCGCCTCCCGGTCGACGGCGCCGAGCGGGGCACCGCGGCGCAGCTGGACGCCGAGCTCGCCGGCCACCCGGGCCGCCGCGGGCTCGATCCGGGTGACCACCCCATCGTCGTCGAAGGCGACCAGCCGGCCGCCGACCCGTACCGCCGCGGTGGCGATGATCTCGCCGCGCCGGACCAGGCTGAGCTTGCTGGTGCCGCCACCGATGTCGATGTGCAGCAGCACGCCGTCCAGCCGGGACGAGAACGCGACCGCGCCCGACCCGTGCGCGGCCAGCGTCGCCTCCAGGTGGTGCCCTGCCGAGGCGCAGACCAGCCGCCCGCCGGCACCGGCCAGCCGCTCGGTGAGGGCGCGCGCGTTGGGCCGTTGCAGCGCGCTGCCGGTGAGGATCACCGCGCCGCTGTCCACTGTGTCTGGTCGCAGGCCGGCCGCCATGTAGCCCTGGCGCATCAGCGCCTGCACCCGGTCCGCGTCGATCAGCCCGTCACTGCGGTACGGGGTGAGCGCGACCGGCGTGCGGGCCAGGGTCACCCGCTCCACCACGGCGTACCGGCTGGACAGCGCCTGCGCCTGGCGGCGCAGCCGGACCCGGCCGAAGACCGCGTGCGTTGTGGTGGATCCCACATCGATCCCGACCGTGGTGAGCTGCACGCTCTCCACGTCGCTGCCGCCCAGCCAGGACGGGCCTTGGGGCCGCTCGTTAGACATGCGCACCATGCTGGCATCGGCACCGACGGTCCGTTGGTCCGACCCGGCTGTCCATTTGACGCTCTCAGCTAGTCTCTCGGCTCAGCCAGCTTGATCCACTGTTTCAGCTGGCCCGGTCTGGTTAGAGTAGCCGACGGGCGTAACGCCGATCTCCGTGGGGGTGCCAACGATGTTGCTCCGACATGGTCTGGTCAGCGCCGACTCGCACGCCTGTGTCACCCCGGACGCGTTCACCGCGCGGATGTCCCGCCAGCGCTGGGGTGACCGGATCCCGCAGGTCCGCGAGGTGGAGCAGGACGGACGGCTGGTAGAACGCTGGGTGGTCGACGGCCGGGTGATGAGCACCCGGTGCGTGGTCAACTGCGCCGCGGTGATGGGCGACCCGCTGCGACGCACGTTCGCCCAGCGCTGGGAGGAGGTCCCGCGGATCGCGTACGACCCGCTGGCCCGGCTTGCGGCGCTGGACTCCGACGGGGTCGACGGCGAGGTGCTGTTCTTCAACGACCCGCTGGACAGCATCAGCCTGCCGTTCCTCGCCGACGCCGAGTATGAGCTGGCCTGCGTGCAGGCCTACAACGACGCGCTGGCCGAGTGGCGCCGGGCCAGCGACCACTACATCCCGCTCGCGCTCGTGCCCTACCTGGGCGGCGGCGAGGCGGCCGCGGCCGAGGTGCGCCGGGCGCACGAGCAGGGCCACCGCGGCGTGGTGATGGTCGCCGAGCCGAGCATGGCCGACCCGCGGCTGCCGCACTTCACCGACCCGGCCTGGGACCCGCTCTGGGCCGCCTGCCAGGAGCTGGCCATGCCGGTGAACTGGCACGCGCACGCCGGCATCCGGCTGCTCCCGCCGCAGTGGCAGAAGCTTCAGGCGCTGCGGCGCACCGCCGCGTTCGTGGTGCAGCCGCAGTTCGTCGGCGACTTCCTGCTCTCCGGGCTGGCCGACCGGTTCCCCGGGTTGGTGCTGGTCTGCGCGGAGACCGGCGCCGGGTGGCTGGCGTACATCATGCAGTCGGCCGACCGCCGGTGGGAGCGCGACCAGATGTGGCGCGACGGCGCCCGCACCCGGCCCAGCGAGATCGTCCGCCGGCAGGTCCGGGTGACCTTCTGGTACGAGCGCGCCGGCATCGGAATGCGCGATCTCATCGGGGTGGACAACATCCTCTGGGCCTCTGACTATCCACATGGGACGTCGTCGTACCCGCGGTCCTGGGAGCTGATCGACAAGGTCCTCGCCGGGGTGGGCGACGCCGAGCGCCGCAAGCTGCTCTGCGAGAACGTGCTGCGGGTGTACGGTGTGCCCGCGCACGCGGCGGCCGGCATCGCGACGACCAGCGGTTGAGGAGGTTGCTCGTGCCCATCACCATTGAGGATGCGCCGGGCCGTCCGGTCTCGTACCGCATGGCTTCGGTCGACGACCACGCCGGCGAGCCGGCCACGCTGTGGACCGACCGGCTGTCCGCGGACCGTTGGGGCGACCGGATCCCCGCGCTGCGGCGCGACTCCGACGGCACCCGGCGCTGGTTTGTGGACGGTCAGCCGGTGCCGCTGCCGGTGCAGGAGCGCTGGCAGGAGGCGGCGGCCGGCGAGCTGTCCAGCCCGGCCGGCCGGTTGCGCGCCATGGACGCGCAAGGGGTCGACGTCAGCGTGCTCTACCCGACCGCGGCTGGACCGGCCGGGCAGGTCCTCGGCCGGATCACCGACCCCGAGCTGGAGCTGGCCTGCGTGCGGGCGTACAACGACTGGCTGGTCGAGGAGTGGGCCGCGGCGAGCCCGCGGTTCGTACCCCTGTGCCTGGTGCCGCTGCATCCGGTGGAGGCGGCAGTGGCCGAGCTGGAGCGGGCCGTCGGCATGGGGCACCGCGGGCTGGTCTACCCGGCGCTGCCTACGCTCGTGCGCGCGGACGCCCCGGAGCTCACCGCGCAGGGACACGCCGCGCTGTGGCAGGCGTGCGCCGCGCTGGACATACCGGTCTCGTTCCACTCCGGGGCCGCCGCGGAGATCGTGGCGCCGGTGCCCGGCGCCGCCTCCCCGGGGTACGCCGCCGCCTTGGAGGCGATCAACGAGCCGGTCAGCTCCGCGCTGTTCGTCGCGCACCTGCTGCTCGCCCAGGTGCTCGCGCCGCACCCCGGGCTCAAGGCGGTCTTCGGCGAGAACTCGCTGGGCTGGATGGGCTTCGCGCTGGAGACCATGGACTACCTGGTCAGCGTGGACCGGCTGAACATCGACACCTACCCGGTCATGCCGTCGGAGGTGTTCGCCCGGCAGTGCTTCTGCGTCGGCAGCTACGAGCACCTGGCCGAGGTCACTACGGACGCGGTGCCGCTGCGCTCGGTGCTCTGGTCGACCAGCCACCCGGGGCCCGGCTCCACCTGGCCGGACACCCCGGTGACCGTGGCCAACGCGCTGGCCGGGGTGGCCGAGCCGGCGCGCCGCCGGGTGCTCTGGGAGAACGCGGCGCAGCTCTACCGGCTGGCCGAGGTCGTGGCCGTCGCGACGCCGGCCGGAGGAGGGTGAGAGATGCTGCTGCTGGACAACGCCTGCGTGGCCCAGGCCCTGAGCATGACCGACTGCATCGAGTCCCAGGAGCAGGCCTTCCGTGGCCTGCTCACCGGCGACGCGGTGAACCGGCCGCGGTTCGACATCTACGTGCCCAGCACCCAGGCTGACGCGTACTTCCGGTCCGGCAACATGGAAGGCGCGATCGCCAGCGCCGGGATCTACGCCATCCGCCTCAAGTCCGACATGATCACTTGGCCGCGCGACGAGTCCGGCCGGTGGACCGAGGAGAAATACTGCATCCGCCCGGGCACGTACTGCGGGCTGGTGCTGCTCTTCAGCTCGCAGGACGGCGAGCCGTTGGCCATCATCAACGACGGGCTGATCCAGCACATGCGGGTCGGCGGCGGAGCCGGGATCGGGGTCAAGTATTTGGCCCGCGAGGACGCCACCAAGGTCGGCATGCTCGGCTCGGGCGGCATGAGCCGGGTCTACCTGGAGGCGTTCGCCGCGGTCCGGCCGATCGAGCGGGTCACCGTGTTCAGCCCCACCCCGGCCAACCGCGAGCGGTTCGCCGAGGAGATGACCGGCAAGCTCGGCATCGAGGTGTGCGCGGTGGACGACCCGGCCACCGCGGTGGCCGGTGCGGACATCGTGGCCACCTGCACCGACTCGATGACCCCGACGCTGGACGCCGCCTGGGTCGAGCCCGGCCAGCACCTGACCAACGTCGGCCCGGCCGAGATCTCCCGCGATCTGTACGAGCGCGCCGACGTACGGCTCAAGCAGGGGGTGTCCGGCTGGCCCGCGGGTATAGAGAACCTGGACCGGGTGATGCTGGGGCGCGGGCACAGCCCGGTCGCGATCGTCGCCGGCACCGAGGAGGACCTCAAGCGACTGCCCAGCGGCGACGAGCACCAGCTCGGGTACGACATGAAGCTGCCCACCTTCACCGACCTGCTCACCGGGCGGGTGGCCGGGCGGGAACGCGCCGACCAGGTGACGTTCTGGCACAACATCGGCAATCACGGACTTCAGTTCGCAGCAGTGGGTGCGGTCGCCTACCGGCGCGCCCGCGAGCTGGGAATCGGTCGGGAGCTGCCGACCGAATGGTTCCTCCAGGACATCAAGAACTGACTACCGCGAAGGGGCGGGGAGATGGCGGACGACGACGATCTGCGCCGTAGCTTCATGCTGGCT
>DASSUC010000127.1:0-2303 GCA_035707405.1 Micromonosporaceae bacterium | reverse complement strand
ACTGATGGCGCGGATCAGTGTCACCGTCGACGGCGTGGCGTACGCCGACGACGTCCCACCCCGAACACTTCTCGTCCACTACCTGCGCGACCAGCTCGGCAAGGTCGGCACGGTGGTGGGCTGCGACACGAGCAACTGCGGTGCCTGCACCGTGCTGATGACCGACCCGGACGGCGTGCCGCGGGCGGTGAAGAGCTGCAGCGTGCTCGCCGTCCAGGCGGACGGCGCCACGGTCACCACCGTGGAGGGCCTGGCCGGGCCGGACGGGCAGCTGCACCCGATGCAGCGGGCCTTCCACGAGCGGCACGCCTTGCAGTGCGGGTTCTGCACCCCCGGCATGATCATGGCAGCGGTGGACCTGGTGCGCGACGTGCCGGAGCCGACGCCGGAGCAGGTGCGCAAGGGGCTGGAGGGCAACCTGTGCCGGTGCACCGGCTACCAGAACATCGTCCGGGCCGTCATCGACGCCGCCGGCCAGATGCGGGGTGGGGCGGCCGCCGTACCCACGCCGGAGGCTGCCGGTGCGGGGGGTGACGGGCCCGTGCCCGCTCAGCCGGCCGCCCAGGCCGTGCCAGTCGCCGCGGAGGCCGCCTCATGACCGCCACGCTGAGCGAGCCGGAGGTCGGCCGGGCCCGGCTGCGTAAGGAGGACGCCCGGCTGATCACCGGGCGCACCCAGTGGACGGACAACATCGTCCTGCCCGGCATGCTGCACCTGGCGATCCTGCGCAGCCCGATGGCGCACGCGCGGATCAGTCGCGTCGACGTCAGCGAGGCGCTGCGCCGGCCCAACGTCGTGGCCGCGTTCACCGGCGCCGACCTGGGCGAGCGCCAGGCCAGCCTGCCGTGCGCCTGGCCGGTGACCGAGGACATGGTCCACCCCGACCACCTGCCGCTGGCGGTGGGCGAGGTGCGCCACGTCGGCGAGCCGGTCGCCGTGGTGGTGGCCCGCGACGCGGCCAGCGCCGTGGACGCGCTCGAGGCCGTCGACGTGGAGTACGAGCCGCTGCCGGTCGTGCTGGACATGGAGGAGGCGCTGGCCGACGGCGCCCCGCTGGTGCACGCGGACAAGAGCACCAACAAGTCCTTCACGTGGGTCTTCGACTCCGCCGAGGCGGGCACCGGCGGCGCGGTGGCGGACGCCGAGGCGGCGGCCGAGGTGGTGGTCCGCCGGCGGTACGTGCAGCAGCGGCTGATCCCGTCCTTCATGGAGCCGCGCAGCGTGGTGGTCAACCCCGGGCCGGGGGAGTGGACCATGTGGTCGGCCACCCAGATCCCGCACATCCTGCGGCTGATGCTGGCCCTGCTCACCGGCGTGCCGGAGCACCAGATCCGGGTCGTCGCGCCGGACGTGGGCGGCGGCTTCGGCGGCAAGCTCCAGGTGACCCCCGAGGAGATGATCACGTTCTTCGCGGCCGAGCGGGTCGGCCGGCCGGTCAAGTACACCGAGACCCGGTCGGACACGATGGTCTCCGCGCACCATGGCCGCGACATGATCCAGGACATCACGCTCTCCGCCCGCCGCGACGGCACGGTCACCGGGCTGGACGTGAAGCTGCTCGCGAACATGGGCGCCTACCTGGGCCTGGTCACCCCGGGCGTGCCGATCCTGGGCGCCTTCATGTACAACGCGATCTACAAGTTCCCTGCCTACCGGTTCGAGTGCAGCGGGGTGTTCACCAACACCACGCGCACCGACGCGTACCGCGGGGCCGGGCGGCCGGAGGCGACCTACGCCATCGAGCGGGTGATGGACGAGCTCGCCGTCGAGCTCGATCTTGACCCCATGGAGGTACGCCGGCGCAACTGGATCAGGCACGAGGAGTTCCCGTTCACCACGGTGGCCGGGCTCGTCTACGACTCCGGGGACTACGAGGCGGCCACCGACAAGGCGATGAGCATCTTCGGGTACGACGAGCTGCGCGCCGAGCAGGCCGCCCGGCGCAGCTCCGGTGACCCGGTGCAGCTGGGCGTCGGCATCTCGACGTACACCGAGATGTGCGGCCTGGCGCCCAGCCGGGTCCTCGGCTCGCTCTCCTACGGGGCGGGCGGCTGGGAGCACGCCACTGTACGGATGCTGCCGACCGGGAAGGTCGAGGTCGTCACCGGCACCAGCCCGCACGGCCAGGGGCACGAGACGGCCTGGAGCCAGATCGTGGCCGACTCGCTCGGCGTCCCGTTCGACGACGTCGCGGTGATCCACGGCGACACCGCATCGGCGCACAAGGGCATGGACACGTACGGCTCGCGCTCGCTGGTGGTGGGCGGCATCGCGGTCGTCCAAGCCTGCGAGAAGGTGAAGGA
>DASSUC010000126.1:0-5079 GCA_035707405.1 Micromonosporaceae bacterium | reverse complement strand
GCAGGTCGACGCCGCGCAGCGCCCAGGCCCGGCGGCCGGCGTGCCGCCAGCCGAAGCCGCGCAGCTCGACCTCTGCCACGGCAGGCTCAGACCAGCGCCCGTTCCCGTCCGGAGGGGAACGGGTCCAGCACGCCGGTCTGGGCCAGAGCCCGGGTCAGCGCCCACGATCCGAAGCCCGCGATCACCATCGAGCTGGCCACGGTGATCAGGATGAACGGGATCCCGAAGGAGACCCAGGGGAAGTCCGCTCCCGGATACCAGGCGACCTTGTCGTAGACGCCGGCGGCGAGCCCGGCGAAGGCGGCCGCGACCATGGCCACCGGCAACCGCCACAGCCGGTACGCGAACAGTGCGAACGCGACCTCGGCGGCGATCCCCTGGATCGGACCTTGCAGCACGAGCGTCCAGCCCCAGGTGGTGCCGAGCGCGACCGAGACCAGCGCGGCGACGGTCTCGGTGTAGAACGCGGCGCCCGGCTTGCGCACCACCAGGCCACCGAGGACCGCCGGCACCAGCCAGACGCCGTAGATCACGGCTCGGGCGGGCAGCGGGATCGCGTCGGCGGGGCCGTTCCACAACAGGCTCCAAGCCCAGAAGATGACGCCGAAGGCGACGCCGAGCACGGACGCGACGACGATGTCGACAGTACGCCACCCGTTGGTGGTGGGTTGTTTCATGAGGTGCCTCCCAGTCCTGAAGCGAACCAGGAGAAGACGCACGCCGTGCCGGGGGAGAGTGCCCGGCGCGGCGCCGCTGCTGGAGGTCTCGACCGAGCTCCCTGCGCTGGCATTACCCAGATCAGGTTCGAGGGTCTGCTGGACGTCACTGCTTTAGCGGCGCCCAGCACTCTCAGCGCTGTGCGCTCCCCTGTCGGATGTGAAGTTGTTCCGCAGACGCTAGCATTTCTGCCCTGTACGGGACCACGGTAACCTCTGCGTGTGACCGCCGTTGCCCCGTCGCCGGCCCCACCCGGCCCTGAGGAGACGAGCAAGGCCCCGCCATCGCAGCGGGGTCGTCTCTTTGGCGACCGGATCGGCTCGGTCGAGGTCCTCGCCGTGCTGCTGGTGCTGCTGGTGGTCTTCCGCGGCACGGTCGCCGGTGCCATCTCCGACCCGCGGCTGGCGACCTGGACCACGGTCTTCGTGTCGATCATGGTGCAGGCCACCCCCTTCCTCGTCTTCGGCGTGGCCCTGTCGGCCGTCATCGCGGTGTTCGTGCCCCGCTCGTTCTGGGCCAGGGCGCTGCCGCGCCACCCGGCGCTCGCGGTGCCGGTCGCCGGCTGCGCCGGGGTGGTGCTGCCCGGATGCGAGTGTGGGGCGGTGCCGATCGCCGGCTCGCTGATGCGCCGCGGGGTGACCCCCGCCGCCGCGCTGGCGTTCCTGCTCGCCGCGCCGGCGGTCAACCCGATCGTGCTGACCGCCACGGCTGTGGCTTTCCCGAACAACCCGGAGATGGTGGTCGCCCGCGCCGCCGCCAGCCTGGTCGCCGCCGTGGTCATGGGCTGGCTGTGGCTACGGCTCGGGCGCACCGACTGGATCCGTCTGCCGCACCGGCCGGACCTGGACGACGTGTCCCGCGGGCGGGCGTTCTGGTCCGCGGTGCGCCACGACATCGGGCACGCCGGCGGCTTCCTGGTGCTCGGCGCGATGGCGGCGGCGTTCATCAACGTGCTCGTGCCGGAGCGCTGGCTTCAGTCGCTCGCGGAGAGGCCGGTACTGTCCGTGCTGGCGCTGGCGCTGCTCGCCGTACTGCTGTCCATCTGCTCCGAGGCGGACGCGTTCGTCGCCGCCTCGCTGTCGCAGTTCTCGCTCACATCGCGGTTGGCCTTCCTGGTGGTCGGCCCGATGGTCGACCTGAAGCTCATCTCGATGCAGGCCGGCGTGTTCGGGCGGCGCTTCGCGGCGCGGTTCGCGCCGGCCACGTTCGCCGTCGCCGTGCTGGTGTCGGTGGCCGTCGGAGGGGTGCTGCTGTGAACCGTCAGGCTCAGGCGGTAGTGCTGCTGCTCCTGGGCGGCGCCGTGCTCAAGGCCAGCCTCACCGACCTCTACCTGCGGTACGTGAAGGAGGGGCTGCGGCCGTTCCTCATCGCCGCCGCGCTCATGCTGGTCGTCGCGGCGGTGATGACCCTCTGGTACGACCTGCGTCCCGCTGCTGCCGCCACCCCCGCCCCGAGCCAGTCCGACCCTGACCAGTCCGAGCCGGGGCACGTCCACGCCGAGGCGGGGCACGTCCACGCCGAGGCGGGCCAAGCCCACCGCGAGCCGCGGGTGGCGTGGCTGCTGATCCTGCCCGTGCTCGGCCTGCTGCTGGTGGCCCCGCCGGCGCTCGGCTCCTACGCCGCCGGCCAG
Source organism: Micromonosporaceae bacterium (assembly GCA_035707405.1). Taxonomy (GTDB): domain Bacteria; phylum Actinomycetota; class Actinomycetes; order Mycobacteriales; family Micromonosporaceae; genus DASSUC01. The sequence goes on along the minus strand of DASSUC010000126.1, from coordinate 2,732 downwards.
GCCGGCACCGCCCTCGGCAGCCAGCAGGTCTCCGACTTCCCACCCTTGCCCGAGGGTGACCCGGCGAAGATCAGCGTGCTGGACTACGCGTCCCGCGCCGTCTTCGACAAGGGACTGTCGATCGGGTCGCGGCGGGTCCAGCTCACCGGCTTCGTGCTCACCGGGCCCGGCGGCGAGCCCTACCTGGCCCGGATGATCCTCTCCTGCTGCGCCGCGGATGCCCGGCCGATCAAGATCGGCATGACCGGGAACGCGCCGGCCGGCCTGCCGGCCGACACCTGGGTGGAGGTGGTCGGCACGTACACCGGGCGGACCGTCTCCGACACGGTCAACGGGGAGACCATCCCGTTCCTCACTGTGGCCGACTGGCGCGAGGTGCCGCCGCCCAGGCAGCAGTACGAGGACTAGCCATGGCGGACGGGACGTAGCCATGGCGGACGGGACGCGGCAGGTCACGGCGCGTGGGCTGACCTTCGACGTACGGGTCGAGGGGCCGCATGACGGCGCGCCGGTCCTGCTGCTGCACGGCTTCCCCCAGCACTCCGGGCAGTGGCACGCGGTAGCCCCGGCGCTGCACGCCGCCGGCCTGCGCACGGTCGCGCCGGACCAGCGCGGGTATTCTCCCGGTGCGCGACCGGCTGATGTGGACGCGTACCGGATGGACGAGTGCATGGCGGACGCGCTGGCTCTGCTGTCCACGTTGGACATTGAGACCGCGCACGTGGTGGGCCACGACTGGGGCGCCATCGTCGGCTGGTACCTGGCCGTGACACATCCCGGGCGCGTCCGTACCCTCACCGCCCTGTCCGTGCCGCACCCGCTCGCCTACGCGCGGGCCATCGCCACCGACCCGCAGCAGCAGGAGCGGGCAGCCTACCTGCAGCTGTTCCGGATCCCTGGCAAAGCGGAGCAGGTGCTGCTGGCCGAGGGCGCCCGGCGGCTGCGGGCGATCTTCGTGGGGCTTGACCCGACCCTGGTCGAGGGGTATGTCCGGCCGTTGCTGGAGCCCGGCGCGCTGACCGCGGCGCTGGCCTGGTCCCGGGCGGTGTCCCCGGCCGACGCCGAGGGGCTGGGCCCGGTCCCGGTGCCCACCACCTACCTCTGGAGCGATGACGACGCGGCGGTGGCCGAGTCCGCCGCGTACGCCTGCGCCGCCCATGTCACCGGTGACTACCGCTTCGTGCCGCTGACCGGGGCCGGTCACTGGCTGACCGACGTGGTGCCGGACGCGGTGGCCGAGGCGGTGCTCGCCCGGGTCGGGGCGGCCTGACGTTTCGCGTGGCGCCGTTGCGGGAAACTCGCGGCGATGGCGGCTGAGACAACGAAGCATGCGAGCACCGGAGGGCAGGCGGGCGTGGGCCCGAGCAGCAACGGTGGCAACGGAGACACCGAGGAGACCGAGGCCGAACGGCTGAACCGTAACTTCGCCGACCTGCTGCAGGAGCTGCGGGTCGCGCAGACCGGCATCCAGATCCTCTTCGCGTTCCTGCTCACCCTGGCATTCACCAACCGGTTCCAGGACGTCGACGACTTCGACCGGACCACCTACATGGTGGCGCTGCTGGCCGCCGCCGGTGCGGCTGCCTTGATCATTGCCCCGGTGGCGTACCACCGGATGCTGTTCCGCCAGGGGCGCAAGCCCGAGCTGGTGCGCTCGGCGCACCGGATGGCCTCGGGTGGGCTGGCGTTCCTGCTGGTGTCGATGGTCGGCTCGGTGCTGCTCGTTGCGGACGTGGTGGTGGGGCGGACCGGGGCGGTCATCGCCGCCACGGCCACGGCGGTCTGGTTTGTGCTGCTGTGGTTCATCCTTCCGCTCGTGCGGCGCACCGATGACGACGACGGCGACGGGCCCTGACGGCGGGTGGGCACGCGGCCTGGCGGCTGGCGGGCAACGGGCGGGACAGAAACCTACCGCCGGGTAACAACAGCCGGTAGCCTTGCCTCTACCAGAGCTTCGGCGAGCGGAGCTTCGGCGAGCCGTACCCAGGTCGAGGGGGAGCCGTGACCACCACGCAGAGCAGCCGGCCCGCGGTGGAGGACCGCGGCGCGCGTGTCAGCGAGAAGCAGGCCCGGCAGGTCGCAGAGGCGGCCCGGGAGCGGGAGTGGCGCAAGCCCAGCTTCGGCAAGGAGCTCTTCCTGGGCCGGTTCCGGCTCGACCTGATCAACCCCTGGCCGCAGCCGGACCCGGCGCAGACGGCAAAGGCCGACGCGTTCATCAGCAAGCTACGCGCGTATCTGGAGTCCGAGGTCGACGGCGCGCAGATCGAGCGGGACGCCCGCATCCCGGACGAGGTGTTCCGCGGCCTGGCCGAGCTGGGCGCCTTCGGCATGAAGATCGACGAGCAGTACGGCGGCCTGGGCCTGTCCAACCTCTACTACTGCAAGGCGCTCACGATGGTGGGCACGGCCAACCCGGCGATCAGCGCGCTGCTCTCGGCGCACCAGTCGATCGGCGTGCCGCAGCCGCTGAAGACCTTCGGCACGCCCGAGCAGAAGCAGCGGTTCCTGCCGCGGCTGGCCGCGGGTGAGGTCTCCGCGTTCCTGCTCACCGAGTCCGACGTGGGGTCCGACCCGGCCCGGCTGCGCACCACCGCCGAGCCGCTGCCGGACGGCAGCGGGTACAAGCTCAACGGCGTCAAGCTGTGGGCCACCAACGGCACGGTCGCCACGCTGCTGGTCGTGATGGCGCAGGTGCCCAGGTCCGAGGGGCACCGCGGGGGGATCACCGCGTT
>DASSUC010000125.1:0-14062 GCA_035707405.1 Micromonosporaceae bacterium | reverse complement strand
TGCTGTTCGTGCGCAACCCGACCGGGGTGTCGCACTCCCCCGCCGAGCACGCCACCGACGCCGACTGCGCCGCCGGGGTGGCCGCCCTCGCCGACGTGCTGGAGGAGCTGGCGTGCCGGTGACGGCGTACCTCGCGGAGCTCGCCTGGCTGGGCGGCGGCGCCACCGGCCCGGTCGCCGACGTGCTCATCGAGGTGGACGCCGGCCGGTTCAGCGCGGTCACCCCGCAGGCCGGCAGCGTGCCGGCCGGGGTGACCCGGCTGGCCGGGCTCACCGTCCCGGGCCTGGCCAACGCCCACTCGCACGCGTTCCACCGGGCGCTGCGCGGGCGTACCCATGCCGGCAAGGGCACCTTCTGGACCTGGCGCCGGGCCATGTACGAGGTGGCCACCAGGCTCGACCCGGACAGCTACGCGGCGCTGGCCCGGGCGGCGTACGCGGAGATGGCGCTGGCCGGCGTGGCCTGCGTCGGCGAGTTCCACTACCTGCACCACGGGCCGGGCGGGCAGCGCTACGCCGACCCGAACGCGATGTCCCTGGCGCTGCTGTGGGCGGCGGCCGAGGCCGGGGTGCGCATCACCCTGCTGGACACGGTCTACCTCACCTCCTCTGTGGACGGTAAGCCGCCGGAAGGCCCGCAGCTGCGCTTCAGCGACGGCGACCTGGACGCGTGGAGCGAGCGCCGCGCGGCGCTGGCGGTGCCGCCGGGCGCCCTTGCCGGGGCGGCGGTCCACTCGGTACGGGCGGTGCCGGCCGAGGTGCTGCCGGTCTTCGCCGGGCGCACCAACGGGGGGCCGGTCCATGTGCACGTCTCCGAGCAGCGGGCGGAGAACGACGCGTGCCGGGCCCGGCACGGCTGCTCGCCGACCGAGCTGCTGCACGGCAGCGGGCTGCTCGGCCCGCACGCCACGGCCGTGCACGCCACGCACCTCAGCGACCTGGACCGCACGCTGCTGGGCGACACGGACACCGCGGTGTGCTTCTGCCCCACCACCGAGCGGGATCTGGCCGACGGCATCGGCCCGGCCCGGGCCCTGGTCGACGCCGGCTCGCCGCTGTGCCTGGGCTCGGACAGCCAGGCGGTGGTGGACCTGTTCGAGGAGGCCCGCGCGGTCGAGCTCAACGAGCGGCTGCGCACCGAGCGGCGGGGACACTTCAGCGCGGCCGAGCTGCTGCACGCCGCGACCGCCGCCGGGCACGCCGCGCTGGGCTGGGCCGACGCCGGCACGATCGAGCCCGGCGCCCGGGCGGACCTGGTGACGGTGCGGCTGGACACGGTGCGCACGGCCGGCGCCTCCGCCGCGGACGCGGTGGCCGCGGTGGTGTTCGGGGCCACCGCCGCCGACGTGTGGCACGTGGTCGTCGACGGACGGGTGGTGGTCCGGGAAGGCCGGCACCGCACGGTGCCGGACGTGGCCGGCGCGCTGCGCGAGGCGGTCGCGGCGGTGACCCGGTGACCGCCGCCGCAGGCACCGGCAGTCTGATCGTGGCCAACATCGGGGAGCTGGTCACCAACGACCCGGAGCTGGGCGTGCTGCACGACGCCGCGCTGTGCGTGGTGGACGGGCGGGTGGCGTGGGTGGGGCCCGGCCCGGCCGCTCCGGCCGCCGACGCCGCGGTGGACGCGGCCGGGGCGGCGGTGCTGCCCGGCTTTGTGGACAGCCACGCGCACCTGGTCTTCGCCGGTGACCGGGCGGCCGAGTTCGCCGCCCGGATGGCCGGCGAGCCCTACACCGGCGGCGGCATCCGCACCACGGTCGCGGCCACCCGGGCCGCTGGCGACGGCGAGCTGCGCGCCACCGTCGGGCGGCTGCGCCGCGAGGCGCTGCGGCAGGGCACCACCACGATCGAGACCAAGTCGGGGTACGGCCTCACGCCCGCCGACGAGGCCCGGTCCCTGCGGCTGGCCGGTGAGGTGACCGCGGAGACGACCTTTCTCGGCGCGCACGTGGTCCCGGCCGAGTATGCCGGCCGGGCCGACGACTACGTGCGGCTCGTCTGCGGCGAGATGCTCGACGCGGCGGCGCCGTACGCCCGGTGGGTGGACGTGTTCTGCGAGCGCGGGGCGTTCGACGCCGAGCAGTCGCGGGCGGTGCTGCTGGCCGGCAAGGCGCACGGGCTGGTGCCGCGGGTGCACGCCAACCAGCTCACCGCCGGGCCGGGCGTGCGGCTCGCGGTCGAGCTGGGCGCGGCCAGCGCGGACCACTGCACGCACCTCGCCGGCTCCGATGTGGACGCGCTCGCCGGCTCGGGGACGGTCGCCACGTTGCTGCCGGGGGCCGAGTTCTCCACCCGCTCGCCCTACCCGGACGCGCGGCGGCTGCTCGCCGCCGGGGTGACCGTGGCGCTGGCGACCGACTGCAACCCCGGCTCGTCGTACACCTCCTCGATGCCGTTCTGCGTGGCGCTGGCAGTGCGCGAGATGCGGATGACCCCGGCGGAGGCGGTGTGGGCGGCGACCGCCGGGGGCGCGGCGGCCCTGCGCCGTACGGACATCGGCCACCTCGGTGTCGGCGCCCGGGCCGACCTGGTGGTGCTCGACGCCCCGTCCCATGTGCACCTGGCCTACCGGCCGGGAGTTCCCCTCATCCGCACGGTCCTGCACAGTGGAGTGCTGATCAGATGAGCACGGTCACCGTCCAGCCGGACGGCATCACGCCGGGCGATGTCCTCGCCGTCGCGCGCGGCCCGGCCCGGGTCGAGCTATCTCAGTCCACTGTAGACGCTATGGCACGCAGCCGGTCCGTTGTGGACGGCATCGAGCGCGACGGCCGGCCGGTCTACGGCGTCTCCACCGGGTTCGGCGCGCTCGCCACCACCTTCATCGCACCCGAGCGCCGGGCGGAGCTGCAGCACGCCCTGATCCGCTCGCACGCGGCCGGCATCGGCGCGCCGATGCCGCGCGAGGTGGTCCGGGCGATGATCCTGCTGCGGGTGCGGTCGCTGGCCCTGGGCCACTCCGGGGTCCGGCCGCTGGTGGCGCAGGCGCTGGTGGACCTGCTCAACGCGGACGTGACCCCGTGGGTGCCCGAGCACGGCTCACTCGGCGCGTCGGGGGACCTGGCCCCGCTCGCGCACTGCGCGCTGGTGCTGCTCGGCGAGGGGTGGGTGCGGGACAAGTCCGGTGCCCGCCAGCCGGCTGGCGAGGCGCTGGCAGGGGCCGGGCTGCGGCCGGTCTCCCTCGCCGCCAAGGAGGGGCTGGCGCTGGTCAACGGCACCGACGGGATGCTCGGCATGCTGCTGCTCGCGGTCGCCGACGCGGCCCACCTGTTCACCATGGCCGACCTGACCGCGGCGCTGGCGATCGAGGCGATGCTCGGCTCGGACCGGCCGTTCCAGCCGGAGCTGCACGCCATCCGGCCGCACCCGGGGCAGGCCGCGAGCGCCGCGAACATCTTCGCACTGCTCCAGCACTCGGCGATCATGGACTCGCACCGCGACGACATGCGGCACGCGGTGCAGGACGCGTACTCGATGCGCTGTGCACCGCAGGTCGCCGGGGCGGCCCGGGACACCCTCGAGTTCGCCCGCCAGGTGGCGCAGCGGGAGCTGGCCTCGGTGGTGGACAACCCGGTGGTGCTGCCGGACGGGCGGGTGGAGTCGACCGGCAACTTCCACGGCGCCCCGCTGGGGTTCGCCGCGGACTTCCTCGCCATCGCCGGCGCCGAGGTGGCCGCGATCGCGGAACGCCGGGTGGACCGGCTGCTCGACGTGTGCCGCTCCCGGGACCTGCCGCCGTTCCTCAGCCCGGACGCCGGGGTCAACTCCGGCCTGATGATCGCGCAGTACACGGCGGCCGGCATCGTGGCGGCCAACCGCCGGCTGGCCGCACCGGCCTCAGTGGACTCGGTGCCGACATCGGGCATGCAGGAGGACCACGTCAGCATGGGCTGGGCGGCCACCTGCAAGCTGCGTACCGTGCTGGACAACCTGGCCGGCGTGCTCGGCGTGGAGCTGGTGGCCGCGGTACGCGGGCTGCAGCTGCGCGCGCCGCTGGCGCCCTCGCCCGCGGGGCGGGTGGCGGTGGCCGAGGTCGCCCGGTTCGCCGGGGAGCCGGGGCCGGACGTGTTCGTCGCTCCGGTGCTGGAGGCGGCCCGGGCCCTGGTCACCGGCCCGCAGCTGCGCGCCGCGGTCGAGGCGGTGGCCGGACCGCTGCGCTGACCGGGCCGGTCAGGGGGCGGGGCTGGCCACCTCGGCCAGGATCTCGACGAGGGCGCGGAACGCCTGCCCGCGGTGGCTGGCCGCGTCCTTCTCCGCGGAGGGCAGCTCGGCGTTGGTGCGCGCGGCACCGTCCGCGACGAAGATCGGGTCGTACCCGAAGCCGTTGCTGCCCCGTGGTGCGCGTACCAGCCGGCCGCGCCACTCCCGCTCCATCGTCCACTCGCGACCGTCGGGCAGCACCAGCGCGGCGGCGCACACGAACGCCGCTCCCCGGTGCTCGTCCGGCACGTCGCGCACCTGCGCCAGCAGCAGCTCCAGGTTGGCCACGTCGTCGCCGTGACCGCCGGCCCAGCGGGCGCTGAAGACGCCCGGCATGCCGCGCAGCACGTCGACCGCGAGACCGGAGTCGTCAGCCACCGTGGGCAGCCCGGTGCTGCGTACCCCTTCCCTGGCTTTGAGCAGCGCGTTGTCGGCGAAGGTCAGCCCGGTCTCGGGGACCTCGGGGTAGGCCGCGACGTCGGCCAGGCCGACCAGCTCGACCGGCGCGTGCGCGGCGAGCAGGATCCGGCGCAGCTCGGCCAGCTTCTTCCCGTTGCGCGTGGCGAGCAGGACCTTCATGGGGCGAGGACTCCGCGCTGGATGCGGGTCAGCTCGGCGCAGCCGGTGACCGCGAGGTCCAGCAGCGTGTCCAGCTGCGCCCGGGAGAAGACGCCGGACTCGCCAGTGCCCTGCACCTCCACGAAGTCGCCGCCGTCGGTGCAGACCACGTTCATGTCCACCTCGGCCGCCACGTCCTCGTCGTAGCACAGGTCCAGCCGGGGCTCGCCGGCCACGATGCCCACGCTGACCGCGGCGACCGAGCGGGGCATCGCCCGCTGCGCCCCGCCGGGCAGCACGCCCTTGCCGGCCATCCAGGTCACCGCGTCGCGCAGCGCCACGTACGCGCCGGTGATGGCGGCGGTACGGGTGCCGCCGTCGGCCTGGAGCACGTCGCAGTCGATGACGACCGAGCTCTCCCCGAGCGCGCGCAGGTCCAGGCAGGCCCGCAGGCTGCGGCCGATCAGCCGGGAGATCTCGTGGGTACGCCCACCGAGCCGTCCCCGGACACTCTCCCGGTCCGACCGGGTGGTGGTCGCCCGGGGCAGCATCGCGTACTCGGCGGTGACCCAGCCGAGGCCGGAGCCCTTGCGCCAGCGCGGGACGCCATCGGTCACGCTGGCCGTGCACAGCACCCGGGTGTCACCGAACTCCACCAGCACCGAACCCTCCGGATGCCGGCTCCACCCGCGGGTGAGCGTGATCGGTCGCAGCTGGTCGGGCGCGCGCCCGTCGGGTCGAGCCATGCCGGCCAGCCTAGGCCCAGCCCGGTAAGGCGTCTCAGGCGGTCTGGGCGCCGGTCAGATCTGGTAGCTGGTCAGATCTGGTAGCGCAGCCCGGGGCGGGCGATGTCGACCGGCCCGCCGTACGCCGCGGCGGCCGCCTCGAAGGTCTGCGCCTCGCTGCCCCACGCCGGCACCAGGTGGGTCAGCACCAGCCGGGCCACCCCCGCCTTGGTCGCGTGCTCACCCGCCTCCCGCCCGGTCAGGTGCAGGTCAGGCGGGTTGTCGGCACCGTCCAGGTAGGACGCCTCACACAGGAACAGGTCGGCGCCCTGGGCCAGCCGTACCAGCGCCTCGCACGGCCCGGTGTCGGCCGAGTACGCCAGCACCTTGCCGCCGTGGTCGAGCCGGACGCCGTACGTCTCGACGGGGTGGTTCATCTGGTCCACCGTCACCTGGAACGGCCCGATCGGGAACGTGCCGGGTTGGAGAGCGTAGAACGTGTACACGTCGTCCAGTGGTCCGTCGCCGACGCTGTACGCCGCGGCCAGCCGCGCCGGGGCGCCGGCTGGCGCGTACACCGGCAGGGGTGGGCAGGGACCGTCCGGCGCGTACCTGCGCGCTATCACGTAGACGCACGCGTCGAGGATGTGGTCGCCGTGCAGGTGGCTGAGCAGGATCGCATCCACCTCGTGCAGGCCGACATAGCGCTGGAGCGCCGACAGCGAGCCGCTGCCGAAGTCCAGCAGCAGCCGGAACCCGTCCGCCTCGACCAGGTAGGCCGAACAGGCCGACTCCGGACCGGGAAAGCTGCCGGCGCAGCCCAGGACCGTCAACCTCATCGTGCGGCTCCCGCAAGGATCTCCGTGCCGAGGAAACGCCGCGCGAGCCGGCCGAACGCGTCCGCGTCGCCCGTGGCGAGCAGGCGGTGCACGGGCGGCGGCGCCGGGGAGCCGTCCGGCAGCTCCGGCGGCCGCAGCGCGTCGCGCCGGGTCAGCACGCGGTACACGTCCTTCGCCGTCTCGTCGGCGCTGGACACCAGCGTGACCTCCTCGCCCATCACGAGTGAGACCAGCCCGGCCAGCAGGGGGTAGTGCGTGCAGCCCAGCACCAGCGTGTCCACCCCGGCCCGCTGCAACGGCTCCAGGTAGGCGCTGGCCAGGCCCAGCAGCGCCCGCCCGGTGGTGATGCCGCGCTCGACGAAGTCCACGAACTGCGGGCACGCGGCGCTGGCCACGCTCACCTGCGGGGCGGCGGCGAACGCGTCCTCGTACGCCCGGCTGTTGATCGTCGCCGCGGTGCCGATGACGCCGACGCGGTTGTTGCGGGTGACGGCGACGGCGCGGCGCACGGCGGGCCGGATGACCTCCACCACCGGGACCCGGTAGCGCTCGCGGGCGTCGTGCAGGCAGGCCGCCGTCGCCGCGTTGCACGCGATGACGAGGAGCTTGACCCCCTCGGCGGCCAACCGGTCCAGCCCGGCCAGCGCGTAGCGCCGGATGTCGGCGATCGGCTTGGGCCCGTACGGCACGTGCGCCGTGTCAGCGAGGTAGGTCACCTGCTCGTGGGGCAGCTGGTCGAGGATGGCGCGGGCGACGGTGAGACCTCCGACTCCTGAGTCGAAGATCCCGATGGGCGCGTCCGTCACGGTGCGGAGCCTACTGCTGCTGACCGGCAGACCCGAAAGGTCTGACCGAACATGTCATCAAGGTGACACACCAGGTGAGGTGGCCGTGACGGCTCCCGTCCGGACAAAGGCACCACCTGAGCAGACTGCGGATAGTAAGCGCGTGTCACCGGAGTGTCACGCCCAGAGCTGCCCCTCCAGCGCCGCCTCGGCGTCGGCGAGCGTGCCGCCGTACGCCCCGGTGGAGAGGTACTTCCAGCCTGCGTCGGCGACGAGGAACGCCACGTCGGCGGGGCGGCCGGCGCGGACCGCCTCGTGCGCCACCGCCAGCGCCGCGTGGCATGCCGCTCCGGTGGACAAGCCCACGAACAGCCCTTCCACCTCCACCAGCTGGCGGGTACGCAGCACCGCGTCCTGCGTGCTGACGGAGAACCGGCGGGTCAGCACGGTGGGGTCGTACAGCTCGGGCACGTAGCCCTCGTCGATGTTGCGCAGCCCGTAGACCAGCTCGCCGTAGCGGGGCTCGGCCGCCACGACAACGACTCCTTCGACCTTCTCCCGCAGGTAGCGACCGATGCCCATGAGCGTGCCCGTGGTGCCCAGCCCGGCCACGAAGTGCGTGATCGTGGGCAGGTCCCGCAGCAGCTCCGGACCTGTCGTCTCGTAGTGCGCCCGCGCGTTCGCCTCGTTGCCGTACTGGTAGAGCATCACCCAGTCGGGGTGCTCGGCGGCCAGCTGCCGGGCGTTGGCGACGGCCTGGTTGGACCCGCCGGCGGCCGGCGACGGGATGATCTCGGCGCCGTACATGCGCAGCAGCTGGACCCGCTCGGTGGAGACGTTCTCCGGCATCACGCACACCATGCGGTACCCGCGCAGCTTGGCCACCATGGCCAGGGCGATGCCGGTGTTGCCGCTGGTGGGCTCGAGGATGGTGGCGCCCGGGCGGAGCCGCCCGTCCGCCTCGGCGGCGCGGACCATCCACAGCGCGGCCCGGTCCTTCACGCTGCCGGTCGGGTTGCGGTCCTCCAGCTTGGCCCACAGCCGCACCGCGGGCGCACCCTCCGGCACCTGCGGCGAGAGCCGGGGCAGGCCGACCAGCGGCGTGCCGCCGCACGCGTCGAGCAGGCTGTCGTACCTGGCCATGGCGGGCCTCCTGCCGCGGTACGGATCAGCTCCCGCCGGCCACGGCCGGCAGGATGGTCACGGTGTCGCCGTCAGACAGCTTCGTCTCCAGCGCGCCGAGGAAGCGCACGTCCTCGTCGTTGACGTAGACGTTGACGAAGCGGTGCAGCCCCCCGTCCGGCGCGAGCAGCCGGCCGCGCAGCCCCGGATACCGGGTGTCCAGGTCGGACAGCAGCTGGGCGAGGGTGTCTCCGGCACCGTCGACGGCCTTGGCGCCGCCGGTGTACGACCGCAGGATGGTCGGGATACGAACGTGGATGGCCATGATGTCTTTGCTCCTTGGGCAGGCGGGTCTGGACGCAGGACGGCGGGTGGCTGGCGCGGCCTGGGCGACCGGGGTCGCCTCAGGTGGCGCTGCGACACTCGTAGTCCACCGCCGCGGGCGTCTGCCCGAACAGGTACGACTGCACGGCGTGCGGGTCGACGGTGGCATCGACGCTGTCCACCACCTGGACCGGCTCCTCGGTGACCGCACCATCCACGATCCGGAACGAGCGGACCTCCGTCACCTCCGGCTCCCTGGTGGAGACGAGCAGGTAGTGCGCCTCCGGCTCGGCGGCGAGGGAGATGTCGGTGCGGGACGGGTAGGCCTCGGTGGCGGTGTGCGAGTGGTAGATGACCAGCGGCTCCTCGTCGCGGTCGTCCATCTCCCGCCACACCCGCAGCTGCTCCATCGAGTCGAAGCGGTAGAACGTGGGCGAGCGCTCGGCGTTGCCCATCGGCACCAGGCGCTGCGGCCGGTCGCTGCCGGCCGGGCCGGCGACCACTCCGCACGCCTCGTCGGGATGGTCCCGGCGCGCGTGCGCCACGATCGCGTCCAGGATCGAACGGTCGATGGCGAGCACGGCTGCCAGCCTACCCGCCCCCGCGCCGTTGCGCCGTTGCGCCGTTGCGCAGCTCAGCGCGAGATCGCCTCCACCAGCGACTCCTGTAGGTAGCCGAGATACCAGTAGACCGACAGCTGGAACACCCGCTGCGAGGTCGGGTCCTGCAGCACCGCGTCGTCCAGCTCCTCCTGGAGGTCGGTCTCGTCGGAGATGCCGAGCCGGATGGCCAGCGCCAGCCGGGCGTCGGTCAGCGCCCGCAGCCACGCCTCCGCCGCCTCCCGGTCCAGCCGTACCTCGCCGCCGCCGGTGGACGGGAGCGCGGCCAGCACCGCGCCGGCCTGGTCGATCTTGGCACTCTTCAGGTCGCCCTCGGTGTAGCGGCGGAAGTCGGCGGCGGCCTCGGCGATGTTCGGCCCGGTCGCGACCGGGCCGTCCGGCCCTGCGTACGCGTCCGGGAACAGCCGATCCACCACCGGGTCGGTCCGGTCGAAGCCATCCGAAAGCAGGGCGATCACCTCGGTGACCACCTTGCGCAGCACCTTGACCTCGTCGGGCTCGAACCGGGCAACGCAGACCCTGCCGCGGCGGCGGAACATGCTCATACGGGTCAGGGTTGCTCGATCGTGGCCCACAGGCCGTGGGCATGCAGCCGGGACGCGTCATGCTCCATCCGCTCCCGCGCTCCGGACGACACGACCGCCCGCCCCTTGTGGTGCACGTCCAGCATCAGCTGCTCGGCCCGCTCCCGGCTGTAGCCGAAGAGCTTCTGGAACACCCAGGTCACGTACGACATCAGGTTGACCGGGTCGTTGTGCACCACGGTGAGCCACGGCCGGTCCGGTGCCGGTGCCTCCTCGACGTCGGGGGTCTCGACGGGAACGGTCTGTGGGGCAGCCACAGGGCCATCCTACGAGGCCGCGGGCGTGGCGACGACCGAGCGCAACCAGATGACCGGGCGCAACCAGACGACCGGGCGCAACCAGACGACCGGGCGCAACCAGTGGAGGCGGACCGGCGGCGCCTAGATCAGGATGATCCCGTGGTCGACCGCCTCGGCCAGCAGGGCACGGACCGCGCGGTGCAGGGCGTCGAAGCGCAGCTCCAGCTCGCGGCGCAGCTCGCTCTCCACCTCCCGGACGACCTGCTGCAACCAGCAGCGACACTCGTCGACGTCACCGTGCGGGTCCCGCCAGAGCAGGTAGCACCCGCCGGTCAGGGCGATCCCGATCGGCGGCACCACGTCGGCCAGCGCCGCCGTGGAGCCCGCCCGGTACGCCGGCAGCGCCACGTCTGCCCCGGTGCCCGCGGTGACGGCGAGGCCGGCGGTGCTCGTGACCAGCAGCACCCGGTCCCGCCCTGGCGCGTCCGGGTCATGCTCCAGCGTGCGCCGCAGCGCGTTGCCGATCAGGTGCAGCTCGGCCTCGCCCGGCGTGGTGGCGAGCACCTGCGGCAGCACCCGGTCGACGACGGCCGTGACCGCCGCGTCGAGCTGGCGGGTCGCGAGCCCGGACAGCGCGTGCAGCTCGAGGTCGAGTAGGGGCGGCAGGCCGGGACAGCCGGCGCCGAAGATCAGCTCATGCACGCCGCGCAGGTGGATGTGGGCCAGCTCGATCGCCAGCCGCTGCCACACCGAGTGGCACCGCCACTTGACCTCGCGCCCGAGCACGTCCTCCCAGCCCGAGTCCGGCCCGTCGACGGCCACCCGGATGGGGCCGTCCGCACTCCGGCGGCGTGCCGGCGCCGCGCGCCGCAGCCGCTCCTGCCCGGCCCACGCCACGATCGACTCACGCAGCTGCGCGACCGAGCCGGCGGTGCCGTCACACGCGTACCAGCGCGCCCCGGCCAGGACCGGGGCCTGCCGCTGTGCGTCGAGCCGCGCCGCCTGCACGACCGGGGACCAGTCCTCGGTGTCCGGGGCATGCACCGCGGCCACGAACACCGCGACCCCCCGCTCGGCCGCCTGGACGGCCAGGTCCAGCTCCGCCTGGGTGAGCGGGCTCTGCACGCCAACGGTCAGCAGCAGGGCGCCGCCGCGCTCCGCCGCGTCGGCCACCACCCGCGAGTAGGCCGGGCCGACCTCCCCCACGGGCGGCGCGACCACCACCGTCAGGTCCTTGAGCAGCGGTGCCGGCAGCCTGCTCTCCACCCGGCGCGGGGGCCGGGTCGGGGGGGCGGGCGGAGCCGCCGGGGCGTCCGGGTCGGCCGGCCGTTGCCGGTAGCCGGGCACGTAGGCCACCGCTTCGCCGCGCCGGCCGTACTCCAGCACCAGGAAGCTTCCCGCGGACCCGGGCGGGACCGGCTCGGCGATGTCGAGCAGGGCGGGGACGGCACGCAGCGGGTCCGTGCCCGACAGGCCGACGACCACCAGCGCCGGTGGCGTGCCCGGCGGGGACGCCGGCGCGGCCTCCGGCGACCCGGGGACCCTGCGCCGCCGCACCACCCGCTGCCCCGGCAGCCCGGCCGACCGGGCGATGGCGCTGCGTTCCGGAGCGGTGAACACGACGTTCAGCGCCGTCACTGACTCCATCCGGCGCCTCCTCTACATGCAAATGTGTCGTTACTGGGGAAAGCCGCGCTCGCGAGAGCGTGCCGACACTGCTGGCGCCGCCGAGGGGAGCGCACAATACTCCCTTGGCCAGCACGGGAACCGTACGTGAAGGGTCACTTACCGAGGCAGCCGCCCAGTTACTCAAGTCACTGCGTGCCGACTACTCAACACGAACCGCGCGGCGGATACCAAACCACCGGCGGCGGTCGATAGGCTCCCGTCTGTGGGTCCTTGGGGCTTTGTCGGGCGCACTGTCGAGCTGCGCGCCTTGCATGATGCAGCCACCGGCCGGTCCGGCCGCGGGCTGATCATCAGCGGCAGCGCCGGCATCGGCAAGACGCGCCTGCTGCGCGAGTGCGTCGCGGCGCTGCCCCGGGACCGCTACGCGGTGGTGAACGCATCGACCAACGCGGCGACCGCGGGCCTTCCCTTCGGCGGCCTGGCCCAGGTCCTCCCGGTGGAGCAGCCGAGCGGGCTGTCCCCGGCCGGGCTGCTGCGCTGGGCCGTGGAGGCGCTGCACCAACAGGCGGGCGGGCGGCCGATGGTATTCGTGATCGACGACGCCCACCTGCTCGACTCGGTCTCGGCCACCCTCGTCTACCTGGCCGCCCGCTCCGGCGAGGCGACCGTGCTCGGCACGCTGCGCAGCGGCGAGCCGGTGCCCGACCCGGTCCGGGCACTGTGGACGGAGGATCTCGTCGACCACGCCGAGCTCGCCCCGCTGACCGTCACGGAGACCCGCGAGCTGCTCGCGCAGGCCCTCGACGGGCCGGTGGACCCGGCCTCGGCCGACCGGCTCTGGCGGCTCTCCGCCGGCAACGTGCTGCTGCTGCGCGAGCTGGTGCTGGCCGCGCGGGGCGGGGGCGAGTTCACCCGGACGTACGGGCTGTGGCGGTGGACCGGCCGGCTGGAGCTGGCGCCGAGCCTGACCGACCTCATCGACGTACGCATCGGCCGGCTCACCGGCGACGTGCGTACGGTGCTGGAGCTGGTGGCGTTCGGCGAGCCGATCGGCCTGCGGCTGCTGGAGGCGGCCACCGACCCGGAGTCGGTGGAGCTGGCCGAGGACCGGGGGCTGATCCGGGTACAGACCGAGGACCGGCGCACCACGGTGCGGCTGGCCCACCCGCTCTACGGTGAGGTGGTCCGCCAGCACTGCCCGGTCACCCGGCGGCACCGGCTGCTGGCCCGCCTGGCCGACCTGGTCACCGAGGTGGGCGCCCGGCGGCGCGAGGACCTGCTGCGGGTCGCGGTGTGGCGGCTGGACTCGGAGACCGCGCAGGACCCGGGGCCGCTGCGGGACGCGGCGCGCGCCGCGTTCGCCTCGTACGACATCCCGCTCGCCGCCCGGCTGGCCTACGCCGCGATCGAGGCCGGCGGTGGCTTCGAGGCCGCCGAGCTGCTCGCCACGATCCTGATGTTCAACGAGCAGCCGGAGGAGGCGCTGCCCGTCATCGAGTCGGTGGGCGGGGAGCAGACCACCGACCAGCGGCGCAGCCGCTGGCTGACGGTGCGTGCGCTGGTGGCGAACTGGGGGCTCGGCCGGGTCGAGACGGCCGGGAGCCTGCACGAGGCGGCCGAGAAGATCGACGACCCCGGCCACCGGGCCTGGGTCTACTCGTACGAGGCGATCATGCGGCTGCACCGGGTGGAGCCGGAGGAGGCGCTCCGGCTGGCCAGGTGGGTGCTGGACCGGCCGGGCGCGGCCGCCGCCGCGCGCGCCCTTGCGCACAGCGTCGTCGCCCACCACCAGGCGCTGCAGGGCAGGGTCGTGGCCAGCGCCCGTACCGTCGCCGCCGTGGACGCCGACGCCGGCCTGTGGCGGCCGGAGATGCCGCACTTCCAGCTCGCGGTCGAGCTGGCCCGGGGCACCGGCCTGATCCTCGGCGGGGACCTCGACACCGTCGACGCCATCGCCGCCGCCGAGTTCGCCGACCTCGCCGACGCCGGCGACTTCCGCCTCGGCTCCGGCTACCTGGCCGTGGTCCGGGCCCAGGCGGCCCGGCTGCGCGGCCGCCTCGACGAGGCCCTGCGCGGCTCGCTACAGGCCTGCGCGATCCTGGCCACCAGCCGGGTGTTCCGGGCGCTGGCCAACGCCGAACGGGCGTACGCGGCGGCGCTGCTCGGCGATGCGGCGCAGGCGAAGGAGGCGATGGCCGAGTCCGACAGCGCGCACTCGCCCACTATGGAGATCCTCTACCCGTGGCGGGAGCAGGCGCGCTGCTGGGTGTCGGCGTGCTCCGGCGACGTGCCGAGCGCGGTGGACACGCTGCGCTGCCTGCTGGTGCGGCTGCGCCGGGACGGGCTGGTCGGGCACGAGGCGCACGCCCTGCACGACCTGGTCCGGCTGGGCTACGCCGGGGAGGCGGTCGACCGGCTCGACCAGCTCACGCGGCTGG
>DASSUC010000124.1:0-17565 GCA_035707405.1 Micromonosporaceae bacterium | reverse complement strand
GTGCGTACGCCGGCTCAGCTGGCGCAAGCTCGGCCCGGCCCCGACCGGCCCCGGGTCGCCACCGAAGTACGACGCCGACGAGCTGCTCGGCATCCCCAGCGCGGACCTGCGGGTGCCGTACGACCCGCGGGAGGTGCTGGCGCGGGTGGTGGACGGCAGCGAGCTGGACGAGTTCAAGCCGGCGTACGGCACCACGCTGGTGACCGGCTGGGCGCAGCTGCACGGCTACCCGATCGGGGTGCTGGCCAACGCCCGCGGGGTGCTGTTCAGCGCCGAGGCGCAGAAGGCGGCCCAGTTCATCCAGCTCGCCAACGCGTCCTCCACCCCGCTGCTGTTCCTCCAGAACACCACCGGCTACATGGTCGGCAGCGAGTACGAGCAGGGCGGCATCATCAAGCACGGCGCCCTGATGATCAACGCGGTCTCCAACAGCCGGGTGCCGCACCTGACGGTGAACATCGGGGCCAGCTACGGGGCCGGCAACTACGGCATGTGCGGCCGGGCGTACGAGCCGCGGTTCCTGTTCGCCTGGCCCAACGCCAAGTCGGCGGTGATGGGCCCGGCCCAGCTGGCCGGCGTCATGGAGATCATCTCCCGGCAGGCGGCCGCGGCCAAGGGCGTGCCGTTCGACGAGGAGGCCGCGGCCAGCGCCCGAGCGATGATCGAGTACCGGATCGAAGCGGAGTCGGCCGCGCTCGCCATGTCCGGCCGGCTCTACGACGACGGCGTGATCGACCCGCGGGACACCCGTACCGTGCTGGGGATCTGCCTGTCGGTCATCCACAGTGGACCCGTGCGCGGCGCGGACGGCTTCGGCGTCTTCCGGATGTGAGGCGAGCATGATCAGACGGTTGCTGGTGGCCAACCGGGGCGAGATCGCCCGCCGGGTCTTCGCGACCTGCCGGGCCATGGGCGTGGAGACCGTCGCGGTGCACTCGGACGCCGACGCCGGGGCCCCGTTCGTGGCAGAGGCCGACCGGGCGGTACGCCTGCCCGGCAGCGCGCCGGCCGACACGTACCTGCGCGGCGACCTCATCGTGGCCGCCGCCCGCACCGCCGGCGCGGACGCCATCCACCCGGGTTACGGCTTCCTCGCCGAGAACGCGCAGTTCGCCACGCTCGTAGTGGACGCCGGGCTGACCTGGGTGGGGCCGCCGGCCAAGGCGATCGCGCTGATGGGCTCCAAGCTGGAGGCGAAGGCGCTGCTCGCCGACGCCGGCGTGCCGATGCTGCCGACCTGGCCCGACCCGGCCCGGGCCACCCAGTTCCCGGTGCTGGTCAAGGCGTCGGCGGGCGGGGGCGGTCGGGGCATGCGCCTGGTCCGCGACGCCGCCGGCCTCGCCGAGGCGGTAGCGAGCGCAGGCCGCGAGGCGACCGCGGCCTTCGGCGACGGCACGGTCTTCGCCGAGCGGTACGTCGACCGGGCCCGCCACATCGAGGTGCAGGTCTTCGCCGACGCGCACGGCGGCGTCACCACCTTCGGCGAGCGGGAGTGCTCGATCCAGCGCCGGCACCAGAAGATCGTGGAGGAGACCCCGTCCCCGGCCGTCCCGGCCGAGCTGCGCGAGGCGCTGTGCGGGGCCGCGGTGGCGGCGGCCCAGGCGGTCGGGTACGTCGGCGCGGGCACGGTCGAGTTCGTGCTCGCCCCGTCCGGCGAGTTCTACTTCCTGGAGATGAACACCCGGCTCCAGGTGGAGCACCCGGTGACCGAGTGCGTCAGCGGTGTGGACCTGGTCCGGCTCCAGCTGCTCGTCGCCGAGGGCGCGCCGCTGCCGTTCGACGGCGCCCCGCCGCTGCGCGGCCACGCCATCGAGGTACGGCTGTGCGCCGAGGACCCGGCGAACGCCTGGCGGCCGGCCACCGGCACGCTGCACCGGTTCCAGGTCCCCGGCGTCGCCACCGAGTTCCGTCCGCTGCCAGCAGCCGGGCTGCGGCTGGACTCCGGCGTCACCGACGGGTCCACGGTCGGCGTGCACTACGACTCGATGCTCGCCAAGCTGGTCGCCTGGGCGCCGACCCGGCCGGAGACGGCTCGGCTGCTCGCCGGCGCGCTCGCCCGGGCCCAGCTGCACGGCGTGGTGACAAACCGCGACCTGCTGGTACGCGTGCTGCGCCATCCGGCGTTCCTCGCCGGTGACACCGACACCGGCTTCCTCGACCGGCACCCCGAGGTCTTCACCCCGCTGCTGTCCGCGCCGGAGTCGGTCAACCTGTCCCTGCTCGCGGCGGCGCTCGCCGGCGCCGCGCAGCGGCGCGCGTCAGCGCCGGTGCTCGGCGGTGTCCCGTCCGGCTGGCGGAACGTGCCGTCCGGCGCCCAGACAGCCCTCTACCGGGGCCTTCCGGCGGGTCCAGATGGTCCGGCCGGCCCGGTCGAGGTCGGCTACCGGATGGACCGCACCGGCGCGCTCGCCGGCTGGTCGGTGCGCGGGGTGGCCGGCGACCCGGCGGTGGCCCTGGTCTCCGCCACCCCCGAGCGCGTGGTCCTCGACGCCGCCGGGGTCCGGGTCGGCTTCGCGGTGCACCGCGTCGACGATGTGTCCTACGTGGACAGTCCGGACGGGTCGGCCGCGCTGACCGAGCTGCCCCGCTTCCCGCCGCCAGCGCCGGACCTGGCCGAGGGCTCGCTCGTCGCCCCGCTGCCCGGCGCGGTCGGCCGGGTGCTCGTCGCGCCGGGCCAACCGGTGGCAGCCGGCGAGCTGCTGCTGACGCTGGAAGCGATGAAGCTCGAGCACCCGGTGTACGCGCCGGCCGCCGGCGTGGTCGCCTCAGTCGCGGTCTCCCCCGGGACCCAGGTGGACACCGGCGCCGTGCTGGCCGTCCTCACCCCCGACCGCTCCGCCTAACCCCCACCCCGTCGTCCTGGAGGGCCCCGTCATGGACTTCGACCTCACCCCCGAGCAGGAGCAGCTTCGCGACGCGGTACGGGCGCTCGGCCGCCGCTACGGCCACGCGTACTTCGTCCACAAGGCCAAGTCCGGCGAGCACACCACCGAGCTGTGGGCCGAGGCCGGGGGCCTGGGCTATCTCGGCGTCAACCTCCCCACCGAGTACGGCGGAGGCGGCGGCGGCATCACCGAGCTGGCCATCGTGTGCGAGGAGCTGGCCGCGGCCGGCTGCCCGCTGCTGCTGATCGTCGTCTCCCCGGCCATCGCCGGCACGATCCTGGCCAAGCACGGCACGCCGGCCCAGCGCAAGCAGTTCCTCCCGGGCATCGCGGACGGCTCCCAGAAGATCGTCTTCGCCATCACCGAGCCGGAGGCCGGCTCCAACTTCCACCGCCTCGGCACCGTCGCCACCCGGGACGGCACGGACTGGGTGCTCTCCGGCCGCAAGTGCTTCATCTCCGGCGTGGACGAGGCGAACCACGTGCTCGTGGTCGCGCGTACCGCCGACTCGGCCACCGGCAAGCTGCGGCCCGCGCTGTTCATGGTGCCCACCGACGCGCCCGGGCTGTCCAGCTCCCAGCTGGAGATGGAGATCGTCTCCCCGGAGAACCAGTGGCTGCTCTACCTCGACGAGGTGCGCCTGCCCGCCGACGCGCTGGTCGGCGAGGACCTGGAAGCGGGCCTACCCGCCCTCTTCACCGGCCTCAACCCGGAGCGGATCACGGTGGCCGCGATGGGCGCCGGCAGCGCCCGGTACGCGATCGAGCGGGCCAGCGAGTACGCCGGCCGGCGCAGCGTCTGGGGCCGGCCGATCGGGGCGCACCAGGGCATCGCCCACCCGCTGGCGCACGCCGCCATCCAGGTCGAGCTGGCCCGCCTGATGATCGCCAAGGCGGCGGCGCTCTACGACGCAGGGCGCGACCTAGAGGCGGGCGTCGCCGCCAACATGGCCAAGTACGCCTCGTCGGAGGCCGCCACGCTCGCCGTGGACACCGCCATACAGGCGCACGGTGGCAACGGCATGACCACGGAGTACGGCGTCGCGACGCTGCTCGGTGGGGTGCGCGCCGGCCGGATCGCCCCGGTCAGCCGGGAAATGATCCTAAACTTCGTCGCCCAGCACGTGCTCGGCCAGGAGAAGTCGTACTGAGCGCACCATCCGCCAGACCAGCCGCTGCTCTCCCGGCGCGCCGGTAACCGGCACTCGTGGGCAGATTGGAAGGGCCCGCAACGTGCCGTGGGCCCCCTTCTTTCCATCCCAGGACTGGTCACCGTGCGGCTTACCGCTGCGGCTCCAGCAGATTCACCACGCTCAGCCCGGTTTCGCCTCCGGCCAGGCGCAGTCCGACCTCGGCGCGGGCGGCTAGGTCCAGCGGAGCGAGTCCTTCGACCAGGGCTGCGTGCGTGATCCGGTCAAGGCCCGCGCCGACCAGCGGTGCGGCGATGCGCAGCGCCGCGTTTAACGCGACTCCCTGGGTGGATCCGCCGTGCAGCACGATGTTGCGGGTGCGGTACAGCCGCCGCATCGCCATCTTGAAGCTGGCTACGGCGCCAGCGAGCTCCCGCTGCGGGTCGGCGATGACGCGGCTCATCCGGTGCATGGCCGCGATATCGGAGTCCAACCGAGGCCCGCGCCCGATCGTGAGCGACTCTCCGGCAGCCAGCGCGACCGCGACGGCGAAGGCGCGGTCTCGGTTGGTGGCGCAGCCGGCCAGTTTCTCAGCCAGGGCGTCGGTTGCGTCCGGCTGGTGACGATGGGCCAGAGCCGTCAGCTCGGCGCGCGGCCAAGAGCAGGCGATGATCGCAGCGAGCCGGTCGGCAGCGACCGCCTTGCCTGATCGCTCCTCCTCGGCCGGATCGTCTGGGTGCGACAGCAGCGACTCGACCGCCGCCCAAGCTCCCGCGACCGCCGGCCCGAGAGCGCCCCGGTTGACCGGGGCGGCCAACTCGAGTGCGTCGTCGATCAGCTTGCGCTCTCCGCCGACCTG
Organism: Micromonosporaceae bacterium; assembly: GCA_035707405.1. Taxonomy (GTDB): domain Bacteria; phylum Actinomycetota; class Actinomycetes; order Mycobacteriales; family Micromonosporaceae; genus DASSUC01. Next base: position 12,692 of record DASSUC010000124.1, on the reverse strand, counting down.
ATACAGGTGACCCTCCTGGACCAGTGACAAAACATCTGCGCCGCGGGCCGGAGTGGCAAACGGAACAGGGTCGGGATGCCCGTCCACCCAAATGTGGTCGGCAGGCTTGATCCCGTCCCGGTTGTTGCGCATGAACGACGAGCGGGCGACCATCCGCTCAACCAGCTCGCGGACCTGTCCGGCGGCGCTGAACGGATCCCGAGCGGTTACTCGGTACAGGAAGCCGCCGCCAGCGCGCAGGCCGCTGGTGGAGTGACCGCGTTCGGTTAGCCAGCCGACCACGTCACGGCTGGACAGCCACGCCTCGTGCTTCTGTGCCATCGGCCTCTCGGGTGTATTGGTGAGCACGGCGAGCACAGTGAACCTGCGCGGGCTGGCCGCGTCCAGCGCCACGGCTTCCTCGATGACCTCCGCCGCGGTGGCGCGACCGCGAACCATCTCGGTGGCCCACGCGGCCAGGTTGCCGGCGTCGTAGCCGAGATCGAGCAGGTGCGCGGCGACCGTACGGGCCAGTCGTTCGGGCCGGGGCCGGTCTGCCTCCGGCAGGGCAGCCGCCTCGGCCCACCGGCGCACGTACCTGCCATGGGCATGTTCGATCACTTCCCGCAGCCGCCGGTGGGCGGGGCTGGGATCGGGCAGCGGCTGGTTCAACAGCGTGGTCAGCTCGCGGCGCAACTCCCGACTGCCCAGACCGATGTCCGGCCCGACGACCGCGCGCAGCTCGTTGCGCTGCCACTCCACGGCGGCGCTCGACAGCACGCCCTGTCGAGCCCACGTTCCGGCCTCCCACAGCTCCCGCAGCGCCAGCAGGGACCCGACATCCCACAGCCGCCGTGGCCAGGGCAGCCCGTCAAGGGTGAAGAAGTCGACCATCCGCGCCCGAACATGACGGTCGTACGTGTTCGTTGGAGCCGGGAAAACCACCCATGTACGGTAGTGGACCCGGCCGGCTCGGCTCGTTTGTGTATGCTCGGGTTAGACATAAAGGGGCACTCGCCGCTCACGTGGCCGCTGCCCCTCTTTCTTTGCCCATGGCCGGTCCACACGTACGCCGACCCCAGAGCCCTGAAGTTTGGTTTAGCTGTCACGGCCCAGGGTCGCGCCGACCAGCTCGTCCTCGCCCTTGCCGGCCAGACAGCGAAAGTCGCGCCGCCCGGCGTCGTACTCAGATGCGGTGGGCGGTAGCACGGCAACGCGCCAGCCGACGGTCCTCAGGTCCACCACGAGCAGGTTCGTCGCGTTGCAGACCTGGCGCACCGGCTCTGCCTGGACAACCGTCGCATGCGGGACGCCCCTCAGCGCGGCCGGCAGCTCGGCCAGCGCGAACACCTCCCAGGTGTGCGCCTGCTCGCACGGCAGCGCCTTGGCGCGGGCCACGCCGCCGGAGACGGTGAGCCGGCCGTAGCACTCCGGGCGGTCCAGGTCGGCACAGCGAGCCTGCACGGCGGTGAGCAGGCAGGCGCCGATCGCCGGGTCACCGGTGACCCGGTTGGCTCCCGGCCGCGCCTGCTGGGTCTTTGCCGGGGCCGGGGCGGGCCGGGCAGCGGCGTACCAGACGCCGGTGGCCAGCAGCAGCGCGACGGCGACCAGCGTGCCGCCGAGCCCCAGCCACCGGCGCCAGCGGCGTCTCGGCTTTGCTGAGGTCGAGGGCGCCGGCCCGGCCGGCGGGCGCGGCCCCCCGCCCGGCGGGTGCGCCGGGCTGCCCGGCTGGTACGGCTGCGGATACTGCGGCCCGGCCGGATACGCCGCGTGCGGATACGGTGGCCCTGCCGGGGAGCCGGGTGCCCCAACCGGATAGGGCGGCGCAGCCGGCGAGCCGGGCGGCGCCACCGGGGATCCGGGCGACCCGGCGGGCTGGCGCGGCGGCCCGGGAAGGAACGGGTGGGCGATGGTCTCCTCGCCGAGGTCACCCTGCCACCCGGTGGGCACCGCCCAGCCTCCCTGCGGGCCGGGGCTGACCGGCGGGCCGGGGCTGACCGGCACCGGCCCTGGTGACCGGGGAGCCACCGCCTGCCAGGCCATCGGCACGGTGGGCGGCTCGGCGGTGAGGTCCAGCGTCGCGAGCAGGTCGCGCAGCTGCTCGGCGGTCGGCCGGGCGTCGGGGTCGTTCAGCATGCCGAGCCGGAGCAGGTCGACCAGGCCGGCCGGGACGCCGGGCAGGTCCGGGATCGGCTCGTCGAACAGCTCCAGCAACGTGACCAGGCTCGGGTTGCGGTCCTTGCGCCAGCGCGGAGGGCGCCCGCTGAGCAGGGCGTAGAGCGTCGCGGCGAGCGCGTAGACGTCCACACAGGACGACGGCGCGTGGTGCCGGAACAGCTCGGGCGGCGCGTACGCCGGGGTGAGCACGTCCAGGGTGACCGAGGTGTCCCGGGTCTCGGCGAGGATGGCCAGCCCGAAGTCGGCGAGCGCGGGCTCCCCGAACCGGCTGAGCAGCAGGTTCGCCGGCTTCACGTCCCGGTGCAGCACGCCGAGCGCGTGCGCGTCGGCGAGCGCGTCGGCGATCTTCACACCCACGTCGCGGACCTCGTACGGCGGCAGCGGCGCGCTCCGGATCCGGTCCGCGTACGACCCGTCGCACAGCTCCATGATCAGGTAGGGGTGCCCCTCCGTCGTCACGCCGGCATCGAAGAGGTCGACCACGTGCGGGTGCGAGGACATCCGCCCGGCGGCCCGCGCCTCGCGCAGGAACCGGCGCTGGTCGCGTTCGCTCGCCAGGGCCCGGTTCTCGACCTTGACCGCGACCTCGCGGGCGACCGACTCCTGGGTGGCCCGGTACACCGTCGCGTAGCCACCTCTGGCCAGCACCATCAACCCGGACAAACCAGGCACGGTCGGCGGCGGCAGCGCGTCGGCGGAGTCGCTCACGCTGTCCAACGTACGCCAGCCACCTCGTGCGGCTCTGTCCTGCGTTTGTCAGCAGGCTGCACGCGGGAGCGTGCGGCCCTGGTCAGGCGCTTTCAGCGCGACCAAACCGTCAGCGCGACCAACTGTCAGCGCGACCAAACTGTCAGCGCGGGTCAGACCGGAGTGGGCGCACCGGCGGAGAGCCGGCGCAGCACCTCGTCGGCGGCGCCTCGCTCGCTCACCTGCTGCGTGGCGTACGCGTGCTCCACCGCCACCAGCGCCGCCGCCCGCGCCTCGGACGGGTCGCCGGCGACGGCGAGCGCCTCGGCGAGCACCCGCCACGCGGTGACCCGGCTGCGGACATCCTCGCCCGGCAGGGCCACCGCCCGGCGGGCCCACCCGACCGCCTCATCCGCCCGGCCGGCAGCCACCAGGACCGAGGCGTACTGGGCCACCGCCAGCCGGCGCGGGAACAGCAGGGAAGGCGCCTCCGCCTCGGCCGCGACCTGCTCGAGCAGCGGCAGCGCGTCGGCGGCGTGGCCGCGCGCCAGTCGGGCCAGCGCCAGCAGCACCAGCGGCCCGACCTGGGCGCTCTCCAGCACGTCGTGCGGCTTGACGACCTCGAGGACGGCGTGCGCGTCGGCCTCCGCGGTGACCGGGTCGCCCACGTCCAGCGCCACCAGCCCGCGGATGGTCTGGGCCATGCCGATCAGCAGCGGGTGGGCGGTGCGCTCGCCGTACTCCAGCGCATCGGTGAGCAGGTCGGCCGCGTGGCTCGGCTCGGCCAGCCCGCGCGCGATCACCCCGCGGACCACGAGCGCGAAGCCCCGGCCCCAGTCGTCGGCCACGGACACGAAGTCCCGGTACGCCCGCCGGGCCTCCCGGTCGGCCTCGGCCATCTCGCCCAGCTCCGCACCGGCGAACGCGTCCACCGCCCGCAGCGTGCCGACCGCCCAGGCCTCGCCCACGCGCTCGCCGAACGGCAGGAACGCGCGGGCCAGCCGCCGGGCCTCGATCAGCCGGCCGGCGAGCAGCCGCGCGAACGACGTGGTCCCGCGCAGCCAGGCCCGCCCCACCGGGTCACGCAGCTCGGCGAAGAGCCGGGCCGCCCGGGTCAGGGCCGCGTCCGCGCCCAGGAAGTCGCCGCGGGTGGTCGTCACCCAGGCCAGGTTCTGCAATGACCAGGCCTGGTTGGGCCGGTCGCCGGCGGCCACCGCCACCTGGTACGCCGCGGCGAACCGGTTGCTCGCCTCGGCCAGCCGGCCGCCGAGAAAGTCGGCCATGCCCAGCCGCCGCATCGCCTCGGCCCGTTCCCCGGCGAGACCGGCGGCCGTGGCCACCTCCAGCGCCTCCTGCCACACGCCGTACGCCCGGGTCCGGTCGCCCATCAGGGCGTGCGAACGCCCGGCGACCAGCAGCGCGGCAGCCCGGGTGGCCGGGTCGTCCCCGGCGTTGGCGCAGATCTTCTCGGCGTGGCCGAGCGCCTCAGATGCCCGCCGCAGCTGCAACAGCGCCTGGGCGTGCACCAGCCGGTCGGCGACCGGCAGCGCCTGGCCGGCCATTGCCGCAGCCCGCTCGACGTAGTGCACCGCGAGCGCGGGCTCGCCGCTGGCGCTGGCCCGCCGGGCCGCCCGCCCCAGCGCCGCGATGCCGACCGGGGCGACCGTCCGGGCCGTGGCGTCCGGTCGCAGGCCTACCGCGTCGGCCAGGGCGAGCGCCCGCTCGGCGTGCTCGGCGGTGAACGCGTCCAGGGTCTCCTCGTTCATGCCGGCCCGACCCACGGCCGCCGGGGCCGCCGCCCACCGGGCCAGGTACGCGTGCCGCTCGGCCAGGTCGGCCTTGCCCAGACCCCCGTACGCGGCCTCCCGCAGCAGGGGCGTGGCGAACGCGTACCCGCCCCGGGTGCGGCGCAGCATCCGGCGGTTGAGCAGCTCCTCGACGGCCCGCTCCAGCTCGACCGCGACCACCGCCGCGGGATGCCCGTCCCGCCCGGCCCGGCGCTCCCGCAGCGCCTCCAGGGCCGGGGCCGGCACGGTGTCCCCGATGACGGCCGCGTCGCGCAGCACCGACCGGGCGTCGGCCGGGAGCGCGTCGATGCGCGCGGCGAGCACGGCCGCCAGGTCCCGGGAGAGCAGCCGGCCACCGAGCGACCCGGGCGCGAGCCACCACGCCGCCGCAGCGTTGGTCGCTGGAGCGGAGCCGGCCGGCCCACGGGCCGCCTCACCGCGCAGCACGCCGCGCTCCAGCAGCAGCGTCACCAGCTCGGCGAGGTAGAACGGGTTGCCTTGGGCCGTCGCCAGCAGGCGGTCCTCATCCTCCTTCGGCAGGCGGCCCCCGCCCAGGTACGCGGTCAGCAGCCGGGCCGCGTCCGCCCCGCGCAGGGCCGGCAGCGCCAGCACCTCGGCGTCGGCCAGCCGGGTCAGCAGGCCCGGGATCCGGACCAGCTCCGGCCGGCCGAACAGCAGCGCCAGCACCGGGCCGGCCAGCCGGGAGAGCATGGCGCCCAGCGCGTTGGCGCTCTCCGGCGTCGCGTCGTGCACGTCGTCGACGATGACGACCAGCGGCGTCTCGGTCGACAGGGCACTGAGCAGGTCGGCCACCGCACCGGGCACCGCCTCGGCGTCCGGCTCGGCGCTCTCGCTGGCGGTTGGCCCCCACGCGCCGTCGCCGCTGGCCGCGCGGGGCGCGGCCGGCGCTTCGGCGTACCCGAGCAGGGCCAGCAGCAGCTCGATGGCGATCGGCGGGCGCGCCGGCCCGGCCCGGCCCAGCCGCTGGGCCAGCCGGCGCAGCCGCTCGTCGACCGCCGCCCGGGGCAGGCTCGGGCCGGCATCGCCGGGCAGGCCTGCGGCCGTGCGGACCAGGTCAGCCAGGGGAGCCAGGCGCCGGCGCTCGCCGTATGCGGCGCAGTGCACCGACAGCACCCGGGCCCCGGCGTGCGCGGCGAACCGGCCCGGGCCGGGGTCGAAGCCGGCCGCCAGCCGCTCCACCTCGGCGGCGAAGCGGGTCTTGCCGATCCCCGCCTCCGCGGTCAGCACCAGGAAGCGCGGCTCGCCCCGGTCCACCACCTCGGCCAGGCGCCCGGCCACCCGGCCCAGCTCCGACTCCCGGCCCACGAACGGCGCCTCGTCGCCCAGCCCCGACCGGGTGCCCGGGGCGTCATGCAGGCCCAGCAGCTCGTACGCCTTGACCGGCTCCCGCTTGCCCTTCAGCCGCAACGGGCGCAGCTGGCGCCAGGACGCGACCCGTCGGGTCGCCGCGGAGGTGGCCGCGCCGGCATACGCGGCACCGACCGCGGCCGCGTCGGCCAGGCGCGCGGCGGTGTTCACCGTGTCGCCGATGACGGTGTACTCCAGCGCTGCCTGCACCCCGGCCACCACCTCGCCGGTGTTCAGCCCGACCCGCAGGCCCAGCGGAGCCCCGCCGCCCCGCTCGTCGTCGAGCACCCGCCGGACCGCCCGCTGCATCGCCAGGGCGGCCCGGACCGCGCGCTCGGCGTCGTCCTCGTGGGCGACCGGGGCCCCGAACACCGCCATGATGCCGTCGCCGGTCAGCTTGTCCACGTGCCCGCCGAAGGTCTTCACGGCCCCGGCCAGCGCCGCCATCACCCGGTCGGTGACCGCACCGACCCGCTCCGGGTCGAGGTCCTCGGCCCAGGTGGTGAAGTCGGACAGGTCACCGAAGAGGACCGTGACCACCCTGCGCTCGGTGGCGGGCAGGGTGGCGGCGGCCGGAAGGCCCACGCCACAGTGGTGGCAGAACCGGGCACCCGGCACGGCCACGGTCCCGCACACCGGGCAGGTCACGGGGTCGCCAGCCCGTCCGGCGCCCGGGCCGCCTCCCGGCCCGGCGCCCGGAACGGCTCCCGGCCCGGCGCTCGGGACGGCTCCTCGGCCAGAGACGCCTCCCGGTCCAGAAACGCCAGCTGCGCCTGCACGGACCACTCCGCCGCCGGCCACAGAGCGCGGTCGACGTCCGCATACACCACCGCCACGACCTCCGCCGGGGTCGCCGCCCCCGCCGCCCGCACCGCCCGGACCTGGTCCAGGCGCGCGTGGCGGTGGGCCAGGTAGAACCTGGCCGCAGCGGCGCAGTCGGCCAGGGCGGGGCCGTGCCCGGGCAGCGCCGGGATCGAGCCGAGCCGGGCGAGCCGCTCCAGGCTCGCCAGGTAGTCACCCAGGTCGCCGTCGGGCCACACCACGACCGTCGTGCCCCGGCCGAGGATCGTGTCACCGGTCAGCACGGCCTGCTCACCGCCGGCCTGGACCAGGTAGCTCACCGAGTCCGCGGTGTGCCCAGGGGTGGCGATCGCCCTGATGTCGAGGCCGGGGTCGCCCAGACCGGCGATGTCCAGGTCGGCGCCGGGCGGCGCGGGCTGCCCGAGGGTGGCCACGACGGCCCCGGTCAGCTCCACCAGCCGGGCAACGCCGTCGATATGGTCGGGATGGCCGTGCGTCAGCAGCACCGCGCCGATCGGCGCGTACGCCGCCACCGCCGCCAGGTGGTCCTCATCGAGCGGGCCGGGGTCGACGACCACGGCCGGCTCGCCCTGGGCGGCGCGCAGCACCCAGGTGTTGGTGCCTTCCAGCGTCATCGGTCCGGGGTTGTGCGCCCGCACCAGGGCGGCCCAGCTCGGCAGCTGGTCCGCCAGCGCCGCCGCGGGCATGGTGAGGTGCGCCGGCCCGGTTCCCGCTCCCGCCATGGATGCGATCGTACGGCGGAGCGCGCCCGACCTGCCGGTTACCGCCAATCCGTCCAACATGTGTGTCCCGAGCCTGGCCGGTCAGCTGACCTCGACGATCGCCTCCACCTCCACCGGCGTGTTGCGGGGCAGCTCGCCGACGCCCACGGCGCTGCGGGCGTGCCGCCCGGCCTCGCCGAACACCTCGCCGAACAGCTCCGACGCGCCGTTGACCACGCTCGGCTGGTCGGTGAAGCCCTCGGCCGACGCCACGAAGCCGACCACCTTGACCACCTTGACCACGCGGTCCAGGCCGACGAGGGCGTCCACCGCCGCGAGCACGTTGAGCGCGCACCGCCGGGCGAGCGCCTTGGCCTCCTCGGCGGAGACCTCCGCACCCACCTTGCCGGTGGCCAGCAGCACGCCGTCGGCCATCGGCAGCTGGCCGGACACGTACACGTGGTTGCCGGTCCGCACCGCCGGCACGTAGGACGCCACCGGCGGCACCACCTCGGGCAGGGTGATGCCGAGCTCGGCCAGCCGGACGTACGGGTCGACGCCGGCCACCGGCTCCGTACCCGCCTGCCCGTGCCGGCTCATCGGGTCGTCACCGCTCATCAGGCCTCCCGCGGACGCTTGAGATACGCCACGAGCTGCTCCGGGTTCGGTCCCGGCACCACGGTCACCAGCTCCCAGCCGTCCTCGCCCCAGTTGTCGAGAATCTGCTTGGTGGCGTGGACCAGGAGTGGAACCGTGGCGTACTCCCACTTCTGCTGCATGGGGGCACCCTAGCGGCTGACCGGCGGCGAGGGCTGGCCATGGGCGCGTACGCTGTCCGCGGCGAGGCGTACCGAGCTTCGCAGGGCCTGTTCTGCGCGTCGGCCGGGCCTGCCTGTCGTCCGCGCGCCTGACGCCTCCTCGGGGGAGACATGAGCCAACCGCCATATGGCGACGGGACCCAGCCGCCGGCCGAGCCGCACCAGCCGGCTCAACCCGGCGCAGGCGCACCCCCCGGTGACGCCGGCGCTGGGGCGTACCCGCCTGCCGTTGACCCGTTCGGGCCAACGCAGCCGACGTCTCCGGGCGGCTACCCGCAGCAGCCCGGCTATCCGGCGTACCCCGGCTACCCGCAGTCCAGCCCCCCGGTGTCGCCCGGCTACCCCCAGCAGCCCAGCTACCCGCAGCAGGCCGGTTTCCCCCACCCTCAGCAGCCCGGTTACCCGTCCGGCTATCCGCAGCAGCCCGGCTATCCCGGGCAGGCGCAGCCCTACCCGCCCACGTCGGCGTACCCGACCGCACCCGGCTACCCGCCCGGGCCTGGCTACCCCACCCCGGGCTACGACCCGAGCTTCCCTCCGCCGGGGGCTCCGGGCGGGCCGCCACGCAAGCGCCGGGGCCTGCTGATCACGCTGGTCGTCCTCGGCTTGGCCGTGCTGCTCTGCGGCGGCGGGGGCACCGCCGCGTTCCTGCTGCTGCGGGAGGCGGACGGCCAGGGGTCGGTCAACCCGACCGAGGCGGTGAACGGCTTCCTGCAGGCGGTCTACACCGACCGCGACGTGGACAAGGCGAGCGCGTTCGTCTGCTCCGAGGCGCGTGACAAGAACGACCTGACCAAGAAGATCAACGAGATCGGCGAGTACGCGAAGCAGTACAAGAACCCGAAGTTCAGCTGGGCCACCCCGACGGTGTCCGGTGAGGACGGCGAGAAGGCCACCGTGGACGTCAAGGTCAAGGTCACCACAGAGGACGAGAAGGTCGCCGAGCAGGCCCTCAAGTTCACCGTGGTGAAGAAGACCGGGTGGTTCGTGTGCGAGGTGAGCTCGGCCTAGCGGCCGGCCGCCCGTGCCATGATCCGCTGGACGGCCACCGCGACAAGGGACGCCCCTGGATGACGGACGAGGCCGAACACACCGACTCCCATGAGACCCGGTCCTCCCATGAGACCCGGTCGCCGGCGGCCGGTCGCGGCGGGTCCGAGGCGGGTAGCTGGCCCGCCCGGCTGCACGTCGTCACCGGCAAGGGCGGCACCGGGAAGACCACCGTCGCCGCGGCGCTCGCCCTGGCGCTGGCCGGCGGAGGCCGCCGAACGCTGCTGGTCGAGGTGGAGGGCCGGCAGGGCATCGCCCAGCTCTTCGACACCCCACCGCTGCCGTACGAGGAGTGGCGCATCGCGGACGCGCCCGGTGGCGGTGAGGTCCGTGCCCTCGCCGTGGACGCGGAGGAGGCGCTGCTGGAGTACCTCGACCTGTTCTACAAGCTCGGCCGTGCCGGGCGGGCGCTGGCCAAGATCGGCGCGATCGACTTCGCGACCACGATCGCCCCGGGCCTGCGCGACGTGCTGCTGACCGGCAAGGTCAAGGAGGCGACGACGCGCGCGGTGGACGGCCGCCGGGTCTACTCGGCCGTGGTGCTGGACGCGCCACCGACCGGGCGGATCGGGCGGTTTCTCAACGTGACCGCCGAGACGGCCCGGCTGGCCAGGGTGGGCCCGATCAAGAGCCAGAGCGAGGGCGTGGCCGCGGTGCTGCGCTCCCCGATGACCGCGGTGCACGTGGTGACCCTGCTGGAGGAGATGCCGGTGCAGGAGACCACCGACGCGGTCATGGAGCTGGCCACGCTCGGCATCCCGGTGGGAAATGTGATCATCAACGCCACCCGCCCCCCGCTGCTCGCCGGCGGCGTGCCGAGCCAGGCGGAGCTGCGCCGGGGGCTGGTCGCCGCGGGCCTGCCCGCGGACCGGGCCACCGTCACCGGGCTGCATGCGGAGGTACGCGACCACCTCACCCGGCAGGCCATTGAGGAGTCGCTCCGGGCAGACCTGGCCGAGCTGGGCCGGCCGCTGGTCGAGCTGCCGCTGCTGCCCCACGGCCTCGACCGGGCCGGCCTCGACCGGCTCGCCGCGGCCCTGCTCAGCGCCCGGTAGTACGCAGCGCAGGCCCCGGCCGGAGCGTTGCGGATACGCTCGGATCGTGCCGTCCGACCGCGCCGCCCCGTGGCTCAACGTCGACGAGATCCTCGCTGACCCCGGGGTACGGATCGTCGTCTGCTGCGGCGCGGGCGGGGTCGGCAAGACGACGACCGCCGCGGCGGTGGCCCTGCGCGCCGCCGAGCGGCACGGCCGCCGCACCGTCGTGCTGACCATCGACCCGGCCCGGCGCCTGGCCCAGTCGCTCGGCCTGGTCGAGCTGGACAACACCCCCCGCCAGGTGAAGGGGGTCGGCGGCGGTGAGCTGCACGCCATGATGCTCGACATGAAGCGGACCTTCGACGAGGTCGTGCTGGCCCACACCGACCCACGACGGGCGGAGGAGATCTTCGCCAACCCGTTCTACCAGGCGATGAGCTCGACCTTCTCGGGCACGCAGGAGTACATGGCGATGGAGAAGCTCGGGCAGCTGCGGGCGACCGAGGAGTGGGAGCTGATCGTGGTGGACACCCCGCCGTCCCGCTCCGCCCTTGACTTCCTGGACGCGCCGGCACGGTTGGCCCGGTTCCTCGACGGCCGGATGCTGCGCCTGCTGCTGGCCCCGGCGCGGGCCGGCGGGCGGAGCATGTTCAACCTCGTCACCGCCTCGTTCGGGGTGTTCTCCAGGACGGTCCAGCGGGTGCTCGGCACGCAGCTGCTGACTGACCTGTCCGGCTTTGTCGCCGCGCTGGACTCCATGTTCGGCGGCTTCCGGGCCCGAGCCGAGCAGACCTACCGCATCCTCCAGGACCGCGAGACCGCCTTCCTGGTGCTGGCCGCCCCGGAGCAGGATGCGATCCGCGAGGCCGCCTACTTCGCGGGCCGGTTGGCGCAGGAGCGGATGCCGCTGGCCGGCCTGGTGCTCAACCGGGTGCACCGGGTCGCCGCACCGGACCTGCCCGCCGATGCCAGCCTGGCCGCCGCGGGCCGCCTGGACGGGCAGGGCGGCTCTGCGGCCACCGCGGCGGCGCTACGGGTGCACGCCGCGCTGGCCCAGCAGGCGGCCCGCGAGCGCCGGGTAGCGGCCAGCTTCTCCGAGGCGTACCCCCAGGTGCCGGTGGTGACGGTGACCGCGCTCGCCTCCGACGTGCACGACCTCGACGGCCTCCGCGAGATCGGCACCGCGCTGGCCGACCGGCGCTGACCAACCAGCCGGCCAGCGCCGACCAGCAGGCCAACGCCGACCAGCAGCCGGCCAGCTGGCCAGCGCCGACCAACCAGCGCCAGCGCTAGGCAGTCGGCACCAGCTCCTGCCGCCGCAGCCGCTCCTCGAACATCCGCCGCCAGCTGTGCACCTGCGGGTACTGCCGCAGCAACGCCCGGCGTTCCCGCTCCGTCATACCCCCCCAAACCCCGAACTCGATCCGGTTGTCAAGCGCATCGGCCAGGCACTCGTACCGCACTGGACAGCCGCGGCAGATCCGCTTGGCAACGTTCTGCTCCGCCCCCTTCACGAACAGTGCGTCCGGGTCCTCGTCCCGACACGCGGCCAGGCTCAGCCAGTCCGTGACCATGCTCATTCTCTTATTCCCCCCTCGCCAGCCCCTGGCAGGACCCGCCCCGAAGCCGCCCGCGGTGGTTCACCGGACGGCTCCATGACCAGGTCACAGGCGCCAGAGGTCGTGCGTCTTGCATAACGACCGCGCAGCCCGGCAGGACGCGCAGTCACCACCCCCGCTGACGTACCCTGAGGCGGTGAGCTGGATGCGTCAACGCGACCACAACATGTTTACGAATGGCGCCTCGTTGATCGTGTGCGGAATACTCGCGGGCGTCGTAGTCGCCGCTGCCGCCTTCCCCGCGGTCGCCATGTCGGGGCTGGCCGCCAAGGCCGGCGCCGAGGCCTTCGACAAGCTGCCGTCCGAGCTCACCGTGAAGCGGTCACCGCAGATCACCTACCTCTACGCGTCCGACCGCAAGACCCTGCTCACCACGCTCTACGACGAGAACCGGCGGGACATCGCACTCAACGACATTGCCCCGATCATGCGCAAGGCGATGCTCGCCGCCGAGGACCAGCGCTTCTACGAGCACAACGGCGTCGACCCGCAGGGCGTCGCCCGTGCCTTCGTGGCCAACCGGCAGAGCGGCAGCGTCTCGCAGGGCGCCTCCACCATCACCATGCAGTACGTGCGCCTGGCCATCTCGTACTCGGCCTCGACCCCGCAGGAGGTGGTCGACGCGACCGAGGACACCAACGTGCGC
>DASSUC010000123.1:0-14472 GCA_035707405.1 Micromonosporaceae bacterium | reverse complement strand
CGCGTTCGGGCTGGCCCTGGCCGCGGTCGGCTACGTGCTGGTCGCGAACTGGCCGGTCGACGTGCTGTCGCTGCGGCACGAGATCGGCGCGCTGTCCCTGCCGCGGCTCGACACCGACCTGGTGCTCGCCGGTCTCGGCCTCGGGCTGACGATCGCGCCGCTGGCCGCGGCGGTGCTCCGCGCGGTCCCACCGGTCCAGCACGGGGTGGCGTCCGCGGCGGTGGTGGTGACCCGGATGATCGGCATGCTGGTCGGGGTGGCCGCGCTCTCCGCCTGGGGCCTGCACCGCTTCCAGGAGCTGACCGCGCGGCTGGACACCCCGCTGCCGTTCGGGCTCACCGAGTCCGAGTATCGGGCGAAGCTGGCGGCCTACAACGAGGCGGTCCGGGCCGCGCTCCAGGTCGAGTACCGGGAGATGTTCCTGGCCACCGCGGCGCTGTGTGCCCTCGGCGCGCTGGTCGGGCTGGCACTGGGCAGCCGCCGGGACCGCGCGGTCACATGACTTGTCTATGGACGCTCGAAGCCGGTAGCGCAGCAGGAGACGGTCCACGGTTCGCGGACCTCAGGCGACGCGACGGGCTGGGCGCAGCAGTGTCAACGCCCGCAGCGCCTCAGCACGGGAGATCGGTTGGTCCTCCTCGGCCTGCAGTGCCAGCGCCATCTCGATCGCCTGCCTGATCCACGCCGTCTTGGGTATACCCGCAGCCCGGGCGGCAGCAGCGACTGCCTCATCGACCTCGATAGGCAGGCGAAGCGAGCGCACCACCATGACGTCTGACCCGGCCGGCGGCAGCGACGCGAGCAGGGCTTCCTCCTGCTCCCGGTTGGGCGGCGAGGTGAAGGAAAGGTTGTCCATAAAGGAGGCGACCTCTTCGGGGGTACGAGGCAGCCCCTGCTCATCGTTCATCGCGTGTCCTCCCACCGGCCAAACTCAACCTGCTCGGCGTCGGTCATGTCACGGGCGCCAACGATCTTCCAAGTGAACCCGCTGACGTGGTACACGGCCACAACCAGCGCCCGACCGACCCAGGTCCGGCCCCAGATTGTCAGGACCTGCGCGCCAGACGGGCCGTGTCCGGGCCGCGGCCACCGGTGTTTGGCCTCCAGCGCCTGGCGCACCTCGTAGGGCTCGATGCCGACCAGGGCCCGCAGCGCCCAACCCTCCCATTCGTACGGCACCCACCAACTGTACTACCCCTGTGATACGCGCTTCGACCTGGCGCGGCTCGGCACGGACCTGGTGCTCGCCGGATTCGGCCTCGGACTGACGATCGCGCGGCTGGCGCGGTGGTGCTCCGCGTGGTCCCACCGGCCAGCCCGGAGGAGTGGCGCAGATATGGCACCCTCGATCAGGCTGTCCGTACCGTCATCTGGGGGCCAATGTCGTGTCGGGGTTGGAGTTGGCCGCGATCGCCGTGGGCACCGCGGTCGCCAAGACCGCGTGTGAGGTCTGGCTCGGCGACCACAAGATCCTGGCTGGAGCCGGTACCGGCGTCATCGATCTCGTGGGACGTCGGCTCGCGGTTACGCGCGAAGAACGCCAGTTCAGGCGACTCTGGGAACAAGCGGCCGAGCTGATAGCTGACCGCGTTGAGCCGTTGGTCCGGCACGAGTTCAGGGATCTTCCGGAGAACGAGGCCCTGGCAGCCGTCGAGGCGGTGCAGCTGACATTCACGACGGCGGCGCTGACCGACGCCGATCTGTTCGCCCAAGATCTCGACGCGGGCTTCCTGGACAGGTACCTACGCGGCCAAGACCCCGAACGAGCACTGCGCTCGGCGCTGTCCGAGGCCGCGACCTCGCTCTACGACCTGCTGTTGCGCGAGTGCTGCGCCTACACCATCGAGGTGGTGCGGACCTTGCCCATGGGTGGAAGCCCTGCGGCATTCGCCGAGCTGCTTCGCCGCGAACGGCAGATCCTCGACGACCTACGCATGGTGCTGGAGCGGCTGCCGGCACGCCGTGGCGTTGCCGACTTCGAGCGGGACTACCGCCAGCTCGTCGCCAACCGCCTTGACAACATCGAGTTCTTCGGTGCCACCCTCACCGAGTCCAGCCGGCACTATCCGCTTTCGGTGGCGTACCTCAGCCTGACGGTCTCCGGCGAGTTCATCCTGCGGCGCGCGGATAGCCAGCAAGTCTTCCAGCCTGCCGAACAGCAGCCGACCGGTGCCACCACGGCGCGAGTCGACGAGGTGCTCGCGGCGACGCGACGGCTGTTCGTCCGCGGCCAAGCCGGGCTCGGCAAGACAACCCTGCTCCAGTGGATCGCGGTGAACAGTGCGCGGGGCACGTTCGGTCCACATCTGCAGGACTGGAACGACACCGTGCCGTTCTTCGTCCCGCTACGCCGGCACGCCAGCGGTACGCTGCCCGCACCCGAGGACTTCCTCAGCGAGGTGGGCCGGCACATATCGGCCGAGAAGCCACCCGGCTGGGTGCATCAGCAGCTGCGATCTGGGCGCGCCGTCCTGCTTATCGACGGCGTCGACGAGCTGACCCAGGACCGCCGCGACGATGCCCGACGCTGGCTGCGCGACCTTGTGGCCACCTTCCCTCGTGCCCGCTTTGTCGTTACCTCTCGACCGGCAGCCGCGCCGGCCGAGTGGCTCGGGCGTGAGGACTTCGACGTCGCCGAGTTCGACCCGATGAGCCGCACGGACATACCGATCTTCATCAGCCGGTGGCACGACGCGATGCGTGAGCAGACCACACGGAAAGCCGACCGGGACGAGCTGGAGGACTATGAGCGGCACCTCGTCCAAGCCCTCGCCGAGCACCGCCACCTTCGACAGCTCGCGTCCTACCCGCTGTTGTGTGCCTTGCTCTGTGCGCTTCACCGGGACCGGCGAGCGCAGCTGCCGGGCAACCGCATGGAGCTCTACGAGGTGGCACTGCACATGCTGCTGGAACGGCGCGACAGCGAACGCCGCGTCGGCCAGCTCGACACGTTGAGCCGCACCGACAAGACCCTGCTGTTACGCGACATTGCCTACTGGCTGATCCGCAACGGATGGTCCGCTGCACCTGCGGATCGGGTACGGGCCCGGATCGTGGCGAAGCTGCAGTCGATGACGCAGATCAAGGCATCGGCCGACGAGGTGTACCGGCTGCTGTTGGAGCGCAGCGGGTTGCTCCGGGAAGCCGTCGAAGGTGAGACCGACTTCGTACACCGCTCGTTCCAGGAGTATCTGGCCGCCGCCGAGGCCGTCGCCACCGACGACATCGGCGCCCTCGTGGCCAACGCGTACACGGACTTCTGGAGCGAGGTCGTGGTGATGGCCGCGGGCCACGCCCCTGTCTCCCAGCGCACGGAGCTGCTGCAAGGCCTGCTCGACCGCAGCAGCCAGGATGTGCCAGCAGCTACCCGCGACGCGCTGCGTCTGGTCGCCGTGGCCTGCCTGGAGACCTCACCGGAGCTTCCCCCACAGCTCCGGCAGGCGATCGAGGGCGCCACCGCCGAGCTGCTGCCACCCAAGACCATGACTGCGGCCAGACTCCTTTCTCGGGCGGGCGCCTTCACCTTGGACCTCCTCACCCGGTCCCAGCCGCGAACCGCCGTCGAAGCCGCGGCGACCATCCGCGCTGCGGCGGAGATCGGCGACCCGGCGGCGCTCCCTCTGCTCGCGCGCTTCGCCCGTGACCGCCGCATGTTGGTACAAAGAGAACTGGTCCGCGCCTGGCGGCGCTTTGACCCAGACGAGTACGCCCAGAATGTGCTGACCGACTCACCCCTTTGCAACGGCTATCTCGAAATCGACGATCCGAACCTCGCCCCGGCCTTGCCTCGACTGGCCAACTTGACCTGGCTCTACTGCGCATACTCGCAGGGCACTGTCGGGCTCACCTTCATGTCCGGCCTGCCCCGACTGGTCGACCTCGACACGCAAGATGGCTCAATCACTGATCTCAGCCCGTTAGCCGGCACCAACTTACAGACGTTTGACCTTTACGGATGGCGCGCACCGAAGGAGCCACCGCGTGACCTAACACCCCTGTCCGAGGCCACCGCGTTGGAAGAACTCCGGTTATGGAGTGGGCGGGTTAGCAACGTCGCCGCCCTCACCCAATGCCTGCGGCTGCGGAAGCTCCGTCTTGAATACCTCGGCACCCTCGACGCCTTGGCCGAGCTTTCTCCACTGACTGATCTTGAATTGCTCGGTATCGGGAACATTCAGGATCTCACGGACCTCAGCCCACTTGGATTCCTCCGTGGCCCAAAGGAACTCAGCATCACCGCATGTCCGGTGGCTGATAGACTGCGCTATCTTGAGCGATGGGTCGACGGGCTGACCCGTCTGAGTTTGCGCGCTTTTGACGATCTCGATCTGACCCAGCTCGTCGGCCTGACGAATCTAGAGTTCCTCGACGTGCAAGGCTCTCAAGTGCACAACCTCTCGGCGTTAGCGCGGATCACAAACCTGAAATGGCTCTGTTTCAGCGCCAACACTACCGATCTCGGCGCCCTGCGAGAGATCGGATCGCTCCGGTACGCCAGCATGTCCGGTCCGCTACCACCCGACGGCATTGACCTGTCGCGGTTGGCGGGCATGACCGACCTAACCATCCATGTCCCGCGTGCAGCCGTCATTCACGCGCCCAGCTCCAACGGTCCTCGGGTACGGAGAAACCGCTTCTGATCTATGCGTTCAGCCACAGGGTGCCGATCCGGAGGGCTCACTAACTGGCATTTGCTTTGCGTAGGAGCGGATATAGTGACATTCCAAAAGGTGGGAGGTGATATATGAATATCGATCAATGTCACTCCCGCCAGCCGGCCAGCTCCACGCCCTTGCCCACCTCGACCCGGAAGCCCAGGTGGACATCGCGGGACTCGCCCGGTGCAAGCTCCAGCCGCCAGGTGTAGACCCCGAGGTCGGTACGCTCCGCAGGGCCCGGGTCGGCGCGCAGCTCCTTCACCGTGATCTGGTCGTCGCGGGAGACCGGCAGCTGGTCCAGCACGGTGACCCGGGCCGGGCGCGGGGTGTGGTTGGCCACGGTCGTCTTGTACTCCACGTCCCGGCGGCGGGTCGAGGTCAGCGTGGCCTTGGTCGCCGTACGGCGGACCAGCTCGCGCTCGACCCGTACCCGGTCATCGACGCCGAGCGCCAGCTCGACCTCCTCGCCCGGTGCCCAGGTGTCCAGGCGGGTGCTGCCGACGAAGTCCGCGCCGTGGAAGACCGCGGCCGGCCCGGGTGGCAGCGTGTGGGTGGAGGTGTTGACCACGGTGGCGCGCAGGTGCGCCTCCTCAGCCCGCAACGGCGCGGTCACGTAGTCCACAGTCGACTCAACCTCGACGGCCGCCACGGTCGCCCGGTGCGCGCCCCCGTCCGAGGGCACCGCGACCGGTCGCGCGGGCTGGTACGTCGCGGCCGCGAGCCCCTGCTCGGCCCTTGCCACCTGCTCGCGGACCGGAGGTGGGGGCGCTGCCTCCTCCATCGCCGGCACGGCGACGGCCCCCGGCGCCGGCATCGCCGCCGGTGCATACATCATGTCGGCCGCTCCGGCGGCCCGGGTGCGCATCGGCCGCGGCGGCCCGATCGGCCGTACCCGGTCCAGATACCACGGGTCCAGCTCGGGCACGGTGACCGCGCCGGACGGCCGGGCGGTGGACAGCCGCAGGTCGCACTCTGGCCAGTCCTCACCCGTCTGCTGGCGCACCAGCCCGTACCAGGTCAGGCTGAGCCGGTCCGCGGCCGCCTCGTCCAAGCGCAGGTCGTAGGAGGACTGCCAGCCCGCGTTGCCGACCACATAGGACAGCTCCAGCTCGACATCGGACTCCTGCTCCACGCTCAGGCCGATGGTGGCCGCCAGCCGGTCCGGCTCCCGGGCGGCGCTCAGCTCGGCCAGCCGCCGGTCCAGGGCGGCCAGCTCCTCGCCCAGCTCCTCGCGGTGGCGGGCCAGCGCCCGCTGCCGGGCCTTCCCGGCGCCCAGCTGCTCGGCGAGCGCTTCGGTGAACGCCGCGACGGCGGTGGCGTCGGCGTCGCCGGCGGCCAGGGCCCGCCCGTAGCTGCTCCCGGCCCGGCTGGCCAGGCGTTGCAGGAAGTCGACCCGCTGCGCCTCCACCGCGTCGGCGTCGTCCAGCTCGGCCACCTGCGCGACCAGCTTCCGCCGCTGCTGCTCCAGCTCCGCCGCGCGGGGGTCGGCGGTCCGGGGCCGGTGCCGGCGGGCCACGTCGACACCGAGTACGGTGGCCGGCCCGCGCCCGCCGACGCGTACCGAGTCGGGCTGCATGGCCAGCGGCAGCGGTTCCACCACGACGGTGTGGTCGCCGGCCGGCAGCCTTACGGTCCCGCTCCGGGTCACCCGGGCCCGGTCGGGGTAGACAGTGACCGCCACGACGGGCGGCGTGGTCACGACCGGCACGGTGACCACCATGGGCTGGGCCACCGCTGCGGCTGGCTCGGCCGCCGTCATGGCGGCGGGGAGGTCCGTCACGGGCCA
Source organism: Micromonosporaceae bacterium (assembly GCA_035707405.1). GTDB lineage: Bacteria > Actinomycetota > Actinomycetes > Mycobacteriales > Micromonosporaceae > DASSUC01. The sequence goes on along the minus strand of DASSUC010000123.1, from coordinate 8,028 downwards.
GAGGTTACCTCGTTGGCGACCTGCGGGGACCTGGAACCCCGGCGCCCTGGGTGGTGCCAGGCGAGCCTCTCGCCTGGCACCACGAGCGGGTTGTCAGGCGGGGTTGCGGTAGGTCTTGGTCTCACCGCAGTAGTCCGCGACGGTGGAGCTACTGTGCCGGCAGACCTGCACCGTCACCTGGGTGAGCCGGCTGGTTGAGGTGCTGGTGCCCAGCCGGAAGGCGAAGGCCTGCTCGCTGTTGTCGGCGCGCACGGCCTGGCGGTCGACCGCGCCGTTGAGCGAGAACGCGACGAAGTGCGCGACGGTGGTACGGCCGTCATCGCGGCAGGGGAACGTGCTGTCGACCGGGTTGTCGACGACGGACCCGGTCACGCTGACCACGGGAGCCGTTGATGACCACGTCATGTGGCCAGACGTGTACCCGTACCCGCAACGGTCGCCGGAGTTGGCGGAGAAGCGGTGGGAGACGTCGGCCGAGGCCATACCGGGCAGGGCAAGAGCCGTGATGACGGCGACGCCGAGCGTGACGCCGAGCCTGCGGGACAGTCGAAGCATAGGTGTCCTTGTCCTTTCGGAAGATGATGGAGAAGGGCCTTCAGCCGCGCGACTACTCAGGCTCACTTACTTCATCGACCACCAGTTGAGGTGCGGTTGCCGTGAAGTTGCCCTCCGGTTGTGCCGCACATAGGGGTCCGTCGGACGACCAAGATTGCGGTCATAGCGGCAGAAGTGAAGCCAGACTTCACTTTCTCTGCACAGATCGTGATCTTGGAGGCGCGTTGGCGCGGAGACGGGCAACCGGCCACCACTCGGCCGGCACTCCGGCAGAGCCCTGGCGCTGGCCAGCATGTGATGTGGCCGGCCAGTGGCGCGTCCCCGCTCTGCTGGCACAGATGGTGCAGAGCATCAGGCTGGCGCAAACCCACCCGGGCCGGCCGGGCCGAATGCTGGCAGCAGGGGCTGGAGGCGTCCCGGTCCGAGGATAGGCCCGCCCGGCCGGCCCCACGGGCCCTGCCCGGACGCGGTGTCCGGGCAGGGCGGGCTACCGTCGGCCAGGCGGGCCGGCCAGGCAGGCCAACCGTCAGGGGATCGTGGTCACGGTGGGTGCCGGTGTCGGGTCGGGTCCGGGGATGGCTATCGGGCACAGCGGCGGGAAGATGAAGTGCCCGATCCGGGTGCTCCAGGTGCCGCCGGTGGTGGCGTAGTACTCGTTGACGTACCAGAACCGGCAGTCGTCGCGTGGGTCGATGTTCATCGACGTGTAGTCGCCCCAGCGGGGGCTACCGATCTGCGAGCCCGTGCCGGGGAACATCACGGCCTCCCCCTGGGGCATGGTGCCGAGCGGGTCGGTGGCGAGCCGGCCGGTGTAGCGGATGCCGGGGAACACGTTGGTGGCGTTGGAGACGCTGTAGCCCAGCGCCATGTTCCCGCGGCGGTCCTGGGCGATGCTGCCCATCCACCGGTGCACCCCGTCGGCGGCGGCCACCGTGCCCTGCTGGAACACGGACGGCGCCGCGGTGGTGTTGGACAGACCGCGCAGCTCGTACCAGCGCACGCCGGCGACGCCGGGCAGCGCCTCCACCGACTGGTTGGTCACCAGCGACTCGCGGTCGGAGAACCGGCGGTACGCCGCCCGGTGCATCGGCCGTTGCCGGTACGACAGGATGTCGATCTTCTGCGTGGTGCCCGGCTGCGGGATGCAGTCCCGCGAGCTCGGCGCGCACGGGAAGACCGAGTCGAACGGGGCCACCGGGATCGACCTGACCAGGGTGAGCGCGGCCGACGGCGGGGCGAACGAGAACCGCAGGTGGAACACGTTGACCCCGTCGAACGGCGCACCGTACGACGCGCCGCTGTCCATCGTGCCGATGAAGTAGCCGACGTTCGCAAGCGGCGGCAGCACCTTGCCGTCCAGGTCGGCCGGGAGCAGGCCGTCGCCCGGCTTCCACGGCTCGGCGCCGGGCGCCAGCAGCACCTTCACCGCGACCGCGGTCGGGTCGCCGACGAGCATCTTGGACCGCTGGAACGCCCAGGTGCCGACCCCGACGAACGCGCCGCCCAGCCCGTTGAAGTCCCGGGTGGACCCCAGGTACCCGCCGGACCAGACGCCGTACTTGGGGTAGTCCGGGAACAGTGCGCCGTTGGAGAAGGCGTAGAGGTGGTACGCGCCGGTCGGGTCGGCCGTCTGGGACACGGCCATGCAGAGGTAGAACGGTGCCACGCTCGCGGTGAACTGGGTGAGCAGCCACCGGTCGGCCAGCTGGTCGTGCAGCACGACCGGGTCGCCGAAGCTGCCCTCGCACGCGTGCACGCCCGGCAGGCCGGCGAAGATGGCCCCGAGGGGCACGTTCAGCAGCGGGGTGCCGTCCCGCTTGAACACGCCCACGGAGAGGTTCACCATCTCCACGTAGTGATTTGGGCCGATGTCGCCGACCGGGTCCGGCGGCTTGGCCGTGCCGGTGAGCCCGGGGAACGTGGTCGCCGGCGGCATCGCCGTGACCCCCGGGCCGGCCACGGGCGACAGCGCGCCGTCGCGGTCATGACCACGATCGGGTACGGCTGTCCCGCGCTCGCCCCACGCCGTGGCCGGTGCCGCCGGGGCGGGCACGGCGGCCATGGCGCGGGCCAGCTTGGTCAGCGATGGGGAGGTGCCGTGGTCCGCCGTGACCACCTGAGCGCCGGGCCCGGCCGCCGCGGTTCCGCCGAGCGCGGTGACGACGAGCCCGGCCGGCAGCAGCACGACGGCTGCCGCCGCCGCGCCGAGCCGTGCTCTGGATCTGGACATGCCAGCTCCCTTCGGGAGTAGGTCCTGTCCAGACAGCTCAGCGCCGCCAGGCTGTGGTTTGGTTGCGACCCGGTTGTAACGCCCGCCGCCTCACGACGCGGCGGCTGCCTGCAGGATCGCGGCCAGGCTGCGCTCCACGTCGGCGCCGGTGGTGGCCCAGGACGAGACGCTGATCCGCATCGCGGTGCGGCCCTGCCACACCGTCCCGCCGCACCAGCACACCCCGTCGTCCTGCACAGCCTGGACCACCCGCCGGGTCACCTCGGCCGGGCCGAAGCTGACCAGCACCTGGTTGAGCACCACGTCGTTGAGGACCTCGTACCCGGCCGCCGCCAGGCCCCCGGCGAACCGGCGGGCGTGGGCGCAGCACCGCTCCACCAGCTCAGCCAGCCCGCTGCGGCCGAGCGTGCGCAGCGCCGCCCACACCTCCACCCCGCGGGCGCGCCGGGACAGCTCCGGCGTGTAGTCCGACGGGTGCCGCTCGTCCCCGGGCGGCGGCAGGTAGTCGGCGGTCACCGCCATCGCCGCCCGCAGCGCCGCCGGCTCCCGGACAAAGGCCAACCCGCTGTCGTACGGCACGTTGAGCCACTTGTGCGCGTCCGTGGCCCAGGAGTCGGCCGCGCCGACCCCGGCGACCAGGTGCGCCAAGCCCGGCGCGGCCGCCGCCCACAGCCCGAACGCCCCGTCCACGTGCACCCAGGCGCCGGCCGGCCGGACCGCCGCGCAGACCTGGCCGACCGGGTCGACCGCACCGGTGTTGACGTTGCCGGCCTGGGTGCAGACCACGGTCGGGCCGGCCACCGGCGGCAGCCGGTCCGCCCGCATCCGCCCCTGCGCGTCCACCGGCACCCGCACCACCCGGCTGCGGCCCAGCCCCAGCAGGCCCAGCGCCTTGACCAGGCTGGGGTGCACCTCCTCGCCAACCACCACGGTCACCGGCGGCGCCCCGAACAGCCCGTCCGCCTCGACGTCCCACCCGGCGGCGGTGAGCACCGCGTGCCGGGCCGCGGCGAGCGCGGTCAGGTTGGCCATGGTCGCGCCGGTGACGAAGCCGCCGCCGGTGCCGGGCGGCAGCCCGAGCAGCTCCCTCAGCCAGCCCAGGGCGACCCGTTCCAGCTGGGCCGCGACCGGGCTCTGCGGAGCGAACGCGGTGTTCTGGTCCCACGCGGTCGCCAGCCAGCTCGCTGCGACCGTGGCGGGCAGGCTCCCGCCGGTGACGTAGCCGAAGTAGCGCGGGCCGGACACGGCGGTGGTGGCGGGGGAGCCGACCTCGTCGAGCAGCCGCAGCGTCTCCTCGGCCGGCGCGGGCCGCTCCGGCAGGGCGGTGTCCAGCTCGGCCAGGCGGGCGGTGGCCCGCGGGTCCGGGCGTACCGCCCGCTCCGGCAGGCCGGCCAGGTAGGCCCGGGCCCGCTCGGCGGCGGTCGCCAGCACGTCGTAGCTCATGGGGCGCCGGTGACCTCCACCCGCAGGGACGCCGGGGCCTCGGCCCGGGAAACCCTGCCGGCCGCGTCCACGTCGACGTGCAGCGTGCCGGCGCAGCCCAGCCGGATGTTGCGGACCGAGAACGCGCCGACCGGGGAGGGCGCCATCGGGCGCAGCCGCAGCCGGCCGCCGGGCACGTCGACGTCGAGCCCGAGCAACGCCTGGACCAGGGCGACGCCGGCCGCCGCCGCCCAGGCCTGGGGCCGGCAGGCCGCCGGGTACGGCACCGGGGGCAGCGGCGGCTGCGCCCGCTGGCCCCCGTACAGCTCGGGGAGGCGGTAGCCGAACCCGGGTGCCGCCGCAAGCAGGCCGCACAGCAGCGCCGCGGCGGGCGCGGGGTGGCCGGAAAGCGCCAGGTTGCGCACTGCGATGGCCGTGTCGTGCGGCCACACCGAGCCGGCATGGTACGAGAGCGGGTTGAACCCGGCCGCCGTGCCGGCGAGAGTGCGCAGGCCGTACCCGCTGTCCAGGGCCGGCCCGGCGAGCCGGCGGGCGACCAGCGCCTCCTCCGGCGGGGTCAGCAGGCCGGTGCCGAGCAGGTGCCCCATGTTGGACGCCGGCCCGTCTACCGGTTTGTTACCTGCCTCGAGCGCGATCGCCGGGTAAGATCCGTCCACATCAGACACCCAGAAGGCGTCCCGGAACCGGGCGGCCAGCCGCCCGGCCCACTCGCGCCAGCGGTCGCCGTCCGGCTCGCCGAAGGCGTCGAGCAGCGCGGCCCCGTCCATGGCCGCACGGTAGGCGTACCCCTGCACCTCCACCAGGGCGACCGGCGGCGTGGCCAGCCGCCCGTCGGCGTGCTGCACCCCGTCGGAGGAGTCCTTCCAGCCCTGGTTGACCAGGCCGTGCCCGGCCGGAAGGTATTTGACGAAGCCGTCGCCGTCGGGGTCGCCGTGCGTGGTGAGCCACCCCAGCGCGGCGCGGGCGGCCGGCAGCAGGGCGGCGACCTCGGCGGCGGGCAGCCCCCACCGCCAGGCCTGGGCCAGCAGCACGACAAAGAGCGGGCTGGCGTCGACCGTGCCGAAGTAGACGGCCGGCAGGCCCACGGCGGCGTTGGGTGGCCGCAGCTCGTGCGGGATCTTCCCGGGCGCCTCCTCGGTCGCCGGGTCGACCCGGCGGCCCTGCCGCCGGGCCAGCGTGCGCAGGGCGCCGCCGGCGAGCTCCGGGCCGAGCGGCATCGCGAGGGTCGACACCCACAGCGTGTCGCGGCCGAACAGGGTCAGGTACCAGGGGCTACCCGCGGCCGGGTAGGCGTCGGCCGGCTCGTCCGGGTCGGCCAGGCGCAGCGCGGCAAGGTCGGACATGCTCGCCGCCACCAGGGCGTCCAGCCGTCGGTCGCCGGAGCGCACCCGCAGTGGGGCCGCGTGCCAGGCCGGGGCGGTGCTGGGCGGGAGGGGCCGGAAGCCGGAGCCGGGCGGCCGGTGCGCGTGCAGCACCACGCGGCCCTGCCAGGCCTGGCCCGGCGCGACCGTCACGGACCAGCGCAGCACCTGGCCGGCGACGTCGACCGCGGGTGGTGGGTCGGCCCGCAGCAGCACCCGCGGACCGTCCGTGCTGCTCCAGCTCAGCCCGTCGGGGCTGGCCTGGGCGGGCGCGGGCGCCAGGCCCGCCCCGTCGTGCTTGACCGCCATCACCGGGGCGAAGTCGGCGCCGACGGCCACCGAGAGCTCGACCTGGAGCGTGCCGCGGGAGGCGTTGCGCAGCTCGATCGCCTCCTCGCCGCCGTCCGGGCCGGCCGTGCGGGTCCGCTCGCACCAGACCGTGGGGTCGGCTCCGCAGTCGCCGAGCCCGCGCAGCACGCCGAGGAACCGGGCCCGCCCCGCGTCCAGGTTGCCGGCGCTGACCGGCTCCGGCTCCTCCCCGGCGACGCGCACCTCCAGCCGAGAGAGGATCCGCAGGTCAGCCAGGTAGAGGCCGGCGACGCCGCCGCGGACCTGCGCGTCGGCCGGGGACAGCCAGGTGGTCGGTGCGGAGAGGCAGGTGACGTGCTGATGCAGGTACGGCTGGCCCATCGGCGACCCCTTGACAGCGATGCGGGGTGGTGACATTGTCCCGACAAGCGTATTTGATCGTTCAAATCCGAGGCCCGCAGACTACCTCGAGCGGGGGTCCGAAGTGAACCAGGCAATGGAGGCGGCTGACCGGCCGAGCCCCACGGTCGCCGACGTTGCCGACACCGCAGGCGTGTCCCGCCAGACGGTGTCCAACGTGCTCAACGCGCCGCAGCGGGTGCGGCCGGAGACCCGGGCCCGGGTCGAGGAGGCCATCGCCACCCTCGGCTACCTGCCCAACCGGGCCGCCCGCGCGCTGCGGGTGCAGGCGTCGCAGCTCATCGGCTACCGGGTCGAGCCGGTCCACGAGGAGTCGCTGGCGAGCATCCACGACCGGTTCCTGCATGCGCTGGCCGAGGCCGGGCGCGAGGCAGACCACCACCTGCTGCTGTTCACCGCCGACGACGCCGAGGACGAGATCGCGGCGTGCGCCCGGCTCTACCGGGCCGGTGGCGTGGACGGCTTCGTGCTCTACGGCATCGGCCACGGCGACCCCCGCCCGCAGGCGCTGCTGCGGCTGGGTGCCCCGTTCGCCGCGTTCGGGCGCACCGACGTCGACGCCGGCCAACACCCATGGGTCGACGTCGACAACGCGGCCGGCACGGCCGCGGCCGTCGACCACCTGGTGGCCCGCGGCCACCGGCGGGTCGCGTTCCTCGGCTGGCCGGAGGGGTCGCAGGTGGGCGACCACCGGGCGACCGGCTGGCGCACCGCGCTGGACAAGCACGGGCTGCTCGCCGAGTCGGCCGAGCTGGACATCCGCGGGGACGACTCGGTGGCCGGCGGCGCCGCGCTCGCCAGCTACCTGCTCGACCGCGACCACCCGCCGACCGCGATCGTCGCGGTCAGCGACACGCTCGCGGTCGGCGCGGCCCAGGCCGCGCGGGTCCGGGGCCGGGTGCTCGGCCGGGACCTCGCCGTCGTCGGCTTCGACGACACCCCCACCGCCCGGGTGCTCGACCTGTCCAGCGTGCGCCAGCCCATCGAGGCGGTCGGCCGGGCCGTCATCCGGGCCCTGCTGGAGATACTGCCGGCTGCCCCGCCCGCCGCGGACACCGCGGCCGAGCCGGCCGACGCGCCGCACACCGGCCGCCTGGTCGCGCCGGCGCTGGTGGTGCGGGCCAGCAGCGCCGCGCCGGTCCACCGATAGCCACCGCTTTCCGTTCAGTCCCTACGCAGCAAGGAGATATCCATGTCCCTCTCGGCCGACCTCCGCCGGCGCCGCCCGGCCCGGGCCGCCGCAGCGGCGCTCGCCGCGCTGCTCTGCCTCGCCGCCGCCGGCTGCGGTGACGACGACAGCGGGTCCGACCAGGGCGCGCCCACGAGCGCCAAGCTGTCGATGTACGCGTTCTCGTCCTCGCCCGCCGAGGACGCGACGCTGCGCAAGGTGATCGACGACTACAACAAGCTCGGCCGCAACACGGTCACCCTGAACGTGCTGCCGGAGTACGACACCGCACTGCAGACCGCGCTCGCCGGCGGCGAGCCGCCGGACGTGTTCTACGTCAACGACAACAAGCTGCCCGACCTGGCCAAGGCCGGCGCCCTGGAGCCCATCGGCGACAAGGTCGACAACCCCGACGACTTCTACGAGAGCCTGCGCAAGTCCTTCACGTACGAGGGCACGTACTACTGCCCGCCCAAGGACTTCTCAACGCTCCAGCTGGTCTACAACGTCGACGAGCTGGCCAAGGCCAACGTCAAGCCGCC
>DASSUC010000122.1:0-5647 GCA_035707405.1 Micromonosporaceae bacterium | reverse complement strand
GCGGCGCCTGGCCATCGCCCGTGCCCTGATCAACCGCCCGGACCTGGTGCTGCTCGACGAGCCGACGACCGGCCTCGACCCGCACGCCCGGCACCTGCTGTGGGACCGGCTGTACCAGCTCAAGCGGGACGGCGTCACGCTCGTGCTCACCACCCACTACATGGACGAGGCGGAGCAGCTCTGCGACCGCCTGGTGCTCATGGACCAGGGCCGCATCGTGGCCGAGGGCTCGCCGCGGACGCTGATCGAGCGGCACACCACCCGCTCCGTCGTCGAGCTGCGGTTCACCACCCGGGCCGGGCAGGAGGCGGCGCTCGCCCGGCTCGCCGCCCCGACCGCCAGGCGGGTCGCGTCGGTCGCCGACCGGATCCTGGTCTACGCCGACGACGGCGAACAGTGCGCGGCCGAGCTCGCCGCGTGCGGGCTCCATCCGGCGTCGAGGCGGATCAGGCCCACCTCGCTGGAGGACGTGTTCCTCGCGCTGACGGGCCGGTCGCTGGAGGACTGAGCGCCGATGACCCGAGAACAGGACCCGGCCGTACGCAGGCCCCAGGACGGAGCCGGCGTCGTGGCGGTGCGGCCGGTGCTCGCCCAGGTCGAGCGGGAGGCCCGGGTCTGGGCCCGGATGTGGCGGGGCTCCACGCTCACCGGGGTGGCCCTGCCCTGGCTGGTCCTGGCCGCAATGGGTCTTGGTCTCGGCGGCATGGTAGACCAGCCCGGTGACGCGTTCGGCGGGCTCGGCTACCTCGTCTTCGTCGCGCCCGGCCTGCTCGCCGGGGCCGCGGTGCAGTTCGCCGCGGGCGCGGCGACCTGGCCGGTGATGGGGGGCATGAAGTGGACCGGGTCGTTCCACGCCGCGACCGCGACGCCGCTTTCCCCCATGGACGTGTACGGCGGCTTCGTGCTCTGGATCGGCATCCGGCTCGCCATGAACGCGGTGGCGTTCCTGGTCGCCGCGGTGCTGCTCGGCGCCGTCCCATCGGCGTGGGGCCTGCTGGCCGTGCCCGCAGCGGTCCTCGGCGGCCTGGCCGTGGCCGCGCCGCTGGCGGCGTTCGCCGCCACGCAGGACTCCGACCAGTCGTTCGAGCTTGTCGAACGGCTGGTCGTGGTGCCCATGTTCCTGCTCTCGGGCGTCTTCTTCCCGGTCGACCAGCTCCCCGCGGCCCTGCGGCTGGTGGTCGGGGCCGCCCCGCTCTGGCACGCGGTGGAGCTGTGCCGCGGTGCCACCACCGGCTCACTGGGGCTCCTGGCCGGCGCCGGGCACACCGCCGTCCTCGCCGGCTACCTGGCGCTGGGCGCCTGGTGGGGTGCCCGGACGTTCCCGAGGCGGCTGGCCGCATGATCACGAACCTGCTCGCCGCAGACCGCGGGACGCTGCGGGTCCTGGAGCGCAACGCCTGGGCCAACCTGCGGATGTGGCCGCTGTTCCTGAGCGGGCTGGTCGAGCCACTGCTGTATCTGCTCTCCATCGGCGTCGGGCTCACCGCGCTGGTCGGCCCGGTCTGGGCACCCGACGGCCGGGCGGTCTCCTACGAGGAGTACCTGGCACCGGCGATGCTCGCGGTCTCCGCGATGAACACCGCCGTGATCAACACCACCTTCGTCTTCTTCCACAAGCTCAAGTACGCGGGCACGTTCGACGCCATGCTGACCACGCCGCTGGACGTGCGGGACGTGGCCCGCGGCGAGCTGGCCTGGGCGCTGGCCTGCACCACCGCGTACGCGTGCGTGTTCCTCGCCACGATGGCCGCGATGGGCCTGACCGGCTCGGCCTGGTGCGTGCTCGCCGTGCCCGCGGCCACCCTCATCGGCTTCGCCTTCGCCGGCGCCGGCCTGGGGCTGGCCACGTTCATGCGGTCCTATGTGGACTTCGACTACGTGCACGTCGTGGTCACGCCGCTGTTCCTGCTCTCCGCCACGTTCTTCCCGATCGAGCGCTACCCCTCCTTGTTCGCCCAGTTGGTCCGCCTCAGCCCGCTCTACCAGGGGATCGCCCTCCAGCGTGCGCTGGCGGTCGGCCACCTGACGCCCGGCCTCCTCCTCCACGTGGGCTACCTGACGCTCATGGGGTGGCTCGGGCTCCGCCTGGCGGGCCGGCGGCTCAGGTTGCTGCTTCAACCGTGATTGGAAGTGCCGAAGGAATGGACACAGGTACGCAACGCCGCGGCGACGACAGTGCGCAGGACCAGGACGGGTACGATGACCGCCCCGCTCTGTGCGTGACCGTCGGCGGGCAGTCAGCGCTGCTGAAGGGGTGGGTTGTCGCGGACTCGCTGGTCGACTCGATGGCGATGGGCGGCACCCGGATGACCGGGTCGGTGACGCAGGGCGAGGTGCGGGCCCTGGCCCGCGGCATGACCACCAAGCTGGCCCTGGTCGACCTGCCCATCGGCGGCGCCAAGGCCGGGGTGGTGTCGGTGGCGGGGCGGCCCAGGGAGGAGACCCTGCGCGACTTCGGCCGTGCCGTTGCGCCACTGCTGCGCGGCGGCATCCACCTCGGCTGCGACCTCGGTGTGAGCCCGGCCGACCGGGCCGTCGTCTACGACGCCGCCGGGTACGACGCGCGCCGGCACGCCCGCGCCTCCCGCCTGACGGCCGACTGGGACACGTTCTGGGCGCCGCTGGTGGACATCACCGGGTTCGGCATCGGGGTGGCCGCGCTGACCGCTCTCAAGAACGGCCCTGAGCCGGCGGCGCGCCGGGTCGTGGTGCAGGGGTTCGGAGCGGTCGGCCGGTCGGTCGCGAGGTTCCTCGAGGACCACGGCCACCGCATCGTGGGCATCGCCGACGTGCTCGGCACGGTGAGCGCCGCCGGCCAGCTCCCCGTGGCCCAGCTGCTGTCGGTCACCGACGCCGCCGGCACGATCGACCGGTCCGGCCTGCCCGGCACGGTCACCGTGTCACCGGAGCCCGACGCATGGCTGGACATCGACGCGGACGTGCTGGTCCTCGCCGCCAACATGGACGCGATCCACGCCGGTAACGTGCACCGGGTACGGGCCGGCCTGGTTGTCGAGGGCGGCAACCTGTGCTGCGCCCCGCAGGCCAAGACGGCCATGTATGCCAAGGGCATCACGGTGATACCGGACGTGGTCGCCAACGTGGGCGCGGCGGCGGCCGCCGGCTGCGCGCTGACCGGCACGCTGCCTTCCGAGCTGTCCCCGCAGCAGTCCGCGGCCTGGCTGTTCGACTGGGTCGAGGAGCGGGTCCGCCGCAACACGCAGGACCTGTTGCAGGTAGCCGCGGCCGGTGGGGCCGACCCGGTGCCGGCGCTGCTGGCCGCCCGGCGCCCGGTGGCCGCCGCATGAGCCACCGCCGGTCCGGCCACGCCGGACCCGAAGAGTCCCGCTTTCCGCAGGGGTCCCGTTTCCTTCCCGGCTTGAAGGCCGGGGTATCCACGGAAGGAATCCGATGACATCACTCGAGCCCGGGCAGCAGCAGATGACGGCAGGCTCCGCGGACCGGTCGGTGACCGAGGTCATCGTGGGCTTCCTGCGGGAGACGCTCGGCTGCGACCGGATGTTCGCGGTGCCCGGAGAGGCGGTGCTGCCGCTGGTGAGCCTCGCCGGGCAGACCGGCATGGAGCTGGTGCCGATGCGGCACGAGGCCGGGGCCGGCTTCGCCGCCATCGCCGACGCCTGGCTCACCGGCCGCCCCGGCCTCGTCGCGGTCAACCGCTCGCCCGGGGCGGCCAACGTCAGCATCGCCCTGGACGCCACCCGCAGCGACCCCTGCCCGGTCCTGGTGGTCATGGGAGCGCCGCGGCGCGGGCAGGATCCCCGTACCGGATACCAGGCCACCAGCCCCGAGGCGCAGCTGGGCGGGGTCGCCGGGGTGATCACGGTCGAGGAGGCCGGCGCGCTGCCGAAGTACCTGGCGCAGGCCGCCGAGGCGCTCGGCGCCAGCGCCGCCAAGGCCGTCGTGCTCGTCGTACCGCAGGACGTGTGGGGCGAGACGGTCCCCTCCGGCCAGGTCGGCGAGCAGGTGCCGGGCCGGGCGGCAATGGGCGGCTTCGACCGCGCCGAGCTGCCCGGGGAGGCCGAGCGGACCGCGGCGGAGCGGGTCCGGCAGGCGCTCACCGCAGCCCGCCGGCCGGCCGTCGTCGCCGGCCGGATCCTGCGGCGCGGCGCCGGCGGGTCCCCGTCGGTGCTGCTCGACCGGCTGGCCCGCAGCGCCGGCGTACCGGTGCTGCTCGGCAACAAGCAGCAGGACCTGCTGCACAACGGGCTGCCCAGCTACGCCGGTGACCTGCACCAGGCCACCCACCCCGCCACCCGGGCCAGGCTCGCCGACGCCGACCTCGTGGTGTTCCTCGGCAGCCTGCCCTGCGAGGTCCACCTGGCCCGCTGGCACTCCGGCCAGCCCCTGGTGACCGTGCACCCGGAGCCCGCGGGCCCCGGCGAGCACCTGGTCGCCGACCCCGTGTCCGTGCTGGAGATCCTGGCCGAGGCGGAGTGGACCGGGCAGCCGCCGTCCCGGCAGGAGTGGATGGACGGCTGGCGTGCCCTGGAGTGCGAGCTGAGCCAGGCCGTCCCACCGGTACGTCCGGACGGAGTCGACTTCGGACACGTGGCCATCGCCCTGGACAGGTCCCTCCCCGACGACGCCGTCATCGCCCTCGACGCCGGCAACTTCGGCGGCTTCGTCCACCGCTACCTGCACATCCGGGACGGGCAACGGCTGCTCGCGCTCGCCGACGGGGCGATGGGCTTCGGCGTGCCGGGTGCCCTCGCCGCGGTCCGGCGCCACCCCGAACGGACGGTGGTCGCCCTGGTCGGCGACGGGGGAATGCTGATGACCGGGAACGAGATCGCGGCGGCGCGCATCGCCGGCCGGGCCCCGGCGGTCATCGTCGCGGACAACGGCGGCTACGGCGCGATCCGCACCCAGGGCGCCCGCTCCTTCCCCGGCACGGACTGCGCCTGCGACCTGGTGAACCCGGACTTCGTCCGGTGGGCCGAGGCGTTCGGGCTGGAGGCGGAGCGGGTGAGCCGGGTCGAGGAGGTGCTGCCCGCGGTACGCCGGGCGCTGGCGTGCCGCACCGGCTACCTGCTGCACGTGCAGACCAGCCTGGTCGCCGCGCACGCCAACTTCGACCTGCCGGCGGCGCCAGGCTGACCCGACGGCGACGAGGGGACGAGGCTCAGGCCGGCGGGGCGTCGTCGGGGTGGGGCCCGCGGTCCGCGGGGTGCTCCACCAGGGCCAACACCCGGCTGGCCATGAACCGGGCGGTGCGCACCGCAGTGCCGCCGCGGGTCACCTCCGACACCTCCACCACGCCGCGGCCGATGGCGACCTCGACCCGGCGCCCGGCCCGGGTCGCGGTCACCTCGTAGCGCAACGGGGAACCGCCTACAGTCGAATCGATGACTATCTCTACGCGGTCCCCCTTCATGTCACAACCATGCAGCACGCATCGACAAATTGCACACAGAAGATGGCTCTGCGTCAGGCCCGTTGGTTCGCGTACACTGTCGTCTCGTACCCCGGTGGCGGCGGTCGCCTTGCGGCTGCCGCCGAGGCTAAAGGAGCGGTAGGTGCCCCGAGGCGACGGCCGGTTGAGCCACGACCTCGACCCCCAGCGGCCGGGCCCGCAGGATGCGTGCGGTGTCTTCGGCGTGTGGGCGCCGGGCGAGGAGGTCGCCAA
>DASSUC010000121.1:0-29600 GCA_035707405.1 Micromonosporaceae bacterium | reverse complement strand
GCCCCAGGCCCACGCCGTGCCGTCGGCCCGGATGGCGAGGCTGTGCCCGCGCGCCCCGGCGACCTGGACGACGTTGGTCAGGTTGCGTACGGCCACCGGGAGCAGCCGGCGGGTGGTGGTGCCGTCGCCGAGCTGCCCCTGACCGTTCATGCCCCAGGTGCGCACGGTGCCGTCGGCCAGCAAGGCCATGCTGTGGTAGTGGCCGGCGGCCACCTGCGGCACGCCGGCCAGCCCGTTGACGATGCCCGGGACCGGCCGGTTGGCGGTGCCGCCGCTGCCGAGCTGGCCGTACTGGCTCGACCCCCAGGTCCAGACGGTGCCGTCGGCGCGGCGGGCGACCACGTGCTCGCGCCCGCCGGCCAGCTCGACCGCGTCGGTGAGGCCGGCCACCGGACCGGGGGTGAGCCGGCCGGCGGTGGTGCCGTCGCCCAGCTCGCCGAAGCTGTTGCCGCCCCAGGCGTGCGGCGTCCCCGGCGTGGCGGCGGCGGCCGGGCCCGCCCCGGCCAGCGGGACCACGAGCAGCCCGGCCAGCACCCCGGCGACCATCCGGACCCGTACACGCATCTCGGCCCCCAAGCATCACTGTCCGTAGCGGGCGGATCCCGTCTCAGGGCCAGTCTCGCCGGGGCGCCGGAGGCGGGCAATGGGTCGGTGAGCTGGCCGGAGACCGCGTTGGGATGAGCGCGCCTAGCCGGCCAGCTGCGCGGTGAGCCCGGCGGCGAGCGTCTCGGCCTGCACGTCGGTGATCTCGTCGCCGTACTCGGCGATGAGGTCGTCCTTGGTGTAGACGACCTGGGCCTGCGCGGCCTCGTCGCCGATGCACAGCCGCACGTCGTCGTCGAGCACCGCGAGCACCGCGTCGGCCTCGTCGGCCCGGGCCAGCACCCGGATGTCGTCAGCCGTCACCATGACCATCGTGTCGCCCCCTCTATCGTGGTACGACTTGTCATGCCCGATCCTTCTCCGATCCACACGGATGGCTGGCGGCACCGGCTGGGTGGGCGCGATCTAGAGTCGCCCGGTCCGGCGGTGCCTCCGCGTGAACACCGCCCGGCTGCGGGTTAGCGTGGGCAGGTGGCGGTCGACCTCTTCGCGGGCCTTGCCGTGCGCGACTACCAGCGCGCCCTCGCCTGGTACGAGCGCCTGCTGGGCTGCGGCCCCGCGTTCCTACCGAACGCGACGGAGGCGGTGTGGGAGCTCGCCGAGCACCGGTACCTCTACATCGAGGTCCTGCCCGAGCGCGCCGGCTACGCGCTGCACACGGTGTTCGTCGACGACCTCGATGAGCGGGTCGCGGGCATCAGCGCCCGAGGGATCGAGCCCGTGTCGCGGGAGACGTACGAGAACGGCGTGACCAAGGTGACCTACCGCGACCCGGACGGCAACGAGATCGGCTTCGGCGGCGCGCCATCCGGGTGAGCGGGCTCTTGTCCGCCTGCCGTGTCGATCCTGCGCCGTCCCGTTCGACCTAGGGGTGGCAGGGTCGACAGGCGACCGGCGAGACCGAGGAGAGCCACGATGGCGAAGTACATGCTGATCATGCGGAACACGGACGAGTCGATGGCGAAGATGATGGCCACGCCGTTCGAGGAGATGCTCGAGACGGTGGGTCGCTTCAACGAGGAGCTGATCCGGGCCGGTGTGCTCGTCGCCGCCGAGGGCCTGGACGACCCGTCGCAGGGCGTGGTGGTCGACTTCAGCGGCGAGACGCCGGTGGTCACCGACGGCCCGTACGGGGAGACGAAGGAGCTGTTCGGCGGCTTCTACCTGATCGACGTGGCCTCGAAGGAGGAGGCGGTCGAGTGGGCCAGGCGGCTGCCGGCGGTTGCCGGGTCGAAGTGCGAGGTCCGCCGAGTGCCGGGCATCGACGAGTTCCCGCAGGACAACGAGTGGATCATCAGGGAGCGGGCGTGGCGCGAGCGGGCCGGCCAGCTGTGACGCCCGCCGGCAGCGGCGGCCCGCCGAGCGCCGAGTCGGCGCGGCGGGCCGTCGAGGCCGTCTGGCGGATCGAGTCCGCCCGCATCGTCGGTGCGCTGGCCCGCTACACCGGGGACCTTGACCTGGCCGAGGACGTCGCGCAGGAGGCGGTGGCCGAGGCACTGGTCACCTGGGCGCGGGAGGGTGCGCCGGCGAGCCCGGTGGGCTGGCTGCTGGCGGCCGCGCGGCGGCGGGCCATCGACAGCTTCCGCCGCCGGTCGGCGCTTGACGAGCGGTACGCCATGCTCGCCG
Organism: Micromonosporaceae bacterium; assembly: GCA_035707405.1. GTDB lineage: Bacteria > Actinomycetota > Actinomycetes > Mycobacteriales > Micromonosporaceae > DASSUC01. The sequence goes on along the minus strand of DASSUC010000121.1, from coordinate 27,371 downwards.
GCCAGCTCGCCGAGGGTGAGGCCAGCTCGGGTGCGCCCCCGCGGGACCGGCCGGACGAGCTGCCGTGGGATCCCGACCGGGTCGACGACGACGTGCTCGCGCTGATGTTCATCGCCTGCCACCCGGTGCTCTCCCCCGAGGCCCGGGTGGCCCTGACGCTGCGCGCGGTCGGCGGCCTGACCAGCGAGGAGATCGCCCGCGCGTTCCTGGTGCCGGTGCCGACGGTGCAGGCCCGCATCACCCGGGCGAAGAAGACGATCGCCGCGGCGAAGGTGCCGTTCGCGCTGCCGCCGGCCGGGCAACGGCGGGAGCGGCTCGGCGGTGTCCTGAGCGTGCTCTACGTGATCTTCACGGAGGGCTCGACGGCGACGGCCGGTGCGCACCTGCTGCGCCCCGACCTGGCGTACGAGGCGGTCCGGCTGGCCCGGATGCTCGTCGCGTTGCTGCCCGATGAGCCGGAGGTGTCCGGGCTGCTCGCGCTGTTCGAGCTCACCGCCGCGCGGTTTCCGGCCCGCACCGGACCCGACGGCGAGGCGGTGCTCCTGGCCGACCAGGACCGCCGCCTATGGGACCGGTCGGCGGTCCGCCGTGGCCTGGCCGCGCTCGATCGCGCCTCGGCCGGCGGGCGGGGCCTTGGGCCGTACGGCCTCCAGGCGGCGATCGCCGCCTGCCACGCTTCGGCGTCCTCGGTGGCGGAGACCGACTGGGAGCGGGTTGTGCTCCTCTACGAGGCACTCGGCCGGGTGGCCCCGTCACCCGTGGTCGAACTCAACCGGGCCGTCGCGGTCGCGATGGCGGACGGGCCACAGCAGGCGCTGTCCATCGTGGACGAGCTGGTCGCCGCCGACCGCCTGTCCGGGTCGCACCTGCTGCCGAGCGTGCGTGGTGAGCTGCTCGCGCGCCTCGGCCGGACCGTCGAGGCGCGGGCCGAGCTGGAACTCGCCGCCCGGCTGTGCCGCAACACCCGCGAGCGGTCGGTGCTGCTGCGCAAGGCCGCCGCCCTGGCCTGACGAGGTAGTGGGCGCCGTCAGGAGCCGGTAGCCGCCGAGGCGAGGAGCCGGGCCAGCTCGACCGGCCTGCTCACCATCGGCCAGTGACCCGAGTCGATGTCAACGAAGTCCAGGTGCTTGGCCTTGGCGAGCTCGGGCACGTCACCGGCGCCGATCCACTCCCTCGCCTGAGCGGGGGTGAACTCGGGGCACACGAGCACGACCGGGACGTCGTACCGTCGCTCGTCGGTCAGGCGTACCACGCCTTTGGTCACGCCTTCGGGGACGGGGACCGCGGCGGCGGCGAAGCTGCGCCTGGCCGCCTCGTCAAGGTCAGCAGAGTCTGGGCCCTCGAACGGCTCCCAGCCGGGGAAGCTCATGATGCCGTCCTTCGGCTCGAAGAAGTCGGCGTAGGGCTGCCCGTCGGCGGACGGGAAACCGCCGATGAGGACGACCTTGGCCACCTTCTCCGGTCGCGCGTCAGCGGCCAGCCAGGCCAGGCTGGCGGCTGCGGAGTGCCCCACCACCATGGGCTTGCCGGACGATGCGTCCACGGCGGCGAGCACCGCCGCCACCTGGTCGTCGAGGGTGGCGGACGTGGATCCGTCGCCCTGGCCCGGGAGGGTGAGCGGCACCGGGCGGTGGCCGAGCGCCTCGAGCGTGGGCACGACCTCGCCCCATGCGGAGCCGTCGAGCCACAGGCCGGCAATGAGCAGGATGTCCATGTCAGTCCTCTTTTTCTAGTACGGTCAGGTCCCGTTCTGCATAGAGCCGGTGCTCCCACTCCTCGTTGAGGACGACGCGGAGGCATTCCTTGACGGGGAAGCCCTCCAACCGGGGCCAGCCGGGCTCGGTGCGGGTCACGGTGGAGGCGAGCTGGTCGTCGGTGAGCGACTCCAGGACGCGGCGGACCATCGCCTGGCGTTCGCGCCGGACGGTGAGCACCTCGTCGAGCGTGGGTTGTGCCTCGCGGTCCCACGGGATGTCATCCCACCCAGGCGCCTCGTCCCAGGGCAGATCCAGCCGGTGCCACGGGGAGGCGTTGCCGAGGACCATCCGGCCCACCCAGGCGGCGCTGGCGAAGCCGAGGTGCCGCAGGGTCTGGATGAACGACCACTCGCCGTCGACGCTGCGGTGCAGCGCCGCCTCGGGGAACGTCCTCGCCCGCGCGACGGTGCCCGCCCACAGCCGCTCCAGGACCGCCCACGCCGCACGGAACCCGTCGGCGTCGTCGGGGCGCATCATCGCCCGCTCGGGCATGCGGCGGTTCAGCTCGGCGTCGACGAGCGGTGCGATGTCGACACCGTTCACGACGACGTTCTGTACCTCGCCGCTGATCTCGACGTCGACCAGCTCGACGCCGCGCATGCGGCTCCCGTTGAACACGGCGCCGCGGACCTGCGCCCCGGTGAGGTTGACCGCGCGCATGCTGGCGTCGTTGAGGTGGACCCGGGTGAAGGTGGCGCCCCGCAGGCTCACGCGCTCGAAGCGTGCTCCGGTCAGGTCCTGCTCGCGGAACTCGGTCATGGACATCACCCTAGGACCAGTTCCGGACAACCTACGTCCGGGTCAACTCGTGGTCTGGGCCACCGAGTACGCAACCAAGATCGCCATCTCAGACGCCGTTTGTTGAGTCCCACTGCACAAACGCTGCCGCGATCGCGATCTTGAGAAGAAATACGGCGGTGAGATAGGACAAACCGGGCGCGAGCTGGCAGGTGCCAGGCGGACCGGCGCCAACTAACCTCCACGACCATGCTGATCAGAGATGCGATGGCGGCGGACTGGCCACGGATCTGGCCGTTCTGGCACCGGATCGTCAGCGCGGGCGATGCCTACACCTGGGACCCACAGGCTCCCGAGGAGGAGGCGCGCCGGCTGTGGATGGCGCCGCCCGCCCGGGTCTTCGTCGTCGAGGACGGCGAGCAGGTCGTGGCGTCGGCCTACCTCAGACCCAACTACGGCGGCCCGGCAGCCGCCGTCGCCAACGCCGGCTTCATGGTCGACCCCGCGCACTCCGGCCGGGGCATCGGTCGCCGCCTGGCCGAGCACGTGCTCCGCGAGGCGCGGCGCGACGGGTACCGGGCGATGGTCTTCAACGCGGTCGTCGAGACCAACCCCGCCGTGGAGCTCTGGCGGTCGCTCGGCTTCGCCATCCTCGGCACGGTGCCCGACGCGTTCGACCACCCTGTCCACGGGCCGGTCGGGCTTCACATCATGCACCGGAGGCTGGGACCGGCGACGTAGCCGGCGCTGTGCGTCAGCCGCGCCGGCCGGTGGTCGCGATCCCCTCAATGAAGTGGCGCTGGGCCAGGAAGAACAGGATGATCATCGGGACGGTGGCGATGACGCTGCCCGCCAGCACCACCTCCCACTGCTGCTCCCCGCCGTAGCCGAAGCGGTCCAGCACGACCTTGAGGCCACGCGGCAGGGTGAAGAGCTCCTCGTTGCGCAGGTAGATCAGCGGCTTGATCAGGTCCGTCCAGCTCGCCTTGAACTCGAAGACCAGCACCACCAGCAGCGCCGGCCGGATCAGCGGGAACGCGATGCGCCAGAACAGCGTCGGGTAGCCGGCGCCGTCGACCCGGGCCGCCTCGAACAGCTCCCGCGGCAGCGACAGCATGAACTGCCGGAGCAGGAAGATGTAGAACGCCGACCCGAAGAGGTTGCCGGCCCACAGCGGCACCTGGGTGTCGGTGAGCCCGGCCTCGTTCCAGATCAGGTAGGTCGGGATCATCGTGACCGCGAACGGCAGCATCATCGTGGCCAGGACGAGCCCGAAGAGCACGTTGCGGCCGGGGAACCGGAAGTAGGCGAAGCCGAAGGCCACCCACGCGCTGGACAGGGTCACCGCAACGGCCGCCGCCACCCCGACCAGGACGCTGTTGAAGAGCCAGGTGACCAGGGGCACCGCTGCCCACGCCTCGTTGTAGTTCTCCGGGGCGAAGGGGACCGGCAGGAAGCCCGGGGCGAACACGTACTCCCGGGGGCGCAGCGACGCGCTGACCAGCCAGATGAACGGGATGGTGAAGACCACCGCAGCGACGGCGAGCGCCACCAGGAACAGCGCCCGCCGCCAGCCGGGCTCGCCGTCGCGCGGCGGCTTCGCCGGCGCCGGCTCCAGCGGGGGTACGGCGACCGCCGTCGTCCCCTCGACCAGCGTGCTCACCGGTCCCCCTCGTAGTAGACGAACCGGTTGCCCACCTTCACCTGTATGTAGGTAATGATCATGATGACGATGAAGAGCAGCCACGCCAGCGCTGACGCGTACCCCATGTGCAGGAACTGGAAGGCCTGCTGGAACAGGTAGATAACGTAGAACGCGGCCGCCTCGGAGTTGAAGGCGCCCTGGGTGGCCCGGTTGCCGAAGTACATCGTGTAGACCTCGGTGAACATCTGCAGCGAGGCGATGGTGTTCACGATGAGGGTGAAGAAAAGCGCACCCGAGATCATCGGCAGGGTCACGTGGCGGAACTGCTGCCAGGCCGACGCGCCGTCGACCGTGGCCGCCTCGTAGATCTCGCGCGGCACGTTCTGCAGCGCGGCCAGGTAGATGATGACCGTGGAGCCCAGGCTCCACAGGCTCATCACGATGATGCCGGGCATGACCCAGCCGGGGTCGGTGGTCCAGTTGGGCCCGTCGACGCCGACCAGGCCCAGCGCCCGGTTGATGAGACCGTCCTGCGCGTTGAGCAGCAGCAGGAAGAGGATGCCCACGGCCACCGCGGGGGTCATCACCGGCAGGTAGAAGACGGTGCGGAAGAAGCCCTGGAGCCGGCCCACCCGCTTGAGCAGCAGCGCCAGGGTCAGCGAGATGGCCATCGCCAGCGGCACGTGCAGCGCCGTGTAGTAGACCGTGTTGCCGAGGCTCCGGTAGACCATCCGGTCGTCGACGAGCTGGCGGTAGTTGTCCAACCCGACCCACCGCGGGGCGTTGATGACGTCGTACTCGGTCAGGCTGAGCCAGACGCTGGCGGCCATCGGCCCGGCGTAGAAGATCAGGAAGCCGATGACCCACGGGGCGAGGAACAGCGCCGCCCAGCGGGCCTCCCGCCGGGCCAGCGGCGACAGCCTCGGTCGCCGGGCCCGGACGGGAGGGGTGACTGCGGTCACCGTACGCCTGCTTCTACTTCGCGCGGTCCAACGCCGCCTGCGCGTCGCGCTGTGCCTGGGCCAGCGCGGCGGCGGGATCGGACTGGCCGGACAGCACCCGGTTCACCGCGTCGGTCCACGCCTTGTCGAACTCGGCACCGGCCGGCGAGGCCGGGATCGAGAACGCCGCGCTCTGCACCGACAGGATCGCCTGCACGCCGTCGTCGAACCGCTTGTTACCGCTCGGCTGGTAGAGCGTGTCGAAGATCTCCTTGTCCGCGTTGGCGTTGCCGGTGTAGAGGCCGGTGAACGGCAGCCCGGCCGCCTTGCGCGCCTCGACCCGCGCCTTGGCCGCCTCGACCCACGTCGACGTACGGGTCATCGTGTTCATGAAGGCGCAGGCGGCGTCGGGGTTCTTGGCACCCTTCGGGATCGCCCAGGAGTTGCCCGAGGCCATGGTCAGCGGCTGGCCCTGCCGGTCGGTGAACGGCTTGACGACCAGCTCGGCCTTTGGCGTGTTCTTGGCCGCCACGTTGAGGAACCAGTCCTCCATCGGCCACGCCGCGATCTGGTTCTTGGCCAGCGGGCTCTGGGCGCCGAAGAAGTCGAAGGTGTCCCGGAACCCCTTGAACCTGCCCCAGCCGCCCTGGTCGTTGATGAGCTTCAGCGCGGTGGTGAGCGCCTCGACCACCTTGGGGTCGTCGAGCTTGGCGGTGCGCCCGTCCGCCGAGAGGATGTCCACCCCGTTGGCCTTGGCCCACATCGGCAGGAACTCGGGGATCTTCGGGTCGAGGCCGATCCGCTCCACCTTGTTGCCGGTCACCTTGGCCAGCTTGGCGTTGAGCGCCGCGAGACCGGCCCAGTCGGAGAACTTGACCTGGTCTGCGGTGACACCGGCCTGCTTGAGCACGGCCTCGTTCATATACACCACGCGGACGCTGTAGAACTCGGGGATTGCGTACACCTTGCCGTCGAGGGTCACCTGCTCGCGGGCTGCCTGACGGTACTGCTGCATGTCGATCTTCTGCTTGGCGACGCAGTCGTCCAGCGACAGGATCGAGCCACGCTTGGCGTACGTGCCGACCAGCTTGCGGTCCAGGTAGACCAGGTCCGGCGGGCTGCCCGAGGCGACCGCCGAGAGGAACTGCTGCTCGTCGAAGCCACCCTCGGTGATCTTCAGGTCGACGTTGGGGTTCTCCCGGCGGAAGACCTCCACCCGGGTCTTCGCGATCTCGTCAGGCAGGCTGAACCCCAGTGTGGTCAGCGACGACCTGCCCTGCTCTTTGGGCTCGTCCTCGCCGACGCCACCGCAGCCGGTGGCCACGATGACTGCGACGCCCAGCACCGCACCAAGGCGGAGCGGCGCACCCAACCGAAGAAATCGGAACAATTGGGGCCTCCCCTATCGCACCGGCCTCCCCTGCCGGTGAGTGAGTCCCACCCTTCCCCTTATATCCGCCCGTCGAAACTCCTATCTGGAGAGTCGCCGTACGACACGCCGGATGATCCCCGGCTGGCGCGGGTAGCGCCGAGGCGGCAGGGTGAACGGCGTGAACCTCACCGACATGGAGACGACCGTCACCGTGCTGAGCGGGCTCGCCATCCTCGCCGGCATCCTCGGCGTCGTCGTACCCGGCCTGCCCGCCCTGCCCCTGTGCTGGGGCGGCGTGCTGGCCTGGGCCGTCTTCGGCGGTGGCGGGTGGGTGGGGTGGCTGGTGCTCGGCGTGGCGACGCTCATCGCGCTGGGCGCGGCGGTGGCCAAGTACGCCTGGCCCGGGCGCAACCTCCGCAACGCGGGCGTGCCCAACCGGTCGCTGCTCCTGGGCGGGCTGCTCGGCCTGGTGGGGTTCTTCGTGGTGCCGGTGGTGGGGCTGTTCCTCGGGTTCGTGCTCGGCGTGTGGCTGGCCGAGCGGGTCCGGCTGGCCGACCCGCGGCTGGCCTGGCCGTCAACGAAGCACGCGCTGCGCGCCGCCGGCCTGTCCATGCTGATCGAGCTGGCCGGGTGCCTGACGATCGCGTTCGTCTGGGTGCTGGGCCTGGTGGCGGCGTAGCGTCACTCGCACCTGGCGGTGCCGGAGGGCGTCAGCGGTCGACCGGCTCCGGCGGGTCGACCCAGTGCCGCCGGCGCTGGAACGGGTAGGTCGGCAGCGGCACCCGGCGGCCACCGGCCGCCGGCACCGGGTGCCCCCGCAGCCAGGCGTCCGCCTGCTCGCGCAGTGGGGCGGGCGCCCCATCGGCGGGGGGCGCCTGGTCGCCGGCTGCCACCGCGGACAGCCCGGCCACGGCGGAGGCCTCGTCGCGGCAGAGCACCGCGGCGCGGTGCAGCAGCGCCCGCCGCCCGACCGCGAGCGTGTACGCCACGTCGGCCAGCTCCGTGCCCGGCTCCCCGGCCGGCCGGCTGGTGAGGTGCTCAGCGAGGCGGGCGGCCAGCTCCCGCAGGGCCGCCCCGGAGCCGGCCGACAGCGGCAGCAGGCACCACCCGCCGGACGGTGCCGGCGCGGCCGGCCGCTGCGCCGGCTCGGTGAGCACCACGTGGGCGTTGGTCCCGCCCAGCCCGACCGAGCTGACCCCGGCCCACCGGGGGCTGCCCGGCAGCGGCCACGGCACGGTCCCGGTGTTCACGAAGAACGGGCTCGTCGCCAGCCCGGTCTCCGGGTGCGCGCGGGCGAAGTGCAGGGTCGCCGGTACGACGCCGTGGCGCACCGCGTACGCCGCCTTGATCAGACCCACGACGCCCGCCGCCGCGTCCAGGTTGCCCAGGTTGGTCTTTACCGAGCCGAGCGCGCACCAGCCCGCGCCCTGCCCGGCACCGGCGCGGAACGCGCGGGTGAGCGCGTCGACCTCGATCGCGTCCCCGACCGGGGTGCCGCTGCCGTGCCCCTCGACCAGACCCACGTCCTGCGGGCGCACCCCGGCGGCGGCCAGCGCCTCGGCGACCGCGGCGGCGTGCCCGGCCACGCCCGGTGCGGTGAAGCCGGCGCGGTCGGCGCCGTCGTTGGTGACCGCCCACCCGGCCAGCACCGCGTGCACGTGGTCCCCGTCGGCCAGGGCCTCGGGCAGGCGCTTGAGCACCACGGCGCCGGCCCCGTTGCCGAAGACCTGGCCGCTGGCGTCGGCGTCGAACGCGCGGCACACGCCGTCGGCGGACAGCGTCCCGCCCGGCCGGTGCCGGTAGCCCATGCCCCGGGTCGACACGACCGCCGCCCCGCCGGCGATGGCCAGGTCGCACCGGTAGTCGAGCAGGCTCTGCGCGGCCAGGCACACCGCCACGAGCGAGGACGAGCACGCGGTCTGCACGGCGACCGCCGGGCCGGTCAGCCCGAGCCGGTACGCCACCCGCAGCGGCAGGTAGTCCGGGGTCCAGCCGGAGAGCGCGTCGTCCCAGTCCTCGGGCAGCCAGCCGGCCGGCCCCACGGCCGGGTTGCCGACCAGGTGGTGCAGCACGTAGCGGTTCGCGCCCGCGCCGGCGAACACGCCGACCGGGGCGTCGACCCGGGCCGGGTCGTACCCGGCGTCCTCAATGGCGGACCAGGCCACCTCGAGGAAGAGCCGCTGCTGCGGGTCGAGCAGGGCCGCGTCGTGGTCGCCGTAGCCGAACAGCGGCGCGTCGAAGTCGGCCAGCCCGTCCAGGTGGCCGAAGGCCGGCACGTACCGCGGGTCGTCGATGAGATCCTTGGGCACGCCGGCCGCGCAGAGCTCCTCGGGGGTGAACCGGCGCACCGAGTCGACCCCGGCGCACAGGTTGCGCCACAGGGCTGCGGGGTCGGCGGCGCCGGGGACCCGGCACGCCAGGCCCACGATCGCGACGTGGTCAGCGGCCTCTGGCGTCATCGCCCCTCCCTGCCGCCGCGGGGTGGACCGCCGACGGTCCGCGCCACGCGCGCACCGGATCTTTCACCGGTGCGTGCGGCCGTTGTGGATCGAGCTGCGTGGCGATAGTGCCACGGAGGGCGGCCGAATGGCCAACGGTGGCGACCAAGATGTCGGGGTTACGACGAAGGACCGGCCCCGCTGGCAGGGGCGGTCAAACCTTTGGGGGCGCCGGGCGGCCGTACGGCCGATCGGGCAGGCTGGGGGCATGCGCCTGGCCACCTGGAACGTCAACTCGCTGCGGGCCCGGCTGCCCCGCCTGCTGGCCTGGCTGGCCGACGTACGCCCGGACGTGCTGTGCCTGCAGGAGACGAAGCTCGCCGACGACGCCTTCCCCACGGACGAGGTCGCGGCGCTCGGCTACGCCAGCGCCTGCCACGGTGACGGCCGGTGGAACGGGGTGGCGATCCTGTCCCGGGTGGGCGTCGAGGCCGTCGCCCGCGGCTACCCGGGCGAGCCGGGCTTCCCCGAGCCGGAGCCGCGCGCCATCTCGGCCACCTGCGCCGGCCTGCGGGTCTGGTCGGTGTACGTGCCCAACGGGCGGGTGCCGGACTCGCCGCACTTCACGTACAAGCTGGACTGGCTGGCGGCGCTGCGCACCGCGCTCGCGGCGGAGCTGACCGGGCTGGCGGGCCGGGCCGGCCCGGCCGGTGGCGGGTCGCTGGTTGTGTGCGGGGACTTCAACGTGGCGCCGACCGATGCGGACGTCTGGGACCCCGCCCGCTTCGTCGGCTCCACCCACGTCACCCCGGCCGAGCGCAAGGCGCTCGCCGAGATCCGCGGGGTGGGGCTGGCCGACGTGGTGCCCCGGCCGATGAAGGGGCCGCACCCGTTCACGTACTGGGACTACCGGGCCGGGATGTTCCACCAGAACAAGGGCATGCGTATCGACCTCGTGTACGCGACGGCCGACGTGGCGGGTCGCGTCAGCGACGCGTACGTCGACCGGGAGGCGCGCAAGGGCACCGGACCGTCCGACCACGCCCCGATCGTGGTGGACCTGGCCTGGCCGTCATGATCGTTGGACACCTACCGGCACGACACGCCGGGCGGGTTGTCGGTAGGTGTCCAACGATCACTGGGGTGGGACAACTGGTCAGCTGCTGTCCTCGGGGGCCAGGCTCTGTAGCAGGTCGTCGAGGTCGACGTCGGCGAGGCCGCGCAGCTGCTCGGCCGTTGCGGAGCTGGGGACCGGCTCCGGGGCGGTGGCCGGTCCCGGCGCCGCGGCCGGAGCCGGCTCGGCCCTGCCCGACCGCCCGCGGGCCGGGCGGGCCCCGGCTGGGCGGGCGCCGGCCGGGCGGGCGCCGGCCGTGCCGGAGCCGCCTCCGTTGGCGGCGGGCTCCAGGAGTGCGGCCAGCTCGGCGATTGTCGAGTGCTCGAAGAGCACCCGCAGCCGCAGCTGCCTACCGAAGGCGGCCCGGATCCGGGCGATCATCTGGGTCGCGGTCAGCGAGTGGCCGCCCAGGGTGAAGAAGTTGTCGTGGATGCCGATGCGGCCGGCCAGCGGCAGCAGCTCGGACCAGATCTCGGCGAGCCGGCGCTGCACCGGGGTCTGCGGAGGCTCGTGGTCGCTGGACTCGTCGACCCCCCAGGCCGGGGTGGGCAGCCGGTTGCGGTCCACCTTGCCGTTGGGGGTCAGCGGCAGCTCGGGCAGCGTGACGAACACGCTCGGGATCATGTACTCCGGCAGGTGCAGCCGCAGATGCCGGCGCAGCTCGGCGACGTCCACCGGGGACTGTGCGGGATCGGTGGGCACGACGTACGCTACCAAGCCGGCGGCGGATGCAGCGCTGTCAACCTCGGCGTGCGGGGTGACCACGGCCTGCCGGACCGCCGGGTGCCGGCTCAGCACCGCCTCGACCTCACCGGTCTCGATCCGGAAGCCGCGCACCTTGACCTGATGGTCCGCACGGCCGAGCAGGTCCAGCCGCCCGTTCTCGCGCCACCGCGCCAGGTCCCCGGTGCGGTAGAGCCGGGCCCCCGGCCGGCCGGCGAACGGGTCGGGGAGGAAGCGGTCGGCCGTCATGCCGGCGCGCCCGTGGTAGCCGCGGGCCACCCCGGCGCCGCCGAGATACACCTCGCCGACGACTCCGGGCGGCACCGGTCGCAGCGCCGGGTCGAGCACGTACATCCGGGTGCCGGGGATCGGTGGCCCGACCTCGACCGGCGCCTCGGGGTCCACCCGGCCGGCGGCCGACCACACGGTGGTCTCGGTCGGCCCGTAGACGTTCCAGACCTCGGCCCCGTCCGCGGTCAGCACTCCGACCAGGTCGGCGGGGAGCGCCTCGCCGCCGCAGAGGCGCACCCGCACGCCGGGCGGGATGCCGCCGGCCGCGTCGAGCATGCGCCACGTGGCGGGGGTGGCCTGCATGGCGGTGGCCCGCGAGTCCACCAGGAGCTGGCGCAGCGCCGCGCCGTCACCCGCCGTGGCCGCGTCGGCGACCACCACCTGCGCCCCGCACACTAAGGGCAGAAGCAGCTCCAGTACGGCGATGTCGAACGACAGCGTGGTGACGGCGACCAGGCGGTCCGAGGCGTCCAGCCCCACCGCGGAGCGGAAGGCCCGCAGCAGCGTGTCCACCGCGCCGCGGGGCACGCCGACCCCTTTCGGCCGCCCGGTCGACCCGGACGTGAAGATCGTGTACGCCAGCGCCTCCGGCGGCACCGGCAGTGGTGTGGGCAGCGGCCCGTCCACCCCGGCAGCGGGGTCCTCTGACCGGTCTGTCCAGCCAGCGGCGTCCACGGGCCCGTCCGTCGAACCAGCGGCGTCCACAGGCCGGTCCGTCCAGCCGGTGGCGTCCACGGTCAGGACCGTCACTTCAGAGCCGGCCACCTCGGCCACCAGCCCGGCGAGGCTGGCGTCGGTGAGCAGGACCCGCAGCCCGGAGTCGGCCACCATCAGCCGCAGCCGTTCGGCCGGGTAGGCCGGGTCGAGGGGCACGTACGCGCCGCCGGCCCACCAGACGCCGAGCAGCGCGGGGAGGAGCGCCGCGGTGCGCGGCAGGCACAGGCCGACCGGCACCTCCGGGCCGACGCCGTGGCGGCGCAGCAGGTCGCCGAGGTGCCGGGCCCAGCGAGCCGTGGCGGTGCGGCTGAGCGTGGCGTCGGCGGCGAGGACCGCGTCGGTGGCGAGGACCGCGTCGGTGGCGACCGCCGACGGGTCGGCACCGGGTGCCGGGTCGGCACTGCCGGGACCGTGCAGTGCCCCGGCCAGCAGCGCGGCCACGTCCCCGGCCGGTGCGGCCGCCGGTCCGGTGCCCCACTCGCCGAGCACCTGCTCCCGCAGCGGCACCGGCAGCAGCTCCACGTCGCTGACCCGTACCGAGGGGTCGGCGACCACGCCGCGCACGACGGTGAGCAGGCAGGCGGCGAAGCGCTCCACCCACCCCGGGGTGAACAGGTCGGCGTCGTAGGCCAGCCGCCCGGCCAGCTCGCCGCCGGTCTCGGTCATGGTCAGCGTCAGGTCCATCTTCGCCGTGCCGTTGTCTACAATGGACGGAGCCCAGCGTACGCCGCCGGCCGTGCTCGGGGCCGGCATCTCCTCCAGCCCGAACATCACCTGGACCACCGGGGAGCGGGCCAGGCTGCGCGCCGGCGCGAGCAGCTCCACCACCCGTTCGAAGGGCAGCTCCTGGTGGGCCAGCGCGGCGGCGGTGTCCCGGCGGACCCGGGCGAGCAGCTCGGTGAAGGACGGGTCGTCGCCCAGCCGCACCCGCAGCGCCAGGGTGTTCATGAACAGCCCGACCAGGTGCTCGGTCTCCGGTCGGGTGCGCGCCGCCACCGGTACGCCCACCAGCAGGTCGCGCTGGCCGGTGTAGCGGGACAGCACGGTCGCGAAGACCGCGAGCAGAGTCATGAACAGCGTGGCGCCGCTGCCGCGGGCCAGCCGCCGCAGCTCCTCGGCGAGCTCCGGCGGGACGGCCAGGTCCAGGCAGGCACCCCGGTACGACTGCCGGGGCGGGCGCGGCCGGTCGGCCGGCAGGGTGAGCGTGGTGGGCGCGCCGTCCAGCTGGTCCCGCCAGTGCCGCTCGTCAAGGGCGTACCCGCCCTCCTCCCAGCGGTCGCGCTGCCACAGCGCGAAGTCGCCGTACTGCACCGCGAGCTCGGGCAGGCTCGCCGGCACGCCGTCCACGCCGGCCGCGTAGCACGCGGCGAGCTCGGCGAAGAGCAGGCCGAACGACCAGCCGTCGGCGACCACGTGGTGGGTGACCAGGACCAGCACGTGCCGCTGTGGCGCCAGGCGCAGCAGCGTCGCCCGCAGCAGCGGCCCCTCGGCGAGGTCGAACGGCTGCCGGGCGGCGGCCGCCACGTGCTCCCCGGCCGCCGCCTCGGGGTCCGGCCGGCCGGACAGGTCCACCCGGCCCAGCTCGACCGTGCCCGCACCGACCACCTGCACCGGCTGGCCGTCGACGCTGCGGAAGACCGTACGCAGCGTCTCGTGCCGCTGGACCACGGTGTCCAGCGCGGCGGCCAGCGCGTCCGGGTCCACCGGCCCGTCCAGGTCCACCCGCCACGGCACCAGGTACGCCGCGCCCGCCGGGTCGAGCTGGTCGAGCAGCCAGATCCGCCGCTGCGCGAACGAGACCGGAAGCTCGTAGGCCTCGGTTTCCATCAGGTCCTCCCGGTCCGGTCCACCGCGCAGATCCGCAGCTCGGACGTGTAGCGCCGGCCCTGGGCGTCGCTCAGCCACAGCTGGTCCGGCGTCGGCAGCATCTCGCTGATGGTGACCGGCGCGTCCTCTCCGCGGTTGCGCCGGGCCCGGCGCACCGCCCGGGCGAGCAGGTCGACCGAGGCGAGGTTGGCCAGGTCCACGAAGATCGGTTTCATCTCGCCGGCGGTCCGCGCGAAGACGTAGCGGGGCAGGCCGGACCCGGTGACCCAGCGCCGGGCGGCGAGGAACCGGCGCGCCTCGTCGACGATCCCGGCGAAGTCGAGCTTCCCGGCCGGGAACGTCCACGCCTCGCGCTGCACCACCAGCTGGTCGATGGTGACCCGGGGGGTGTACGCCGCCTTCGGCACCACCCGGAACAGCTGGATGAAGGCCAGCGACAGCGGGTCGGCGAGCACCTCGACCAGGTCCTGGTCCCCCCCGCCGTCGCGGCGGCGCACCACCAGCCGCCCACCGGTCTCCACCAGGTCGCACTCGCCGACGAACAGCGCCCGCCGCGGGTCGTACCCGCTGCTGTCGTGGGCGAAGACCAGCTGCGTGTCGTCGTCGGCGACCAGCACGTTGGACAGGCGCGCCGGGGTGCCGCCCTCCTCCCCGGTCGGGGCCAGGACCACCACCGGCCGGCCGAAGTCGTTGCGCACCGCCGCGCGCATGCGCTCCGGCGAGGGGTGGTACGCCACCCAGGTGGCGTAGCGCATGGTGTTCACGCCCGGGTGCAGCTCGCCGAGCACACCGAGGAAGTCGCCGGCCCGGATCGCCTCGGCGTCCCTGGCCGCGAGCATCAGGTCGGGGCTGTGCTCGACCGCGGCCGGCCAGCCGGGCCGGGCCACCGAGAACTCCTTGCGCACCCTGTCCCGCAGGGCGGCGCTGGCCAGGTCCACCCGGCGCACCCCGCGGGGCAGCGCGAGCACCCGTGCCCAGCGCTCCTGCAACGCCTTGACCAGCGGCCGCGCCAGCTCGTCCGGGACGTTGAAGATGAGGTCGCCGGCGTCCACCCAGAACTCGGCGAACGGCACCACCGCCCGCCCGCTGACCCGGGCGCGCTCCCGGTACACCTCCAGGCAGGCCCGGTGGAACAGCGCGGCACCGGCCGCGGTGAACCAGCGGGCCGCCTCGAGCACCAGCTCCAGCGGCTCGCGCAGCGGCTCCAGCAGCCCCGGGCCGAAGGTGACGTCGTCGGGGCGCAGGCACTCCTCGAAGACCAGGGTCCGGCCGGCGTAGACCTCGCCGGCGCGGCGGGTGGGCGCGTCCCCGGTGAGCCGGGTGAACGTCTCGTCCAGGCGGCCGAGCGCGGCGACCACCGCGCCGGCGTCGCCGGTGGCCGCCGCCACCTCACCCCGGGCCGCCTCCAGCTCGTCCAGGGCGGCCAGCGCCGGCTCGCGTACCGCCGGGTCGGCGACCCGGGACAGCCGGGCCCACACGGTCCGCTCGGCGTGGATGTCGTCCGGGGCCACGTCCAGGGTCCAGGCGATGCGCCGGGCGGCGTGCAGCTCGGCGAGCACCCGCAGCACCTGGTCCCGGTCGGTCTCACCCCCCTGCGGCCCGGCCAGCACCGCCGCCGCGATCTCGTCCGCGCTACGCACCCCGTCGACCAGCCGGAACACCTGCGCCTCCAGCGGGCTGACCGGCACCGGCGGGGCGAACGGCACGCGCAGCCAGCAGCCCTCGGGCGTCACCGACACGTCCACGAACGGCATCCGGCGGGGCGCCAGCCAGGGCCGTGCCGCGGTCGCGTACTGCCCGGCGAGGGCGCGCAGGGCCCACTCCTCGAAGTAGACGGTGCGCCGGGCCAGCTCACCGCCGGGCACCGGGCGCAGCTCCACCGCTGGCGTGCCGTCGCGGATCTCGGTCCAGCCGACCGGGCCGTAGAAGCCGATCGTGTCGTTCTTGGCGCAGTAGCGCTGGAGGTAGCTGGCGACCAGGGCCTCGTACTTGCGGTAACGGCCGGTGCGCGGCACGGTCTGCGGGTCGCGGCGCAGCAGCGCGTCGACCCCGGTCAGCAGCGCATGCCGGTTCTGCCAGGCGACCGCCTCCCGGAAGCGCGGGTCGGCGGCGACCTCGTGCAGGCCGTGCGCCAGCCGCCGCTCGCCGAGGGCCAGCTCGCGGTGGTACGCCTGCCGCAGCTCCTCGACGTCGCCGGCGCGCGCCGCCTCGGCCGCGTTCAGGCGGTCGGCGGCTGCGGTGAGCTCGGCGCTGGCGAGCGCGTCGTGCAGGTCGAACGGGAAGCCCGCGCTGCGCAGGCAGATCCACCGCCACAGGGCCCACCTGGGGGTGGCCAGCGGCACCAGGTGCGCGGGCAGCCCGGCCCCGGCCGGCTGGGCCGCCGCGGCCTGCTGGGGCACCGGCGGCGCCGCCCGCTGCGGCGCCGCCGCGCCTCCCACGCGGTAGGCCGAGCGGTCCCGGCGGGTGATCCCGCCAGCCGCCGGGGCAGCCGGGCCAACAGGATCAGCGGGGCTGGCCAGACCGCCCGGGCCAGCAGGGTCGTCGGAACCAGCAGGGCCGGCGGAACCAGCCGGGCCGACGGGACTGGTGTGGGCCGCGGCCAGCTCGTCGATTGCCGCAGCGCACCCGGCGAGCGTGGGCGCCTGGTAGAGCCGCAGCAACGGCAGGTCCACTCCGAACGCGTCGCGCACCCGGAAGACCAGGCGGGTGGCTGCCAGCGAGCTGCCGCCCCGGGCGAAGAAGTCGTCGTCGCGCCCGACCCGCTCCACGCCGAGGATCTCGCCCCAGATACCGGCCAGGCGCACCTCCACCGGCGAGCGGGGCTCGGCCGGCAGCGCGTGGCCGGCAGCCCCGAACGCCGCGGCCGCCGCCGGCTCCGGGTCGGGCAGGGCGGCCCGGTCCACCTTCCCGTTGGCGTTCAGCGGCAGCGCGTCCAGCACCACGAACGCCGCGGGCACCAGGTACGCCGGCAGCTGGCGGCCGGCGTACTCGCGCAGGGCCGGCACCACCGCGGCGCGGTCGGTGCCCTCGGCGGTGGTCAGGTACGCCACCAGGCGGCGGTCCTCGGCGTCCCCGCGCGGCACGACCACCGCGTCGCGCACCTCCGGCCGCGCCCGCAGGACCGCCTCGACCTCGCCCGGCTCGACCCGGAAGCCGCGGATCTTCACCTGTGCGTCGGCCCGCCCGAGGAACTCCAGCACCCCGTCAGCGCGCCACCTGGCCCGGTCGCCGGTGCGGTAGAGGCGCCCGCCCGGGCGCGCCCCGAACGGGTCCGGCACGAACCGCTCCGCGGTCAGCGCCGGCCGGCCGGCGTAGCCGCGGGCCAGCCCGTCACCGCCGGTGTAGAGCTCGCCCGGCACCCCGACGGGCACCGGCCGCATCCGCCCGTCGAGCACGTACGCGGTGGTCTGCTGGATCGGCCGGCCGATCGGCACCCGGTCGGCCACCTCGTCCGGGTCGGTCATCCGGTGGCAGGCGGTGAACGTGGTGTTCTCGGTCGGGCCGTACCCGTTGATGACCGGCTGGCCACCGCGGGCCCGCAGCGCCGCGCGGACCGCCGCCGGGGCCAGCACGTCCCCGCCGGCCAGCAGCTGGCGCACCCCGGACAGCGCCGCCACGTCCAGCTCCACGACCTGGTGGAACAGGCCGGAGGTGAGCCACAGGGTGGTCACGCCGGTGTCCCGCAGCACCGCGGCGAGCTGCGGCAGGGCCAGCGGGCCGGGTGGGGCGACGGCCAGCCGGGCGCCGGTGAGCAGGCTGCCCCACAGCTCCAATGTGGACGCGTCGAACGCGACGGGCGCGAGCTGGAGCAGCGTCTCCCCGGGGCCGAGTGAGACGAAGCTCGGGTCGTGCACCAGCCGCAGCACCGCGCGGTGCGGCACGGCCACGCCCTTGGGCACTCCGGTCGAGCCGGAGGTGTAGCTCAGGTAGGCCAGGCTGGTCGCTCGCGCCGGGCAGGGTGGGGCGGTGGCCGGCTGCCGGGCCAGGTCGGCGGCGAGCGCATCGAGCGCGAGCACCCGTACCCCGCCGGTGGCTGGCAGCGCGGCGGCGAACTCGCCCGAGGTGAGCACCGCCCGGGCGCCGCTGTCGGCGAGCACCAGCGCGGTCCGGGCGGGCGGGTTGGCCGGGTCCAGCGGCACGTACGCCCCGCCCGCCTTGACCACCGCGAGCAGGGCGACCACCAGACCGGCGTCGCGTGGCAGCGCCACCGCCACCCGGTCGTCCACGCCGACGCCGTGCTCCTGGAGCAGGTGGGCGAGCCGGTTGGCCCGGGCGTCCAGCTCGGCGTAGCTCAGCTGGGTCCCGGCCGACACCACCGCGACCGCGTCCGGCGTGCGGGCCGCCTGGGCGGCGAAGCGCTCGCCGATGGTGGCCTCCCGCGGGTACGGCCCGGCCGTCGCGTTCCACTCCCGGGTCACCAGCGCCTGCTCCTCGGCGTCGGCGAGCGCCAGGTCGGCCAGGCGGGTGTCCGGGTCCCCGGCGAGCGCGGTGAGCGCCTGCCGCACGTGGTGCAGGATGCGCCCGGCGGCGGCCGGCAGGAACTGGCACTGGTCGTAGATCAGGGTCACCCGGGGCGCCGGCTCGTCGAAGACGTAGAGCGTCATCGGGAAGCTGGGCTGGCGGTGCACGGTGAGGGTGCGCCCGGCGAACCGCGGGTCGACCCGGGTCAGCGCGGTGTGGATCAGCTGGCGCTCGAAGACCACCAGCGTGTCGGTCGCCCCGGTGGGCAGCTGCGCCCAGCGGCGGATCTCCCCGAGCGGGGTGACCTGGTGCTCGCGGACCGCGGCGACCTGCCTGGCCGCCTCGGCCAGCAGCTCGGCGACCGTCGCGCCGGCCGGGACCCGCACCCGCAGCGGGACGCTGTTGATGAGCAGGCCGACCATGGACTCGGCGCCGTCGGCGGTGCCGCGCCGGCAGGACCGGGTGACCGCGAAGACCACGTCGTCGGTGTCGCGGTAGCGGCTGAGCAGCAGCGCCCAGGCCGCGTTGACCATGGTCGCGACGCTCACCCCGGCCCGCGTCGCGGCGGCGCGTACCGCCGCCGCGGCCGGCTCGTCCAGCGTCAGCTCGAGCGACACCGGCTCGGCCGTGCTGCGCGGCTCGCACAGCTGGCCGGGCAGCGGCCCGGGCGCGGCGTACCCGGCCAGCAGGTCGGCCCAGAATGCCCGGTCCGCGGTGGGATCCTGCTTCTCCCACCAGACGGCGAAGTCCCGGTACGGCGGCCGGGGCGGGAAGGCCGGCGGGTCGCCGCCGGCGCGGACCGCGTCGTAGTCGGCGTACACCTCGGCGAAGAGCACCTGCACCGAGCGGCCGTCGAGGATCGCGTGCTGGAACGTGACCACGGTCAGGTGCTCCTCCGGCGCGGCCAGCACGCTGACCCGCAGCACCGGCGGCACCGAGATGTCGACCGGCCGCGCCCGGTCGGCCCGCAGGAACGGCTCCAGGTACGCGTCGGTGTCGCCGGTGACCTCGTGCCACTCGACCCGCAGGTCGATGCCGGCGTAGACCTGCTGGACCGGGTCCTGCCCGGTGGGGAAGGCGAACGCGGTGCGCAGCACCGGATGCCGCGCCACCGCCCGGCGCCAGGCCTGCTCGCAGGCGGCCCGGTCGACCGGCTCGGGGCAGCCGATGACGATCTGGATGATGTCCACCCCGGCCGGCCCGCTCAGGTTGTTGAAGAGCATCCCGGCCTGCGCCGGCAGGAGCGCGTACCGGTCGGCCACGCGCGCGGTGGCGCTGCCCCCCTCGAGACCCACCTGCATGGCGCCGCTCCCCATCGTCCTCTCCCGGCTGCGGTGGGCAGCCGGGCCTCGTGCCGGTCCCGCCGAACCCGCCTTCCCGCCGAACCCGCCTCCCCCAGCGAACCCGGCCATGCGGGACGACCCGCCGCGGCGGCGCGCTCACGCCCGCTGCGGCGGACGGCGTTACCGGTGCACGCGAACCGCCGGGCCGTCCCGCCTGGTCGGCCCGGCGCCGTTCGTCGCAGTCCCGCCCAGCTCAGCCGGGCTGGGCAGGCGCCTCCTGCTCAGCCATCCACCGGCGCAGGCTCAAGGGACGCATATCGGTCCACACCCGCTCGATATGCTCGAGGCACTCGGTCCTGCTCCCGGTGACGCCCTCCCGGCGCCAGCCTGCGGGCAGCTCCCGCTCCTCGAACCAGATCGAGTACTGCTCCTCGTCGTTGACCACAACGGCGTAGGTGCGGGTGTCTTCCTCGTCGTCGAGCATCGCCGCCCTCCAGGTCGATCGGTGACCGCACCGTCGCACAAGGCCATATCCGTGTCAAGGCGGCCGAACGGCGGTCGCGGGTCACCGCGCGGGTCCCCTCGCGGGTCCGCCAAGGGGCCGGTCACCGGGGATCATCCGGCGGGACTAATCCGGCGGAGGACCTGCCGGCGGAGGATCTGCCGGCGGGGGCCGGCTGGCCGGTGAACCACGCGCGCAGGTGCGCGGCGGCCTCCCGGATCGCGTCCCCCCCGGCGTCGAGCACGCCGGCCATCGCGAAGAAGCCATGCACCATCCCGTCATACCGGGACAGCCGTACCGGCACGCCCGCGTCCGCGAGCCGGTGCGCGTACTGCTCGCCCTGGTCGCGCAGTGGGTCGTGCTCGGCGGTGATGACCAGTGCCGGCGGCAGCCCGCCCAGCTTCTCGGCGCGCAGCGGCGAGGCGAGCGGGTCCAGCCCGTCCTCGGGCCGGGCCAGGTAGTGCCGCCAGTACCAGTCGACCGAGGTCTTGTTGAACAGCCACGGGTCGGCGTTCTCCCGCATCGACCCGGTGTCGGCCGTGTAGTCGGTGTTGGGGTAGACCAGCAGCTGGCCGGCGAGGTCCGGCCCGCCGCGCTCCTGCGCCATCAGGGTGACCGCCGCGGCCAGGTTGCCCCCGGCGCTGTCGCCGCCGACGGCGACCCGGTCCGGGTCGGCGCCGATCTCGGCGGCGTGCTCGGCCACCCACCGGGCGGCCGCGTAGCAGTCCTCGACCGCGGCCGGGAACTTCGCCTCCGGCGCGAGCCGGTAACCGACCGTCACCACCAGGCAGCCGGCCGCGTTGGCCAGGCTCCGGCAGATGCCGTCAGAGGTGTCGATGCTGCCCAGCGTCCAGCCGCCGCCGAAAAAGTAGACGAGGACCGGCAGCGGGCCCTCCGGCGCCGGCCGGTAGAGGCGTACCGGCAGGTCGCCGGCTGGCCCCGGGATGTGCCGGTCGGTCACCTCGTGCACGTGCTCCGGGTCGCCGCCGGCGGCCCGGATCGAGGCGAGGTCGGCCTCGCGGGCCTGCTCGACGGTGAGCGTGTAGAGCTGCGGCGCGCCGGCGCGCCGGCGCTGCTCGCGCATTTCCTGCGCCTGCGGGTGCAGGGACATCGGTCCTCCGGTCAGGTGTACGGCTCAGGCCGGCGACCGGGGATCGAAGCTGTTGCCGAGGTGGGCTCCGAGCCGCCGGACCGCCTCGGCCGCGGCGATGGCGTGGCTGCGTCCGTTGCCGTGCAGACCGTCCCTGCTGAGCAGGTCGGGGCCGGCCGCCGGATGCGAGGTGAGATCCACGTGGATGGTATCCAAGGCGGCGCTGAGCGCCGCGACGCGGCGCCCCAGCAGGCGCAGCCGGTCCACCCCGCCGAAGCGGATCGCCTCCGGCAGCCCGGGCAGCGGGCCGCACTCCAGCGATCCCATGGTCATCACCGCGCAGCCCTGCTCGCGCAGGGCGGAGACCATCGCGGCCAGCTCGCGGTCGACCGCGTCCGGGTCGTACGCGGGGTGCAGGGCGTCCTTGCCGCCGCAGGCGACCAGCGCGAGGTCGGGCCGGAACTGGAGGGCCGGCGCCAGCTGGGTCCGGCGGACCTGCGCCGCGCGCAGGTTGCTCACGGCCAGGTTGAGGTAGGCCAGCTCAGGCTGCTGGCGGGCCAGCTCGACGGCGACCCGGTCGGTCCACGCCAGCTCCAGGTATCCCTCGGTCGGTTCGTAGAGCCCCTCGGCCACGCTGTCGCCGAGGACGGCGAAGCGTCGCCACGGGTGCCCGGCCAGCAAGGCCGCAGCCTCGCCGGCCCGCAGGCAGTACGGGTCGGTGGCCTCGGTAGTGCCCGCACAGCCGGTCTGCATGGGCCGACAGCTCCTTCCGCATGGCGTGATCTGCGGCGATGATAGGCGACTATGAGCGCCCGCCGGCTCGTCCTTGACGCCAAGGTCAGGCCATACCCGATGGCTCTGGTGAGCGCCGATCATTTCCGCTACCACGACGATGGGCTGATCGATCCGCAAGAGGTGCTCTCCTCGGCGACGTTCAGCCTCTACTGCCTGGACCCGCAGCGGCGGGAGGCGATCTTCGTCCAGGTTCCGGCGCACGTCGACCTGCGGGCCGCCCCGTTCTACTTCCAGGCCCAGTACGACGCGGCGCAGGGCCTGGTCGCGGTCGGGTACGACACGCTGCACCAGCTGGCGGAGGCGGTCGAGCTCGACCCGGCCCGGCTGGTCCTGGTCCACTCGGTCGGGCGGTGCGGCTCGACCCTGGTCAGCCGAGCCTTCGCGGAGGCCGGTGGGGTGCTCAGCCTGGCCGAGCCGGACGTGCTCACGCAGCTGGTCGTGCTGCGCGAGACCGGCCACTGCGACCCCGGCGAGCTGAGCCGGCTGGTGCGCAGCTGCACCCGGCTCGTCTGCGCCGGCGCGGACGCAGCCGCGGGCGCGGGCACAACCGCGAGCGCGGGCGCGGGCACAACCGCGAGCGCGCCAGCGCCCGCGGGCGCAACCGCGGACCAGCGCATAGCGATCAAGTTCCGCAGCTTCGTGGTCCAGCTGGCCGACGTCCTCCACGAGCAGTTCCCGGCGGCCAGGAACGTGTTCCTCTACCGCGGCGCGCACGCCTGGAGCCGCTCGACGATGCGGGCGTTCGGCCCCCGCGAGCCGCAGACCGAGGCCCAGCAGGCGCAGGTGCAGGACCGGCTGGGCCGGCTGCTGCCGCTGCTGGCGGCGTACCGGGCGGCGAAGGGGCGGCTGCTGACCCCGGTGGAGGCGATGGCCTGCCACTGGGTGGGGCTGATGGAGCAGGCGCTGGAGCTGCGCCGACGCGGCGTGCCGATGTTCGCCGTCCGCTACGAGGAGCTGACCGCGGCCCCGCACGCCGTGCTCGCCGCCCTGTTCGGCTACTGCGGCCTGCCCGCGCTGCCGGACCCGGTGGTGGACCGGCTGCTGGCCGCTGACTCGCAGGCCGGCAGCAGCGTGTCCCGGGCGGCCGTGCAGGCGGCGGACGGCAGCTTCGACCCGGACGAGCTGTCCCGGGTCATCGCTGAGCTGTCCCGGGACGTCACGCCCGACCTCGTCCTGCCCGGGACGTCCACCCTCGTCGGCTGAGTGCGGAGGTACCGCCGTGGAAACCGTTGTCTCGCTCCGGGAGCTGCTGTCCGGGGACGGCCGGCGCAACCCGTACGCGTTCTACGCGCAGCTGCACGAGCAGGGTCCGGCCTGCCGGCTGGACCCGCGCCGGGACCGGTACGACCTGGTCGTGCACGGGTACGACGCGGTCGCGTCGGTGCTGCGCGACCCGGCGTTCGGGATGCTGGACGCCGCATACATGGACCGCGGCCGCATGCAGTGGCGCGACCACCCGGCCCTGCGCACCCTGTACGGCTCGATCTTCTTCGCCAACGCCCCCGGGCACACCCGGGTCCGCCGCCAGTTCAGCCAGGTGTTCACCGCCCGCCGGGTGGCCGCGCTGGAGCCGGCGGTGGTCCGGCTCATCGAGCAGATGCTCGACCGGCTCGCCACGCTCGGCGCCGGCGGGCAACCGGTGGACTTCATGGCCGAGCTCGCGCTGCCCCTGCCCAGCGACGTGATCGGCGAGCTGCTCGGGGTGCCCGAGCCGGACCGGGCCTGGTTCCCGCCCCGGGTGCTGGCGATCGGCGCGCTGCTGGAGCTGGGTCCGGCGATCTGGAAGCACCTGGCAGCCGCCGACCAGGCCGCGGTCGAGCTGACCGGCTACTTCGCCGAGCTTGCCGCAAAGCGCCGCGCGCAGCCGCGCGACGACCTGGTCTCGGCGCTGGTCCAGGCGCAGGCCGAACAGGCCGGGCAGCTCGACGACACCGAGCTGCTGGCCAACCTGATCACCCTGTTCAACGCCGGCTTTGTCACCACCACCCACCTGCTCGGCAACGGGCTGGTCCTGCTGCTGGAACGGCCGGAGCAGCGGGCCGCGCTGCTCGCCGACCCCGAGCTGGCTCCGGCGTACGTCGAGGAGATCCTCCGCTACGAGCCGCCGGTCCACTTTGGAGTCCGCCGCGCGCTGGCGGACACCGAGGTGGCCGGCCTGCCGGTCGCCGCCGGCAGCACCGCGCTGGTGCTGCTCGGCGCGGCCAACCGGGACCCGGCCCGCTACCCGGACCCGGACGCGTTCCTGCCCAGCCGGCCGGACAACCAGCCGCTGTCCTTCGGCGGCGGCGTGCACTACTGCCTTGGCGCGGCGCTCAGCCGGCTGGAGGGCCGGCTGGCCCTGCCCATGCTGCTCGAACGCTTCCCGCGGCTGGCCCTCGCCGGCGAACCGGACGAACGGAGCCAGCTGGTGCTACGCGGGTACGACCGGCTGTACGTGACGGTCGAGTAAACCGGCCGGGTGACGACCCGCTCTGACCGGTCGTGTATTGCGTCGAGGATCGTCGCTATCCTAAGGCGATGGAGGCCGGCGTCTCACTCAAAGAGCTCCAGTCGGCCCGGTGGCGGCGCGACCCGTACGCCTACTACGCCCAGCTGCACGAGCGCGGCACCGCCGCCGCCCGGCTGGACCCGGTGCGGGACCACTACGACGTGATCGTGTATGGCTACGAGGCCGCCGACCGGGTCCTCAAGGACCCTTCCTTCCAGCTGATGGACAGCGACTACATGGACGGCGCGGTGCCGCACTGGCGTGACCACACGGTGCTGCGCGTGCTGAAGGACTCGGTGTTCTTCGTCAACGGTGCCGTGCACACCCGGATGCGCCACCTGTTCAACCAGGCGTTCACACCGCGCCGGGTGACCGCGCTGGAGCCGGCGGTGATGCGGATCACCGACGAGCTGCTCGACCGGATGGCCGAGCTGAGCACCGAGGGCGCGGCCGTGGACTTCATGGCGGAGTTCGCCTTTCCGTTGCCCAGCAACGTGATCGGCGAGCTGCTCGGCGTGCCCGAGCAGGACCGGGCCTGGTTCCGGCCGCTGGTGCGGGCGCTCAGCGAGATCTTTGAGCTGGACGGCAGCACCTGGGCCAACATGCGCGCCGCCGACGCGGCGACCGGGCAGCTGCGCGACTACTTCGCCGAGCTGGCCGCGAAGCGGCGGGTCGACCCGCAGGACGACCTGGTCAGCGCCCTGGTCGCGGCACGCGTGGAGGGCAGCGCGCAGCTCACCGACGACGAGCTGCTGGCCAACCTGATCGCGCTGTTCAACGCGGGCTTCGTCACCACCACGCACATGTTCGGCTGCGGGCTGGCCCTGCTGCTGGCCCGGCCGGCGGCCCTGGCCGCGCTGCGCGCCGACCCGGAGCTGGCAGCGTCCTATGTGGAGGAGATCCTGCGCTACGAGCCACCCACCCACTTCCTGATCCGGTACGCCACCGAGGACACCGAGGTCGACGGGGTGCCGGTCCCCCGCGGCAGCTCCGTGGTGGTGGCGCTGGGCGCGGCAAACCGCGACCCGCAGCGCTTTGCCGACCCGGCCGTCTTCGACCCGCTGCGCAGCGACAACCGGCCGCTGTCCTTCGGTGCCGGCCCGCACTTCTGCCTGGGCGCCGCGCTGACCCGCGTCGAGGGCCAGCTGGCGTTCCCGCGGCTGCTCCAGCGCTTCCCCGGGCTGGCGCTCGCCGGCGACCCGGGGGTGCCGACCAAGCTGATGTTCCGGGGGTACGAGAAGCTCGCGGTCACCTGCCGGTAGGCCCGGCGACGGGTGCCGGGCGTCCGATCGTCGGCTCTGGCCGGAAACCCGCGGACGGTACGGTGGGACCCATGGATCTGTCGGATCTCGACCGGCGGGTGGAGCTCGACCGGCGGGCGGTCGAGCTGACCACCCGCGTCGTCGCCGGAGTCTCCGCCGGCCAGCTGGGCCAGCCCACGCCGTGCGCCGGCTGGACGCTCGGCGACCTGCTGCGGCACATGGTGGCGCACAACCACGGCTGGGCGGCCGCCGCCCAGGGCCTGCCCGCGCGGCGCGAGACGTGGGAGGAGGCCGAGCTAGGCGCCGACCCGGCCGCCGCCTACCAGGAGTCGGCCAAGCTGGTCACCGAGGCCTTCGCGGCGCCCGGGCTGGCCGAACGCAAGCTCGAGGTGTACGGCTACGGCACCTTCCCGGCCCAGGTCGGGCTCGGCATGCACTTCGTCGACTACCTCGTCCACGGGTGGGACGTGGCCCGGTCACTGGACATCCCCGCCCCCACCGAGCTGGACCCGCAGCTCGCCGAGGAGGCGCTGCGGATCGCGCTGCGCTGGCCGTACCAGCGGCCGGACAAGGCGTTCGGCGTGAAGGTGGAGGTGCCCGCAGACGCCCCGGTCGGGCACCGGCTCGTCGCGTACCTGGGCCGGTCCCCGGCCTGGCCGCACGGGTGAGCGGCGCTGTGACCACTGTCGAGCCCACAGAGGAGTAACCCGGTGCTGAGCCCTACCGACGCCGGCGTTGACGCGCAGTTCGGCCGCCGCGACCCGGACCTGGTCGAGCTGCCGCTGTCAGCACTCCAGCAGCGGATCTGGTTCCTCTGCACGTCGTACTCGGGGGACTCCTCGCCGATCATCTACGCGGCCCTGCGTATCCGCGGACCGCTGGTGGTGGATGCCTGGACCCGCGCGGTGCGTGCCGTGGTGGACCGGCACGAGAGCCTGCGTACCCGGTTCGCCGGCACCGTCGAGCACCCGGCCCAGGTCATCACCCCGACCTGCGACGTCGAGGTGGAGCTGCTCGACGTGGGCGACGCGCCCGAGCCGGAGCGCCCGGAGCGGGCCCGGGAGCTGGTCGCGGCGCGCAAGAACGTGCTGCTCGACCTGACCAGGGACCGGCTGGTCGGCTCATGCCTGGTCCGGCTGGCCGACGACGACCACGTGTGGTGCCTGACAATGCACCACATCATCTCGGACGCCACCTCGATCGACATCATCGAGCACGAGGTACGCGCCTTCTACCGGGCGTTCGTGACCGGCACCGAGCCGGCCCTGCCCGAGCTGCCCGTGCAGTACGGCGACTTCGCGGTGTGGCAGCAGACCGAGGCGGCCCGCGCCGAGCAGGAGGAGGACCTGGAGTTCTGGCGGGAGCAGCTGGCCGGGGTGCCCCCGCTGGAGCTGCCGACGGACGCGCCGCGCCCGGCGGAGAAGGGGACCCGGGGCGCCGAGGTACGGCTCCGGATCGACCCCGAGCTGGCCCAGCGGCTGGAGCAGCTGGCCGAGGCCGAGCGGTGCACGCCGTTCATGGCGGTGCTCACCGTGCTGGAGGCGCTGCTCGGCAGCTACAGCGGGCAGGACGACTTCTGCATCGGCACGCCGCTGGCCGGGCGTACCCAGCTGGCGGTCGAGCGGCTGGTCGGGCTCTTCGCGAACACCGTGGCGATCCGTGCCGACCTCTCCGGCGACCCGACGTTCCGCGAGCTGCTGGCGCGCACCCGCGGCGCCGCCATCGACGCGCTGGACTGCCAGGACGTCCCGTTCGGCCGGATCGTCGCCGAGCTTGACCTGCCCGCGGACCGCAGCCGGACCCAGGTCTTCCAGGTGATCTTCGTGATGCGCACCCAGTTCGACATCCAGCAGGTCGAGCTGTCCGGCCTGACGATCGAGCCGTTCCACCTGGGCAGCCCGCCGATCATCCACGACCTGGTGATCGA
>DASSUC010000120.1:0-27305 GCA_035707405.1 Micromonosporaceae bacterium | reverse complement strand
GCTCGTCCAGCGACTGCGCCATCAGGTTGGTGAGGATCCCGCCGCCCAGCTCTCCGGCCAGCCGGAAGGTGTCCAGGCTGCCCGCGGCGGTCACCCAGAACGGCAGCTCGGCCTGCACCGGCCGGGGCCGGATGGCGACCTCCACCTGCGCTCCGACCCCGTTGCCGCGCCGCACCGCCTCGCCCCGCCACAACGCCCGCACCTGGTCGATCCCGGCGCACAGCAGCTCGTGCCGCTGCGGGAACCGGTCCGGTGCCAGCACGAAGTCGTCCGGATGCCAGCCCGAGGCGAACGACACGCCCACCCGGCCACCGGAGATGTTGTCGATGACCGCCCAGTCCTCGGCCACCCGGATCGGGTCGTGCAGCGGCAGCACGACGCTGCCCGCCCGGATCCCGACCCGCGTCGTCGCGGCGGCGAGCGCGGCGCTGGTCGCGGTCGGGTTCGGGTAGAGCCCGCCGAACGAGTGGAAGTGGCGCTCGGGGGTCCACACCGCGGTGAACCCGCGGCGGTCGGCCAGCCGCGCCCCGTCGAGCAGCAGCTTGTACTTGGGGCCGGCCAGCTCGTCCTCGTCGTTGGCAAAGTACGACAAGCTGATCTGCAGCGGCCTGGCCTGCGGCGACCCGTGACGGCGCCGCGATGCCGGGACCCAGCGCGGCAGTCCGGTCTCGGCCACGTGGAACCGGTGGCCACCGGGCTCGTCCGCGGTGGCCGGGACCGGCGGCACCTGGTCGAAGCGGAGCCCGGAGACCCGGGTCTCGGGGCGCTGGACGGCGCCGGCGAGCAAGGTCCGGAACTGGTCGAACAGGGCCGTGGCGGTGCCCGCCTCGAACAGCTCGTCCGCGTACTCGACGCTGCCGCCGTAGCCGTCCGGGGACTCCGCGAGCATCAGCGTCAGCGCGCCCATGGTCGCCCCGAACATCGCCGGCGCGTCCCGCACCGGCCACACCCGCCAGGTCGCGCCCGCCATCCGCTCCTCGTGCGGCAGGTCGGCGTGGTGCACGAACACCGCGTCGAACAGCCGTCCCGCGCCGGCGCCGGCCAGCGCCTCGTACGGCAGGTCCGGGTGGGCGTACGCGTCCAGCAGGGTCTGCTGAAGCTGGCGTACCAGCGAGACGAACCGCGGGTCACCACGCAGGTCGGCGCGCAGCGGCAGCGCGTGGGCGACGTAACCGACCAGCGGTTCCAGCTCCGGCCGGCCACGGTTGCCGACCGGGGTGCCGACGACGATGTCGTCCGCGCCGGTGACCCGGCCGAGCAGCGCGACGTACGCGGCGAGCAGGGTGACGAACGGGGTGACGCCGACCCGCTGGCTGAACGTGACCACCTGGCCGGAGAGGTCCGCCGGTAGCGCCACGTCGACCTGGGCGCCCCGGGTCCGCGGCCGGCCGCCGCCAGCTCGCAGGGGCGGGTGGTCGGTGGGCAGCGGCAGCGGCGGCGGTTGGTCGGCGAGCCGGTCCCGCCAGTAGGCCCGCTGCCGGTCCAGCTCCCCGGAGCCCAGCAGCTGCCGCTGCCAGGCCGCGAAGTCGGCGTACTGGACCGCCAGCGCCGGCAGGGGCGCGGCGGCCACGCCGCCAGCCGGCCCGGCCCCGCCGCCAGCCAGCTCGCGGTAGCTGGCGGCGATCTCCCGCGCCAGGATCACCATCGACAGGGTGTCACAGACGACGTGGTGCACGGTGAGCAGCAGCACCTGCCGGCCCTCGCCGAGCCGCAGCAGCCGTACCCGCAGCGGGGAGACCGACAGGTCCAGCGGGCGGCCCGGCTCCGCGCGGGCGAGCGCCTGCGCCCCCTCCTCACCGCCGGCCACCTCTTCGTACTCCAGCGTCACCGCGCACGCGGGTGCGACCCGTGCGGTCCAGCCACGGCCCGGGTCGAGGTGGAAGGTGGTGCGCATGGTCTCGTGCCGGTCGGCGACCGCGCGCACAGCCCGTTCGAGTACGGCCTGGTCGAGGTCGCCGTCGATCGCCACCGCAACCGGCATCACCAGTGCGGGGTTCCCCGGGTCGGCCGCCTCCAGGGTGAGCGTGCGCTCCTGCACCACGGACAGCGGCACCGACGCCCCGCGCGGCACCGGCCGGACCGGTGGCAGGTCGTGGTCGCCGGCGGCCCCGACCCGCCCGGCCCCCGCGCCGTCCCCGGTCAGGGCGCGGACCCGGCCGGCCAGGCCGGCGACCGTCGGCTCGTCGAACAGCGCGCTGAGCGGGATCGGCGCGGCGAAGACCTCCCGCAGCCGGGTGAGCAGCTGGGCCGCTGTCAGCGAGTTGCCGCCCAGCTCCAGGAAGCTGTCGTGCACCCCGAAGGTGCCGGTGCCCAGCCGTTCCCGCCAGATCTCGAAGATCTGCCGCTCGACCTCGTCGCGCGGCCCGTCCTCGTGCGACACCACCGCACCCGGCTCGTGCGGCGCACCGTCACCCAGCTCGTGCGGTGTGACGGCGCCGGTCGTGGCCGCCACGACGGTCAGGGTCTCCACCGCGGCCGACGGGGAGCCGACGGGCGTGCGCTCGAACGGGTAGGCCGGCAGCGGGACCCGCCGGCGCCGCTCCGCGCGGTAGAACGACGGCCAGTCGACCGGCACGCCCGCGCGCCACAGCAGGCCCAGGCCGGTCAGCAGCGTCCGGTGGGCCGACCTGGCGCTGCGGTGGGAAGGCAGTGAGGGCACCACCGTGGCGCGCGTACCGAGATGGTCCCGGGCGAGCGCGGTCAGTGCCTGGTCCGGCCCCACATCGAGGAGCACCAGCGGCTCCTCCGGCGGGCCGGAGCCGGCGAGGCGCTCCAGCGCGGCGGCGAACCGGACCGGCTGGCGCATCTGCGTGCTCCAGTAGGTGCCGGCCGACCCTTCGGCCGCCCACCAGTCACCGGTCAGGCTGGACACCCACGGCAGCGTCGCGGCCCGGTGCGGGTACGCATCGGCCGCCGCCGCAAGCTCGGTGAGCACCGGCTCAACGGCGCGGGAGTGGAACGCGTGGCCCGCCGGCAGCAGCACCGCCGGCTGCCTGGCTGCGGCCAGGCGCTCCTGTAGGCGGGCCACTGGCTCCGCCGGCCCGGACACCACGCACCGCGCGTCGCCGTTGACCGCGGCCAGCGCCAGCTCGCCGTCGCCGTCGTCCAGCCAGCCGGCCAGCTGCTCCTCGCTGAGCCCGACCGCGAGCATGCGCCCGGCCGGCAGCCGCGCCACCAGCTCGCCCCGGGCAACCGCCAGTGCCGCCGCATCGGAGACCGGCAGCACGCCGGCCACGCACGCCACGGCGTACTCGCCGAAGCTGTGGCCGAGCAGCGCCGCCGGGCGGACTCCCCAGTGCTGCCACAGCCGGACCAGTGCCACCTCCAACGCGAACAGGGCGGCGTGGGCCAGTCGCGGGTCCGCGATCGGCCCGTCGCCTTCGCACAGCACCGGCAGCAGCGGCCGGCCGAGGTGCGGCTCGACAGCGGCCAGGCAGGGCTCCAGCGCGGCCCGGAAGGCCGCCTCGGTCTGGTGAAGCTCCGCCGCCACGCCGTACCGGGCCGCTCCCTGGCCGGGTAACAGGAACGCGACCCGCGGCTCACCGGTCACCGCCGGATGCTCCGGCGTACCGGCCCGCAGCGCGACGACCAGCTCGTCCATAGTGGACACCGCATGGCAGCGCCGGTGGCCGAACGCGGCGCGGCCAACCGCGCGGGTGTAGGCCACGTCGGCCAGGCAGGGGTCCGTGCCCGGGCTGCCGTCCGTGGCCAGCCGGTCGGCCAGCTCATGCGCCATCCTCACCAGCGCCGGCCGGGTACGGGCGGAGAGCGTGACCAGCTGGCAGGCTCGGGGCGAGCCGCTCGACGGCGCAGGCGCCGGAGCCTCCTCCAGCACCGCGTGCACGTTCGTGCCACCGATGCCGAACGAGCTCACGCCGGCCCGGCGCGGCCGGTCAGGGTGGCGCGGCCAAGGGCGCAGCGTCGTGCTGACCACGAACGGGCTGCCGGCGAAGTCGATGTCCGGATGGGGCCGCTCCACGTGCAGGCTCGGCGGGATCTCGCCGTGCCGCAGCATCAGCACCACCTTGACCAGGCCGGCGATGCCGGCAGCGGCGTCGAGGTGGCCGATGTTGGGCTTGACCGAGCCGATCAGGCAGTCACCCACCCGGCCGGTGGTACGGCGGAACGCCCGGGTGAGCGCGGCGACCTCGATCGGGTCCCCGAGCGGCGTGCCGGTGCCGTGCGCCTCCACGTAGTCGATGTCGGCCGCGGACACCTCTGCGAACGACAACGCCTCGGCGACCACCTCGGCCTGCCCGGCCACGCTGGGCGCGGTGTAGCCGACGCCACGATGACCGTCGTTGTTCAGGGCGACCCCGCGGACCACCGCGTACACGTGGTCGCCGTCGGCCAGCGCGTCCGCCAGCGGCTTGAGCACCACCGCACCGGCGCCGTTGCCGGCCACCGTGCCGCTGGCCCGGTGGTCGAACGCGCGGCAGTGCCCGTCCCGGGACAGGATCATCCCGTCCTGGTAGAGGTATCCGGTGCGCTGCGGCACCACGATCCGCACCGCGCCGGCCAGCGCCATCCGGGACTGGCCGGCCAGCAGGCTCTGGCAGGCCAGGTGCACCACGGCCAGCCCGGTGGAGCAGGCTGTGTGGACGGTGACGCTCTCGCCGTACAGCCCGAGCTGGAAGGAGACCCGGGTGGCCAGGTTCTCGCTCGTGCCGGCGTTGAGCGCGTCGTACTGCGCGGCCGGGTCGTCGCCGACCTCACCGAGCAGGGCGAGCAGGTGGCCTGAGGCGCCCGCCCCGGCGTACACCGAGACCCGGTCACCGGCCTGGCCCGCAGCGTAGCCGGCGTCCTCCAGCGCCGCCCACGCCACCTCCAGGAACACCCGCTGCTGCGGGTCCATCCAGCGCGCGTCCCGCAGCGAGGTGCCGAAGAGCTCGTGGTCGAACCGGTCGGCATCGGCGAGCACCCCGCCGGCCGGTACGAAGTCCGGGTGCTCCCGCAGCCGTGGCGGCAGCAGCACGGAGCTCTCCAGCTCCTCGGGGGCGAACCGGGAGATCGACTCGACACCGCCGCGAAGGTTGCGCCACAGGGTCGCGGCGTCCGGGGCGCCAGGGAACCGTCCGGCGAGCCCGATGACGGCGATCTCGTTGCTGTCCACAGCCGGGTCGCTCATGCAAACACACTCCGCCCTCGGCTGTCTCGGCACGCCAGGCCGGGCCGCCCACTCGTGGCGGGCTGCATGCCCACCGCGTGCATCCACGGCCGGAGGTTCAATCTAGCCACGCCACCGGCGTCTCGCGACCCAGGAGTTTCGATACGTGCCTATGACAGGTGACCGGCGCACGAGCCGCCGTTGGTGTCGCTGTTGGTGCCGTCCGGGCACGTCGTGTCGCGCCAGACGACGCCGGCGATGGACGCGCCGCTCAGGTCGGCGCCGGTCAGGTCGGCACGGGTGAGGTCGGCGTTGTCGAGCCTCGCGTTGCGCAGGTCCGCGTCGCGGAGGAAGGCGTCGACGAGCCGGCTGTTGCGGAGGTCAGCCCCCGGCACCGGCCTCGTCGGAGGGTTCGCCGCCCAGGCGAACGCCACGATGCCCAGGGCAACGACGATCGCGGCGGACATCAGCCGTCGTAACGTCGCCTCGAAGTCGGCCCGGAGTGCCACGTGGGCGGCCAGGTCCTCGACCGCCCCGATCCGGGCGTCGATGTCGGCGATCAACGCGTCCAGCTCCGCGGTCTGTTCTCCCTCAGCGTGCTGCGGTTGGCCGCCGCCAGCCTGGGCCCGTTCGGCGATGAGCCGGCTGCGCTCGGTTATGAGCTCGCCGGGAGAGTCGAAGCCTTGCAGGTACTTCCGGTTCCGCCTGAAGTACCTGACGACCGGTGCCAGCTTGGGGTCTCCGCCTTGCCAGGCGGCGTCGAGATCGTCAACCAGCACCAGCTTGGGGAGAAGGAGCTGCACCGCCGTCCAGACGGCATAGACCACGCCGGCCAGGCCGATGGCGGCACCGGCGCTGGCGACCCATAGGCGGGCCAGGTCAACCGTTGTGGGGAGCCCGACGTCGAGCTTGCCGATGCTCGAGAGCTGGCTTCCCGCTATCAGCGCGGCGCCGACGGCCGCAGCACTTGCGATGAGCCACTTGGCGGCGCCCCGGATGCGGTCGTTCGCGCGTTCCAGGGGATCGGCGCCGCCGCCATCCCCCGCACCGCTGGACCGGTGACCGTCGGCCATGCACACGTCACCTCCCCGCCCGGGCGGTCACCTCACCCCTGCCCTTTGACGGCACGCATCCCTTTGGGGGCAGGCTTCACGATCGGAGGCCGGTAGCTGGACTCGACCGCCCGCTTGCCGACGGTCCTCCTCGATGCGGCCTTCGTCACGACCTTCTTCGCTACGACCTTCTTCGCTACGGCCTTCTCTACGGCCTTCTTCGCGGCGACCTTGCCGGCGCCGCCGTTCTCGGCCGCAGGGGTCTGCCGTGCCTTCTTGACCGGCGCCCGCTTCGGCGTCGGGGCCGCGTCGAGACGTGCCGCGTCGCGTTCGAGCGAGTCGGCCCTTGCCACGAGCTCCTGCGCCTCGCTCCGGAGGCGTTCGGCCGCCGCCAACAGCTCCGGCGCGGTCGGGACTGGCTCGACCACCTCGTCAGCCATTGCTTCCTCCCTCGGTCACTCGATCACGTGGATGTTGCGGCGGGCGCACATCTCCTTCAGCACCTCGGGCCACACCGTCACGCTCACCTCACCCAGGTGCGCCTTGCGCAGGAGCAGCATCAGGGTGCGGGACTGGCCGATGCCGCCACCGATCGACAGGGGCAGCGTGCCGTCGGTGATCCCGCGGTGGTACGGCAGCCGCAGCCAGTCGAGCTGGCCGGTGAGCTCCAGCTGCCGGCGCAGCGCCGCCGCGTCGACGCGGATGCCCATCGAGGTGAGCTCATGGCGGCGCCGCGTCACCGGGTTCCACACCAGGATGTCGCCGTTCAGGCCGTGGGTGGGCCGGCCGTCCGGGGAGGTGGTGGCGGTGACCCAGTCGTCATAGTCGGCGGCGCGCATCTCGTGCGGGTAGCCGTCGTCAAGGGTCCAGCCGATGCCGATGATGAAGACCGCCGGGATCTCCTGGAGGACCAGGGTCTCGCGCTGCTTGCGGGGCAGGTCGGGGTAGCGGGCAAGCAGGTCCTCGGCGTGGATGAAGGTGATCTCCTCCGGCAGGTCCGGGTAGCGGTCGTCCTTGAGCAGGGGGAAGAGCCGCAGGGCGTACGCCTCGGCGCCGCGCAGGACGGACCAGATCCGGCGCACGGTGTCCTTGAGGTAGTCGAGGTTGCGCTGGTCGGCGGTTATCACGCGCTCCCAGTCCCACTGGTCGACATAGGCGCTGTGGTCGTGGTCGAGGAAGTAGTCCTTGCGGACTGCGCGCATGTCGGTGCACAGGCCCTCCCCCGGGCCCATGCCGAACTGCCTCAGCGCCAGCCGCTTCCACTTCGTGGCGGCCTGCACCACCTGGGCGTCCACGGGATGCGCACCGTGGTCGTTGGCGATGCGGAACTGCACCGGCGTACGGGAGCCGTCCCGGTCCAGCATGTCGTTGACGCCGGACTCCGCGCCCACGATGAGCGGCACCTGGACCATCTGCAGGTTGAGCTCCCTGCACAGGCCGTCCTCGATGTACCGCCGAACCGCGAAGATCGCCTCCTGGGTCTCGCGCGGAGTCAGTGCCGGGTGGTAGTCCACCGGCAGCACCCGCTCCAGCTCCTCGTAGCTGCCGATTCCCGGCCCCGCGAGGTCGGCGCGCTTGACATCGGCGACATCCGTCATCGCCCTCTCCCTTCACCCGTGCAGAAACGTGCTGGTACGCAGGGCCGGTGAGCCGAACCCGGCTCCGCTACGCCCAGTCTGTTCACGGGGGACGCCCATGGTCAGTGCCATTGGGCAGCAGCCAGGGGCCGAACGGCCCTCCGGCAGCGGCGGCGGACCCCCCGGTCAGGCCACTGGCACCGGCTCCTCCTCGGGCACCCGGACCATCGGCTCCATCCCGGCCTCCTGCCGCTGACGTACCCTCGTCGCGACGGCGAACCCGACGGCGCCCGCGACCGAGATCAGCACGCCCACGACGAACCAGCCCAGGTAACGCTCTCTCATCATGGCCATGAGGCCACGATGGCCCCTGCGCGACGAGGTCGTGAGGGCCACAAGTCCCGCAGCAGCGAGGCTTACCGGTGCGGGATCCGTCAAGACGGGCACCCGGCGTGGCCGGGACCGGGTCGAAGGTCCCTACTCGACGGCTGCCGCCCCGGCCGACGATGGAGGGGACCGGTAAGGGGCGGTGGTCAAGATGCGTCGTGCTGTCGTCGTCGCCGTAGTCGTGGCGGCAGCGGTCGTCGCCGTCACCGGCTGCGGGACAGGGCTCGGAGAGCCAGGCGCACCGGGCCCGCCAGCGGCGCCGTCGAGCGCACCGGCGCTCATCACCATGCCGGACGTTGTCGGGCAGAACGCCGCGGTCGCCGTGGACAAGCTGACGAAGCTCGGCTTCACCGACATCGACCTGGGTACGGTGGACGGGCGCTCGGTCGTGGTCCTGCCGCAGAACTGGGTCGTGAAGGACCAGTCCGCAAAGCCCGGCGAACGGCTGCCGGCCGACGCGAAGATCGTCCTCGGGTGCGCCCGGATCGGCGAGCGCAACTGGCCGTTCACCGGTGGCTAGGACAGCCACCGGCGCAAGACGGAGGGTGGGTGGGCGCCGTGCCAACGGTGGAGACGGTGAAGGGTCCGGTCGAGGTCGGCAGTCTCGGCCGGACCTTGATGCACGAGCACGTCTTCGCGCTCTCCGCCGAGCACGTGCTCAACTACGGCGACGGCGCCTGGTGGGACGAGGAGGCCCGGGTCGCCGACGCGGTCACCAAGCTCAACGCGGTACGGGCAAAGGGCGTCACCACGATCGCCGACCCGACCGTGTGGGGCCTGGGCCGCGACATCCCGCGGATCCAGCGGATCGCGCAGCAGGTCGACCTGAACATCATCGTGGCCACCGGCCTGTACGTGTACGAGGAGCTGCCCCACCAGTACGCCTACCGCGGACCCGGGCTGCTGCTCGACATCCCCGAGCCGATGGTCACCGACTTCACCCGCGACATCGTCGAGGGCATCGGCTCCACCGGCGTCAAAGCCGCCTTCCTCAAGTGCTGCGTCGAGGCGCACGGCCTCACCCCCGGTGTGGAGCGCATCTGCCGCGCGGTCGCCCGTACCCACGTCAACACGGGCGCCCCGGTCACCGTGCACACCTCCGGGCGGGCCCAGTCCGGCAGGCTCGCCGTCGACCTGCTGGGCAAGGAGGGCGTCGACCTGACCAAGGTCGTGATCGGCCACGCCGGCGACAGCAACGACCTTGACTACCTGATGGAGCTCGCCGACACCGGGGCGACGCTGGGCATGGACCGCTTCGGGCTCGACCTGTTCAACCCGACCGCCGACCGGGTCGCCACCGTCGCCGCGCTGGCGGCGCGCGGGTACGCCGACCGCATGGTGCTCTCGCACGACGCGTCCTGCTTCATCGACTACTTCGGCGCCGCACACGACCTCGCCCGGGCCGCCGCGGCGCCGGACTGGCACTACGAGTTCATCAGCGACGACGTGCTGCCGGCGCTGCGCGCGGCCGGCGTGACCGAGGCGCAGATCGAGCAGATGCTGGTGGACAACCCGCGCCGCTACTTCACCCGCACCGCGCCGGAGCAGACCACCCGTACCCATGGCTCGCCTCCTTGACCGGCGCGGGTGGCCGGCCCGCGGTCACTGGCCGCCGGACAGTCCCCGGATGCGCGGGTGTGCCTGGCCTGCCGGGGGGATGGTGTGCGGTCCTTATGCTCTGCACCATTGCCGCTCGCAGAGCCTGGCTGTGGCATCCCGCGTGCCTGGCCAGTGCCGCCATGCCGGCTCTGGCTAGCACAGATGGTGCAGAGCATAAGGACCCTCATGGGACACACCCGTACCCAGCGGGCGGTGGACGGGCAACGCCACACAACCCAATAGCTGGCCGGTGCTCTAGGCCGGGCCGAACCTGGCCCGGTACTCGATGGAGAGCAGGAACGCCTGGGCGATGTGGAAGTAGTCGTTGTTCTGGTTCAGCTGGTCGAGCCAGAACGCGAAGCCTTCCGGGTCCGGCTCGCGGCGCAGGTAGGTGAGGTATGCCTGCCGGACGAACTCGGCGTTGTCGAAGTCAGGGTATGTGCCGGGCGGGTTGCGCAGCCCCGGGTGCGCCGACAGGAACTCCTCCGAGTACCAGAAGGCGAGCGACACGTTGACTCTGGTCACATCGATGCAGCCCTGGTCGCCGCCGCAGGCGACGAACGCGCCGGTCCAGTAGTCCCAGCCGCCCTGGTCCGGCTCACGGCCGAGGAAGTCCAGGTAGTGCTGGCGTACGAAGATCCGCGGGTTGTCGATCGGGTTCGGCGGGCCGACGTAGAGCAGCAGGTTCGGGGAGCCGGCGCCCGGGTTGGGCACCACGCCGGGGGTGGCGGTGCCCACCAGCGTGTCGCGCACCTCCGCGGGGGACAGCCACGGCTGGACGGCCAGCACCATGGCTGCCGCGCCTCCCACGTGCGGAGCCGCCATGGAGGTGCCGCTGATCGTGTTGGTGGCCGAGTCGCTCGTCCACCACGCGGACGTGATGCTCACCCCCGGGGCGAACAGGTCGAGGCACACCCCGAAGTTGGAGAAGCTCGAACGGTTGTCGTTGATGTCGGTGTAGCCCACGGTGATCGCCTCGGCGACCCGGGCCGGCGAGAACCCGCACGCGTCGGAGCCGGAGTTGCCGGCGGCGATGGAGTACGTCACGCCCGAGGCGATCGAGCTGCGGACCGCGTCGTCCAGCGCGGGGCTGGGGCCCCCGCCGAGGCTCATGTTGGCCACGGCCGGGTGCGCCGCGTTGCCGGTGACCCAGTCGACACCGGCGACGACACCGGCGAAAGTCCCGCTGCCGGAGCAGTTGAGCACCCGTACGGCGACCAGGCTCACGCTCTTGGCGACACCGAACGAGGCGCCGCCGAGGGTACCGGCGACATGCGTACCGTGTCCGTTGCAGTCGGAGGCGTCGAAGTCGTTGTCGACGGTGTCGATGCCGTGCCGGGCCCGGCCGCCGAAGTCCTGGTGGGTGATGCGGATGCCGGTGTCGATGATGTACGCGGTGACGTTCGCGGCCCCGCTCGGATTGGTGTAGCTCATGTCCAGCGGCCGGTTCCGCTGGTCCACGCGGTCCAGCCCCCAGGACGGCGGGTGCAGCTGGGTGTCGGAGACCCGCACCACGCGGTCCTGCTCGACGTAGGCGACCGCGCCGTCGCGGCGCAGCCCGGTCAGGGCCGCGTCCGGCAGGGTCGCGGAGAACCCGCGGATGGCGGCGGTGTAGCGGTGCTGGACCCGCCCGCCCTGGCTGGTCGCTCTCGCCTCGACCCGGCTGGCCTGCGAAGGCGTGATGGTGTCCTTCAGGACCACGATGTACTGGCCCTTGACCGCGTCGGCGGTGCCCGCGCCGTGCAGCGGCGCCACCTGCCCGGCCGGGCCGGCCAGCGCCGTGCCCGGCAGCAGCACCACCGCCGCCAGCGCGGCGAGGCCGCCGCCCAGTGTGCCTCTCATACGCGTCCTCCCCTCGCGCGCGGCGCGCGCCAGCGCGCACCGCGTCCTGAGTCTGATGCGGGGATCGTGCCGCGGAGCACCACCAGATGTGGCGGTTTCCGGACGTACGCGGATCGCGGCGGAAATCGGCGGACATCTTTCGCCCAACCGGCGCGGTGACTACGCTGCCGAGGTTAGGAAGGGCGGGTGCATGGCCGGTCGGGATGGACGGATGTCGGACCTTACTCCCGAGGCCCTGTCCGGAGTGGACACCGTGCCGGAGCTGGCCCGGCTGCTGCGCCAGCTGCGGCGGCGGCACGCCCGGCGGTGCGGCCACGCCGAGCTGACCTACCGCGACCTGGCCGCCGCGACGGGCTGGTCCCTTTCCGCGGTCGGTGAGTACTTCGCCGGGGACACGCTGCCGCCGACCGACCGGTTCGACGCCCTCATCCGCCTCCTCGGCGCAGAGCCGGAGGAGCAGGGCGCGCTCGCCACCGTCCGGGACCGGGTCGACGAGCACCGCCGACGCGTGCCGGCGCCCGCCGGTCCGGCGGGTGACGCGCGCCGCCGCCGCGCCCCGGTGGCCGCCAGACCAGCGGGTACGGCCGCGGCCGGGCGGCCGGTGCCCCGCCAGCTCCCCGCCGACGTGCCGGGGTTCACCGGGCGGGACGCCCAGCTGCATGAGCTGGATCTGCTGATGGCGGGCGCTGAACGCGCCAGCACCCTGGTCGTCCCGGCCGTGTCGGGCACGGCCGGGGTCGGCAAGACCGCGCTCGCCGTGCACTGGGCACACCGCGTGCGCGGCCGGTTCCCCGACGGCCAGCTGTACGTGAACCTGCGCGGCTTCGACCCGGCCGGTCGGGCGGTGAGCCCCGCCGAGGCCGTACGCGGCTTCCTGGACGCGCTCGGCGTGGCGCCGCAGCACGTCCCCGCCGGCCTGGACCCGCAGACCGCCTTGTACCGCAGCCTCGTCGCGGACCGCAGGATGCTGATCCTGCTCGACAACGCGCGCGACGCCGACCAGGTCCGCCCGCTGCTGCCCGGGGCGGCCGGCTGCCTGGTCGTGGTGACCAGCCGCGACCTGCTCTCCGGCCTGGTCGTGTCGGAGGGTGCCCACCCGCTGGTGCTGGACCTGCTGACCACGGACGAAGCCCGCCGGCTGCTCGAACGTCGCCTCGGCGCCGCCCGGGTGGCCGCCGAGCCCGAGGCGGTCGACGACATCGTGGGCGCGTGCGCGCGGTTGCCGCTGGCACTGGCGATCGTCGCCGCGCGGGCCGTTGCCCGCCCCGCATTCCCGCTCTCCGGGCTCGCCGACGCGCTACGGCAGGCCCGGGGCGGGCTGGACGTCTTCACCCACGGCGACCCGGCCACCGATGTGCGGGCGGTGTTCTCCTGGTCGTACCACACCCTGAGAGCACCCGCGGCCCGGCTGTTCCGGCTGCTCGGCGTGCATCCTGGGCCGGACATCACGATCCCGGCCGCGGCCAGCCTGGCCGGCGTGCCGCCGCGGGAGGCGACCGCGGCAGTGGGCGAGCTGACCCGGGCGAACCTGCTGACCGAGCACACCGCGGGCCGGTTCACGTTCCACGACCTCCTGCGCGCCTACGCGACCGAGCTCGCGCACGACGCCGAGCCCGAGGCCGAGCGCCGGGCGGCGGCACAGCGCGCCCTGGACCATTACCTGCGCACCGCGTACGCGGCTGACCAGCTGCTCAACCCCGAGCGGGACCCGATCACCCTCCCGCCTGCCGGGCCGGGCGTGACACCCGAGGAGCACACCGACCGCGGCCAGGCGATGGCCTGGTTCGGCGCCGAGCACCGGGTGCTGCTCGCCGCCGCCGACCGGGCCGCGGCCGCCGGGCTCGACGTCCACGCCTGGCAGCTGCCGTGGGTGCTCGCCGACTTCTTCAACCTGCGCGGGCACGGCCAGGACCTGGCCACCACCCAGCACACGGCGCTGGAGGCGGCCCGGCGGCTCGCCGACCGCCAGGCGCAGGCCCACATCCACCGGACCCTGGCCCGTGCCTGCGCCTGGCGGGGCGGATACGAGGAGGCACACCTGCATCTGGACCAGGCTCTCGGCCTGTACGCCGAGCTGGGCGACCAGATCGGCCTGGCCCACATCCACCTCAACATCGGTTCGGTGCT
This sequence comes from Micromonosporaceae bacterium, assembly GCA_035707405.1. Taxonomy (GTDB): domain Bacteria; phylum Actinomycetota; class Actinomycetes; order Mycobacteriales; family Micromonosporaceae; genus DASSUC01. Next base: position 13,614 of record DASSUC010000120.1, on the reverse strand, counting down.
CGGCCGTCAAGGCCGCCACCGGGAGGCGCTCGAGCACGCCCAGCGGGCGCACGCGCTCTACCGGGCGACCGGGCGCGACGCGTGGCGGGCGCGGGCGCTCGACGCGGTCGGCTGGCTCTACGCGCAGCTCGGCGAATACCACCAGGCGCTCGCGTACTGCCGGCAGGCGCTCGCCCTGCACCAGGAGGTCGGTGACCGGCACGGGGAGGCCGAGGCGTGGGACAGCCTGGGCTACGCCCACCACCACCTCGGCGGCCACGACCAGGCGACGGTGTGCTACGAGCGGGCCATCGGGCTCTACCGGGGCCTCGGCGACCGCTTCAACGAGGCGACCACACTGTCCAACCTGGGGGATGCCCGGGTGGACGCCCGCGATCCGCAGGCCGCTCGTACGGCGTGGCAGCAGGCCGTGGACATCCTCGACGAGCTCGGCCACCCCGACGCGGGCGCGGTCCGGGCAAAGCTCAATGTGGACGCTATGACCGGCCGATCCGGTCAGCTGCGCGGCAGTGCAAAGCCGTAGTGACTACTGTCCCCATAGACATGGCTAGGATCCGGGTGGATGTTCTCCGGCCGTTCGGTGAAGGTTGCCATGAAACCGCTTGGAACCGCGGATCCCGCATCTGTCGGGCCGTACCGGCTGCTCGGCGTGCTGGGCGGTGGCGGGATGGGCCGGGTCTACCTGGGACAGTCCCCGACCGGGCGCCGGGTGGCGATCAAGGTCGTCCACGCGGTCCTGGCTGACGACCCCGCGTTCCGGCGCCGGTTTGCGCGTGAGGTGGACGCGATGCGGGCGGTCAGCCCGCTCTTCACCGCCGCTGTGGTGGACGCCGACACCGACGCGCCGGAGCCGTGGCTTGCGACCACCTATATCGACGGGTTGAGCCTGGAACAGCGGGTTGACGAGGAGGGGCCGCTGCCACCCGGTGCGGTGCTCACCCTCGCCGCCGGCCTGGCCGAGGCGCTGGCCTCGATCCACCACGCCGGTATCGTGCACCGCGATCTCAAGCCGAGCAACGTGCTGCTGGACGACACCGGTCCGCACATCATCGACTTCGGGGTGGCGCTCGCCTCGGACGTCACCAGAATGACCAGGAGCGTGGTGGTGGGCACGCCGTCGTACATGGCTCCCGAGCGCATCAACGGGGGTGATGCGGGTCCCGCGGGTGATGTCTTCTCCCTCGGCGCCACGTTGGTCTTTGCCGCGACAGGCAGGTGCCTGGTCAACGACGGCACCGTGTACGAGCAGATCGTGCAGATCGCGCACGGTCGTTTTGACCTGTCCCTGGTGCCGAAAGACCTACGCCCGCTGATCGTGCGGTGCCTCAGCCCCAAGCCGAAGGACCGGCCCACCGCGCCGGAGCTGGCCCGCGTCCTTGTCGGGGCCGGCATCTCCGCACCGTCCCCGGGCTGGCACCGGGAGGGGGCGCCGGCCCCGGCGGCCCTGGACGTCCGGTTGGGTGGGCAGCATCCGTCGCGTCGCCAGATGCTGACCCTCGGCGGGATCCTCAGCGTGGTGGCGGTGGGTGGCCTCGGGGCGGCCGGCATCCTCGGCTCGGAAAATGCGAGCCCCGGCTCATCGCAGGTAGGCAGGGTGCGGTGGCTGGCCAGGTCTGGTGCGTCGTTTCTGGATACCCGGCTCGGTAGCCAGGAGATCGGCGTGCGGATTGTGGTGGATCGCGGCGCCCGTCTGATCAGCGTGAGTGGTGTCACCGTGCGGGCAGTTGACCTACAGGGGGGCGAGGTATGGAGCCGTGAGCTGTCGTCGGGTCCGCTGGCGTTGACGCTGTGGGGCGATGGGGTGCTGGTCACCAACGTGCGACGGGCCTGGCTGCTGGATGGGGTCACGGGAGTGCCGCGGTTCGACAGTGATGTGGCCGGTGCTGAGGAGGCGACGGCCAAGCGTGGTCCGGGCAGTCCCACGGTGGGTATTCGTGGGGTGGCGGTATCTGCGGACCATGCGTATCTGTATCTGGGTACGGCTACGGTGGCGTTGGACCGGGCTGGTCGGCAGTGGTGGCGTAATCCTCGTCCGGTGCCGGTGGGTGGTGGTTGGGACACGTCTGGGAACCCCGTACTGGCCGATGCCACGTGGCTCGTCACCCGGGACCAGGACGGCGACGTTGTCCAGGTCGGCCTGTATGAGGCGGCTACCGGCAGGCGGCGGTGGACGGCGCGTTACGACGTGCCTGCGCCGCCCACTTTTCCGTCGCGAGCTGGCGAGAGGCCTGGTGGTCCGCGGCCGGGGGGTGATGACGCGTGGCAGCGGTGTGAGGTGCGGGTGAGTACGGACCATGTGGTGGTGCGTGATGTTCAGACCGTGCGGGCGCTTGCTCTTGCCAGCGGCCGGGAGGCGTGGATGACTGTCTCGTCTCGTCCTGTTGCGGCTATGGAGCTGGTGGGGAGCCGGGTGTTGGTCGCTTCTGAGCGGGTCACCGCGTTCGAGGTCGATACCGGTGAGGTTGTGTGGCGGGCTGAGCTGTACGGCGCGCGGCTGGCTGCCCTGCCGGCTGGTGACGGTGTGGTGGCCGCGAACGACTCGATGATCGTGGCGTTGGACCGCAACGGTGACCTTCCCTGGCAGGAGCCGGTGCCTGCCGCGGTGCGGGCGGAGGCGATGCCGGGGCGGCTGACGGCCGACGGGCAGATGGCCTATCTGACGCTCAAGCCCCGGGGGGACCGGTCGGAGCCCCTCACCGTCGACGTGATCGCGATCGCCCTGGACGTTTAGCGCCACGGGCTTACCCGGCTCTGTCAGCGTGTTGACCAAACCCTGATGATCGGATGGGGTGATGGACGGCATGACGCGTACCAGAACCCGTACCGGAAAAGGGTTTGCCCTCGCGGCGGCGGTCCTGGCCGTGCTGGCCAGCTCCTCGGCGGTGGCCGCGAACGCTGCCGAGGAGGTGGTGGCGGACTCCCGGCCCAACGTTGTGGTCTTCATGACCGACGACCAGAACGTCTCGTCGCTGGCGGTGATGCCCAACGTCAGGGCGCTGCTCGCCAACGCCGGCACGACGTTCAGCAACAGCTTCGTGGCGTACCCGCTGTGCTGCCCGTCCCGGGCGACCTACCTGACCGGCCAGTACCCGCACAACCACGACGTGATGGCCAACTCCGCACCCGACGGCGGCTACTACCAGCTGCGCGGCGGCGAGACCCTGCCGGTGTGGCTGTCCCGCGCCGGCTACCAGACCGCGCACATCGGCAAGTATCTCAACGGGTACGGCACGCAGGACCCGGTCGAGATCCCGCCCGGCTGGGGCGAGTGGTACGGCTCGGTGGACCCGACCACCTACCGCATGTGGGGCTACACCCTCAACGAGAACGGCAACCTGGTCACCTACGGCCAGGACGACGTCGAGGACCCGGCGCTCTACCAGACCGACGTGTACGCGAAGAAGGCGGTCGACTACATCAACCGCAAGGCACCGGGCGCGGCGCCGTTCTTCCTCTCCGTGGCGCCGCTGGCCCCGCACACCGAGGTCGGGTGGGCCTCCACCAACGGCAGCCGCAACCCCAGGCCGGCACCGCGGCACCGCGGCGCGTTCGCCAACGCCCCGCTGCCCCAGCCGGCATCGTTCAACGAGCTTGACGTGAGCGACAAGCCGGCCCACATCCGCGCCCTGCCGCTGATGGACGCGACCGCGATCGCCGGAACCACCAGGACCTACCGGTCCCGGCTGGAGTCGCTGCTCGCCGTCGACGAGGCAGTCAAGTCTATTGTGGACACCCTGGCAGCCCGTGGTGAGCTGGCCAACACGCTGTTCGTGTTCACCTCGGACAACGGCTGGCTACAGGGCGAGCACCGTATCCCCAACGGCAAGATCCACCCGTACGAGGAGTCGATCCGGGTCCCGCTGATCCTGCGCGGCCCCGGCGTGGCCGCCGGCGCGACCAGCACGGTCCTGGCCGGCAACATCGACCTGGCCGCCACGGTCCTCGCCGCGGCGCAGGCCACGCCCGGCATCACCATCGACGGCCGCTCGCTGCTGACCCTGTCGGGCCGTACCGCACTGCTCGTAGAGACCGGCCCGCGCTCCACCGGGGCCCGGTGGTACGCGGCGGTCCGCACCGCCCGGTTCGTCTACATCGAACACTCGACCGGGGAGCGCGAGCTCTACGACCTGTCCATAGACCCCGGCCAGCTGCGCTCCCGCCATGCCGACGCCGCCTATGCACAGGTCCGGGCCACGCTCGCCGAGCAGCTCCACCGGCTGCAGGCCTGCGCCGGCCAGACCTGCTGACCTGTCAACCACGCGTTGGGGGCCCGGCCGGCCGGGCCCCCAACCACCAGTGCCGGTCGGCGCGGCGAATGCCGCGCCCGCCACGATGTCCCCATGACCTCCACCCCCGGGCGGCTCCTGCTCGCCGCCGGCGCCACAGCGCTCGCGGGCCTGCTCTGCGTGCTGCCCGCCACCCCCGCGGTGGCACATCCGGTCCTGGTACGGTCCACGCCGGCCGCCGGCTCCGTGACCGCGACCGCCCCGACCGAGGTCGTGCTGGCGTTCAGCGAGCCGGTCCGGCCGGTGCCCGGAAAGGTGCTGGTCGTCGGGCCGGACGGCCAGCCGGCGACCCGCGCCGGGGCGACGGCCAGCGAGCGCCAGGTCATCGTGCCGCTGCGCCCGGACGGCCCGCGCGGCACGTACCTGGTCAGCTACCGGGTCATCGCGGCGGACAGCCACCCGGTCAGCGGCGCCTTCACCTACTCGGTCGGCGCCCCGTCGACCACGCCGCCGGCGCTGCCCGAGGAACCGACAGCCGACCCCACCATCCGCGCCGCCATCGCCGTCGTCCGGTATCTCGGGTACGCCGGCCTGCCGCTCCTCGTCGGGTCCGCGCTGGTGCTGGCGGCGCTGTGGCCGCACCGCCTGCCGCGCACCGGGCCCGCCCGCCTCGGCTGGGTAGGGCTGGGCCTGGTCGCGGCCAGCACGCTCGCCGGCCTGGTGCTCCAGGCGCCGTACACGACCGGCGCGTCACTGGCCGGCATCACGCCGGCAGGCCTGCGCGACGTGCTCGGCTCCCCGTTCGGCACCGCGCACCTGACCCGCCTCGGCGTGCTCGTCGCGGTGGCCCTGTTACTGCGGCCCGTGCTCGCCGGCCAGGCCCGGGCCGGGCACCGGCTGCTGCTGGCGCTCCTCGGGGTCGTCGGGCTCACCACCTGGCCGGCCTCCGGGCACCCGGCCGGCTCGCCGGTGCCCGGGATCTCCGTCACCGCGGACGCCGCGCACCTGGCCGGCATGGCGGCGTGGCTCGGCGGGCTGGTGATGCTCTTCACCTTCCTGCTGCGCCAGGCGGACCAGCGGGAGCTGGCGGCGATCCTGCCGGTCTGGGGCCGGTGGGCCACGCTGGCGATAGCCACGCTCGTGCTCAGTGGCGTCCTCCAGGCGCTGGTCGAGGTCGGCACGCCGGCCGCGCTGGTGGGCACCGGCTACGGCCGCCTGGTCCTGGCCAAGGTCGGGCTCTTCGCTGCGGCGCTGGCCGCGGCGGCGTACTCCCGGCGGCTGGTGCGCCACGAGGTCGCCGCGGCGCGTCCCGGGGCGGTGCGCCGGGCAGCCGGCGTGGAGCTGGCCATCACGGCCACCGTGCTCGCGGTGGCGGCGGTGCTGGTGCAGACCACGCCGGGCCGGACCGCCGAGGCTGAGCCGCCCACCGGGTACGCCGCGACGCTAGCCACCAACCAGTACTCGCTACAGGTGCAGGTCGACCCGGCCCAGGTGGGCGGCAACACGCTGCACCTGTACGCGTACCGGCCCGGCGGCAGGCCGCTGCAGGTCGTCGCCTGGGCGGCGACCGCGGCGATGCCGCCACAGCGCAACGTCACGCCGTTCGACGTCAGGCTGGTGCCGGTCACCGATAGTCACGCCTTCGGCGAGGTGACCCTGCCCGCCGCCGGGGAGTGGTCGATCGAGATCACACTCCGCGCTCCCGACTTTGGCGAGGCGTCGGTCACCGTGGCCGTGCCCGTCCGGTAGCCCGTCCCGCCCGTCCCAACGGTCGCGGCACGCCGGATCGGCAGGGCCACGACGAGCACCAGGCAGACCAGCACGAGCGCGTTACGCATCAGGAACTCGCCGACAGAGTCCGTGGGCACGGGATCCACGTCCGAGACCACAAAGGACACCACCCCGTACGTGCCGACCGCGTACCCCCCGACCAGCAGCGCGAGCAGGGCGCCCCGCCGGAGGCGCCCGGGTGCGGTGACCTGGGGGGCCGGATCCGGCACCTCGCCGGGCGGGTCCCGCAGCGCGGCGTCGGCCACCACGACGAAGGCCGGGATGAACCAGTAGAGGTGGTGCGGCCAGGCGATCGGGCTGACCAGCGAGCCCACCAGCCCGGCGATGGCCAGCCCGGCGACCTCGTCACCGGCTGCGGCGGCCCGGGCCGCCCGCCACAGCCCCATCGCGGCCACCACGCCCACCATCGCGAGCCACACCAACCGGTCCGCCTCTGCCGGCGCGACGAGCCGGCCCAGCAACCCGAGCAGCGACTGGTTGCCGGTGTAGTCCGTCCGGCCCACCCGGGTCGTCGAGTGCAGCGACTGCGTCCAGAACTGCCACGACTCCCGCGGGGCCACCACGGCCGCGAGCAGCGTGGCCATGGCCGCCGCCGCGCAGGCCACCGCCGCCGCCCGCCACCGCCGCGTGACCAGCAGGTAGACGATGAAGATGCCGGGAACCAGCTTGATCGCCGTGGCCAGCCCGATGCCCGCACCAGCCAGCCGCCACCCGCGAGGTACGGCGAACAGCAGGTCGGCGAGGACGAGCACCACCAGCAGCAGGTTGAGCTGGCCCAACGTGACCGTCTCGCGGGTCGGCTCGATGAGGAAGGCGAGCGGCACCGCCAGCCCGGCCACGTACCAGCGGGGCAGGCCCCGGCGGTCGGCGACCGGTGCCACCAGCCAGTACGTGGTGACCGCGAGCGCGGCTACCGTGCCCCACGTGAAGACCGCGGTCGTCACGCCGAGCGGGATCTGGCCGAACGGCCACAGCAGCAGCGCCGCGAACGGCGGGTAGGTGAAGTAGAGGTCACCCTGCACCGGGTCGGCCTGGGTGTAGTCGTAGAGCGGGTGCCCCTGGGCCCACCACCGCATCGCGCTGACGTAGATCTTCAGGTCGAAGTACTGGTGCCGGTTGCCGTACCAGGCCAGTGCGCCCAACACGGCGATGGTGAGGGTGGCCGCCACCGCCGCACGGCGCAGGGTGCGGGGCAGGGCCTGCGGACGAGGGCCGGTGGACGGGCTGGACACCAGCCGACCCTACCGGCCCCCCTAAGCTGTGCCGTATGAACCGTACCGGTGGTCGCCGTGTCTGAGCTGCTTGTCTGGGTTGACTGCGAGATGACCGGGCTGGATCTCGGCAAGGACGCGCTGATTGAGGTGGCGGCGCTGGTCACCACCCCCGACCTGGATGTGCTGGGCGACGGCGTCGATGTGGTGATCCACGCCGACGACGCCGTCCTGGACTCGATGATCGAGGTTGTGCGCGACATGCACGCGCGCTCCGGGCTCACGGAGGCGGCCCGGGCCTCCACAGTGAGCCTGACCCAGGCCGAGGACATGGTCCTGGAGTACGTGACGGCACACGTGCCCGAGCCCCGCAGCGCCCCGCTCTGCGGCAACTCGATCGCCACCGACCGCGGGTTCCTGGCCCGGGACATGCCGCGCCTGGACGCGCACCTGCACTACCGGATGATCGACGTCTCCTCGGTCAAGGAGCTGTGCCGGCGCTGGTTCCCGCGGGTCTACTTCGGCCAGCCGGCCAAGGGCCTCGCCCACCGGGCCCTGGCCGACGTCCGGGAGAGCATCCGTGAGCTGGAGTACTACCGGCGCACGGTCTTCGTACCCCCGCCCGGGCCGGACGTCGAGGAGGCCAAGGCGATCGCCGCCCAGCTGGGTCCGGTGTGACCCGGCGGTTCCTGGCCCCGGCGGAGGTGGGCGGTATCCCTCGACGCCCCCGGGCGGGTTGTGGCTATCATTGGCGGCGCAACGCATGGTGGCTGTAGCTCAGCTGGTAGAGCACTGGGTTGTGGTCCCAGGTGTCGGGGGTTCGAGTCCCCTCAGTCACCCGAGTTCTGGATCTCTGTTCGCACAGGTCAGGCCCGGTCCGCGGACCGGGCCTGACCTGGCAGTGGGATCTGGAAGGGAGTCCCGCTGCGAGCAGCCCGGCTCGCGTGTCCGACTCCATTCAGTTCGGGAGTGGCACGCGGGTCAGCTGGCTCACAGCTCGAGCTCACCAGATGGCGGGGCCCCGAATGTGGGCATCGAAGGCTGGCGCCGCACAAAGAACCGGGCTGTCCAGTTCTCGTCATCCTTTCCATCCGCGGTAACCCGCCAGGCATACCAGGAGCCGGGCGCCAGGGCCAGGCCTCCTTGTAGCTTCACCAGCAAATTGGCGGTGCCTGGCGACCCGTTGGGCGCGCCAGGGGGAGTCGGTATGACCAGCCGCTGGGTCATGCGTAACGGCTGCTGACCGCCCGGGGTGGGAACAAGGACCGGCTCACCGTCCTCGCTACGCAGCTCCAGCTCTACGTTGAGCTCCTTGTTACACATATCCCAAGGAACCTCGATCAGGACGGCGACGGCCATGTCACCCGACAGGCCGTTGGGCTGGACACCGATCTGGGACCAACCAACGCCGAGAAGATGGAGCTTACCTTGCGGATCTTGGACGCCGGTATCGGCGAGTATCACATTAATCTTCACGCGAAAGTGGCAGCTTGCCGCTGCGAGCCGAAGAAGGACATGGACTCGGTAAGGGACACAGCCTTCCCACCTTGGGTCTGCGCAGGTTGCACCACGAGGAGGTGGGGCGCCGTCACCACAATGGCCGGCTCAAGGCGGCTGAGTCTCCTCATGGTCTCTTCAAGATCAAGATCTTCGTCATCAACCCAGTCGTACGGCTCCTCCTTCATACCTCTCATGGTGACCCCTCCGTCCCTGGCCAGTAACCCCTCACTTCGGCGACCTTGCGGTAGCTAGGTTCCACGTGCCATCTCTTGTGCTTACCAGGTGCAGGGCCGCCAGGATTGGCCGTCCCACGTAGGTCCTGCCGAGAGCTACAACTCGCAGACCATGCTCGCGATGATCTTCCCATCGAGCGTAGACGTCGTCGCGTAGAACCAAGGCCTCACGAACCTCGTAAGGCATTACTTTGTGCTTTGCTCGTATTTTGTCTTCTATGCGGGGTGTGATCCTGATTTCGGCGATGTAGACCGGCGGATGCACGCCCGGCAGTGTTGCACGGTGCGTACACCGATCACCAACTGCAGGAGGGCCAGACCAGGCCGGCAGTCAGCCGCTCGGGGTCCCGCTGGGCCCCGGCTCGGCCGGCTTTTCCGGGATCGCGCTGCCCTTGACGTACTCTTCCCAGCTCATGGTCCAGTCCATCCAGCCGTTGCCGTACTGGAGCCGGCGCTCGGTGCCTTTGACCACGACCGGGTCGCCCAGCTTTGTCTTGCTGAACAACCACGCGGCGTTGCTGGTGGACATGTTGACGCAGCCATGGGAGACGTTGCGCCGGCCCTGGTCAGCGACTGACCAGGGCGCGGCGTGGATGAACTCGCCACCCCAGGTGAGCCGCTGGGCGTACTCGATGTCGATGCGGTACCGGTTACGCGGGTCCGGGTCCTGCATGGTGTCGAAGACCGTCTTGCGGGCCTTCTCCATCACGACCATGGTGCCGCTGGACGAGGGCGTGGCCGGCTTGCCCAGGCTGACCGGGATGGTCTTGACGACCCGGCCGTTCTCGGTGACCGTCATCTGCTTTGTGGCGTTGTCCACAGTCATCACCAGCGCGGACCCGACCCGGGCGACGACCGTGAGGTCGCTGCGGCCGTACCAGCCGCCGCCCAGGGGCAGCCCGCCGGTCAGCAGGCGGAAGCTCAGCTGGGTGTCGGCCTGCCAGTACCGCTTCGGGCGGTAGTGCACCTCGGTGTCGCTGAACCAGTGCCAGATGCCCTCCTGCGGCGGCGTCGTCTTTACCAGCAGGCGACGCTGCACCGGGGCGCGCTGGGCCTGCGGCACGCCCCGGCCGAACCGCAGCACCATGGGCATGCCGACACCGACGACCATGTCGTCACCGATGTTGGTGAAGGTGCGCACCAGGTTGGCCGGCTTGCTCATCACCGTGAACGTGCTGGTGGCCGTCGCCGACCGGCCCTCCGCCCCGACCGCCGTCACCGTCGCCGTGTACGTCTGGCCGTACTCGAGCTGCCGGGCGGGCATCCAGGTCGTGCCCTCGGGGCGCAGCTCGCCCTCGACGGGCTTGCCGGCGGAGTCCTTGAGCTCCACGCTCGCGGACGTCGCCTTCTCCGTCCGGAACTCGATCTCGGCCGAGGCCGGGACGTTCCTGGCGTCGGCCGCGGGGGCGGTGATCACGGCTGCGACCTGTGGCCCCTTGGGCTGCCCACCGCCGCGCCACCGCGGCGCGTCCTCGCCGCTACAGGCAGTGAGCAGGCCGAGCACTGCCGTGAGGGCGCTGGCACGAAGCGCCCGGCTCCGGGTTGACGTTCCGATCATTGCTGGTCCTCCCCCCGCTCCGCCTCAATCGTGCCTGGGACACGCACAGGCTCGACTCCCGGTTTCATGTCACCGCTGGCGCCTGCGTTCCGGCTCGCCTGTCCGGCGGTGGATCTGGCCCGCCGTTGGTTGTCCCGTCGTCGCGCTCAGCCGCTCGGTGACGGTGTCGCGGTCGCCGGGTGTCGGGCGAGCTCGGGATGGGGAAGCGCGCTGCCCTTGAGAAACTCGTCCCACGACAGGTCCCACGCGGTCCAGCCGTTGCCAGGCTCCAGCCGGCGCTCGGTGCCGCGTACGGTGACCGGGTCACCGATCTTGGTGAGCCGGAACAGCCACTGGGCGTCGCTCATCGAGACGTTGACGCAGCCGTGGGAGACGTTGCGCCGGCCCTGGTCCGCCGCCGACCAGGGGGCAGCGTGGATGAACTCGCCACCCCAGGTAAGCCGCTGGGCGTACTCGATGTCGATGCGGTACCGGTTGCGCGGGTCCGGGTCCTGCATGGTGTCGAAGACGGTCTTCGGCAGCTTGTCCATGATCACCATCGTCCCGCTGGACGACGGTGTGCTCGGCTTGCCCAGGCTGACCGGCAGGGTCCTGAGCAGCTCGTCGTTGCGGTGCACCGTCATCTGCTTGGTGGCGTTGTCGACCTTGACCACCAGCTTGTCGCCGATGACCACGCTTGCCCGGCGGTCCACGTCGCCGAAGCGGCCGCCGCCCATCGGGTGCCCCTCCAATGCGATCCGCACGGTCAGCCGGGTGCCCGGGCGCCAGAATGCCGGCGCCCTGTACATCACCTGGCGCCCACCGAACCAGTGCCACGCGCCCGGCTGCGGCGGCTGCGTCGTGACGAACATCCGCCGTTCCACACCGGCCCGGTGCTGCGGCGCGATCTCGGTGCCGAGCTCCACGACCACCGGCATCGCCACCCCGTACGTGATGTTGTCGAAGAGGTAGAGACCGGTGCCCACGCGACCGTCCCGCGGCTGCGCCATCGTGGTGAAGGTCGTGCTCTTTGTCTCGGTCGCGCCACCTGACCCGGTCGCGGTGACCAGTGCTGTATACGCCGCCCGGTAGCGCAGCGGCCGGTCCGGCACCCAGGCCGTGCCGTCCGGGCGCAGCACGCCGGTGACCCGTGCGCCCCGCTCATCGGTGAGCGAGACCGCCATCCCGGCGGCCCCGACCGCCCGAACACCGATCTCGGTCGAGATCGGCAGGTCCTTCGCCCCGGTCGCCGGGGTAACGGTCAGGGTCGGCGGCGAGACCGGGCCCGCCCCCGGATGCCGCCAACGCGCCGCCGGCTGCTCGCCCGCGCACCCGCCCAGCAGGAGCGGGACTGTAAGCACCCCGACCAGCAGAACCTGTCCCCCGCGCATGTCCACCTCTCCGCGAGCCGCCGTGCTGGGGCACATGGTGCCGTACGGGTGCGACACGGGAGTGTCCACTTTTTGATCTAGGTATTGCTCGGCCGTTATGGCGGCCAGAACCGCCGCATGGGCTGCCGGTACGGCGGATGGGCGAGGTTGGGCTCGGGCTCAGCCAGCGTGCTATCGTTCTCCGCGTTGTCAGCGAGCGCCGCTAGCTCAACTGGCAGAGCAGCGGACTCTTAATCCGCGGGTTCGGGGTTCGAGTCCCTGGCGGCGCACAAACAAAAGCCCAGGTCAGCGAGATGATCGCTGAAGCCTGGGTTCTCGTCGTTTCGGGCAGTACAGCCATTCGTACAGCCAAGGGTTGCCTTAGTCGAAGAGCCTCGATGTTGCCCGCGTCGAACCCGGATCGTTCGGCCTCAGCCGGCACATAGGCGTATGTGCGGGTCAAGTGCCGGGCATCAGCCGACCGGCCACCGACGGTCACTGGACTTTGTCGACCTCCTGCGCCACAAGGAGCCGACGGGTCACCACGCGGGCCACTACGCGGTCAACAAGCCACACAGAGCTTCTCTGACTCCCCACCGCGGTTTGCCGGACCGGTGACCGAGCAGCAGCCTACGATGGCGCCCGGCGCCATGCCGTACAACTCCCGGAGGGATACGGCGCGAACAACGTCGCGGCGGAACACGTGCTGCTGACAGCGGCCTGCCCGTCACAGTCCTCAGGCCATCCAAGGCCCACGGCGAGGGGCGCCCTTCCCTCGCGAGTGGTACTTCGTCAAGCGCGCCTTGGACCACCGGCCTGTCCTGCTCCTGGCCGGCGTCGGCACCGGCGTCGACCACCCGTCGGCGGTCGCCAATATCGCCGCGCTGGTGCGGGTCGCGGCCGGGCGACCGGGCGCCGGGTACTCAACGCGGCTGACCCGGACGCTCCCGACGGCCTGACCATCTGCCGCGTGATCGCCGCCCTGGTGCGGCACACCTGGCGAGGAGGTGAACTCGCCGGCGCGACCTCGACATAGGACGGGTGCCGGTCGACAGCGTCGGCCACTCGGTCATGGGCTAACGCCGCCGGAGGAGCCGCTGCGCGAGGGTCTCGCGCAGGTCGTCGGGCAGCCCGTCGATCTCGACCAGCTCGGGCAGCAGCTCCGGCGCGGTCAGGTACGCCCGGAACGCCCGCGCAACCGTCACCCCGTGCGCCGGACGGTCCTCCACCGTCACCGGGTCACCGGCCCACACCTCGCCCGGCTCCAGCACGCGCAGGTACGCGCCCGGGCGGTTCGCCCGGGTGAAGGTCCTCACCCAGCGCGGCTCGCCCATCTTGCGCTGGAACGTGACGCCCGGGATGCGGCCGAAGGTCGGCTGGAGGACCAACCGGGGACCGATGCGCCACCGCTCACCGATGACCGCGCCGTTGACGTCGACCCCCTCGGTCGTCAGGTTCTCGCCGAAGAGCCCGTTGGCCAGCCGGCGGCAAAGCCGCGCCTGCCACCAGTCGTAGTCCTCCCGCGCGTACGCGTACACGGCCTGGTCGCCGCCGCCGTGGTGCTCGATGTCGAAGATCTGGTCACCGACCAGGCCGCTGTGCACACCGGTCGTCCTGGGCCCCGGCGCGCGCACGGTGACCAGGTGGTCAACCGGCCGCTTGTTGATGCCCGTGACGCCGACGCCCTTGGCCGGGTTGGGCTCGGGCACCGCCAGGTTGACCGAGACAATCCTGCTCACGCCTGGC
>DASSUC010000119.1:0-7875 GCA_035707405.1 Micromonosporaceae bacterium | reverse complement strand
ATCACGGGCGGGTACAACGTCTACCCGCGCGAGGTGGAGGACGTGATCGCCGAGGTGCCCGGCGTGGACGAGGTGGCCGTGGTCGGGGTGGCCGACCCGGAGTGGGGGCAGCGGATCGTCGCCCTCTACCGGGGCGCCGCGGAGCCGGAGGCGGTGCAGCGGCACTGCCGGGCCCGGCTCGCCTCCTACAAGAAGCCCAAGGAGGTCCGGCGGGTGGGCAGCTTCCCGCTCAACCACACCGGGAAGATTGCCAAGAACATCCTCCGGGCCGACCTCGAGTGGCGCGGGGGGTGAGGGTGGAGCGGCCCGGCGAGTTCCCGTACACCCGCGGGATCTCCGCCGACCCCCAGCCCTGGGTCATGGGCCAGTACGCCGGCTTCGGCACCCCGGCCCAGTCCAACGAGCGCTTCCGGCGCCTGCTCGACGCCGGCGTCACCGGCTTCTCGGTCGCCCTTGACCTGCCCACCCAGCTCGGCATGGACTCCGACGACCCCCGCGCGCGCGGCGAGGTGGGCCGGGTGGGCGTGGCCATCGACTCGCTGGAGGACATCGAGACGCTGCTCGCCGGCATCCCGCTGGAGAAGATCACGCAGGTACGCACCACCGCCAACTCGATCGGCTACCTCTGGGCGGCACTGCTCACCGCGCTGGCGCAGCGGCGCGGGACCGATCCGGACGAGTTCGGCCTGTTCATCCAGAACGACGTGCTCAAGGAGTTCATCGCGCGGGGCACCCAGATCTTCCCGCCCGGCCCGTCGCTCAAGCTCGCCGTCGACACGATCGAGCACTGTGTCCGCCGGACCCCGCGCTGGGTGCCGCTGGCCATGTCCGGCTACCACATCGCCGAGTCCGGCGGGGACGCCGCCCAGGAGGTCGGCTACACCTTCGCCAACGCGGTCGCCTACCTCGACGAGGTGACCCGCCGCGGGGTGCCCATCGACGCGGTGGCGCCCACGCTGTTCACGTTCCTCAGCGTGGGCATCGACTTCCTGGACGAGATCGCCAAGCTGCGGGCGGCCCGGCGGGTCTGGGCGCACCTGGTGCGGGAACGCTACGGCGCCCGCGATCCCCGCTCGGAGCAGCTGCGCATCTTCGCCTTCACGGCCGGCTCGTCCTTCACCGCCCAGCAGCCGCTCAACAACACCGTCCGGGCCGCTGTGGAGGCGCTGGCCGCGGCCCTGTCCGGGGTGCAGACGCTGCACGTGTCAGCGTACGACGAGGCGCTTGGCGTGCCGACCGAGGCGGCGGCCACGGTGGCCCTGCGTACCCAGCAGATCATCGCGTTCGAGACCGGCGTCGCCGGCACGGTCGACCCGCTCGGCGGGGCGGCGGAGGTGGAGCGGCGCACCGACGCCACCGAGCGGCGCATCCGCGACGTGCTGGACGGCGTACACCAGCGGGGCGGGGCGCTGGCCTGCATCGAGTCCGGCCACTTCGCCCGGGAGCTGGCGGACGCCGCGTACCAGCGGGCCCAGGCGGTCGAGGCGGGCGAGCGGGTGGTGGTCGGGGTCAACCGGTTCCCGTCGGCCACCGGCCCGCTGGAGGTCTTCACGGTTGACCCGGCACTGGAGTCGGAGCGGGTCGCGGCGGTGGCCGCGGTCCGGGCCCGGCGGGACGCCGCCGCCGTGCGGGGCGCGCTCGCCGATCTCACCGACGCGGCGCGGGCCGGTGACAACGTGGTGCCGGCGTGCGTGGCGGCGGTGCAGGCCTACGCCACGGTCGGCGAGGTGGTCGGTGCGCTGCGCCAGGTCTACGGCAGCGCGCCGCCTGCGCCGCACTTCTGACCCTGCCGGCCCTGCCGCGCCTCGGGTCGAGTTGGCGTCGGGCTGCGCCACCCCGTACCGTCAACGGCGAACAAGCCAGGCGGCCGGAGCCGGGCCAGGCCTGGGCTGCCCGACTCGTGGAGACCACGGATGAAGCTCTCGATCCTCATGCCTGTCTACAACGAGGAAGCTCGTATCGCCGACGCCCTCAAGCAGGCGTTCGACATCGACTACCCGTGTGAGGTCGAGCTGGTAGTGGTCGACGACGGCAGCCGGGACGCCACCGCGCAGGTGCTGGCCGGGCTCGACCACCCCCGGCTGCGGGTCGTCCGCCACGAGCGCAACCGGGGCAAGGGCGCGGCCATCCGGACCGCGGCGGAGCACGCGACCGGTGACTACATGGTGGTCCTCGACGCCGACCTCGAGTACGACCCGCGGGACATCCCGCGCCTGCTCCAGCCGGTGCTCGACGGGCACACCGAGGTGGTCTACGGCAACCGCCAGTTCGGCAGCCACAGCGCCTTCTCGTTCTGGTACGTGATGGGCAACAAGGGCGTGACGCTCGCCGCGAACGTGCTCTTCAACTCCTACATCGGCGACCTGGAGACCTGCTTCAAGCTGATGCCGGTCAGCCTCTACAAGCAGCTGGACGTGCGGTCCCGCGGTTTCGGCATGGAGGCCGAGATCACCGGCAAGCTGCTGCGCCGGCACATCCGCCCGTACGAGGTGCCGATCAGCTACCGGGCCCGCTCCCGCCAGGAGGGCAAGAAGATCACCTGGCGGGACGGCGTCGAGGCGGTCTGGATCCTCAGCCGGGAGCGGATCCGCCCCTACCGCCCCGCACGGTAGCCGCCGGCGGCGGTGGCTCACAGCCGCAGGAACGCCGAGACCGAGCGGCGCAGGCCGGCCGCGTCCAGGCCGTGCCAGGCCCCGTGGTCCGCCAGGGTGCCGTACCGCCGCAGGTCCTGGCGGCCCACGCCGAGCGCCAGCAGCCGGTGCGGCACGGTGAGCAGCGCGTCGGCGACCACGCGCGACGACGTGCCGGCCAGGTAGGGCTCGACCAGCACCACGTCCGTCGCCTGCGTGGTGGCGAGCGCCCCGAGCAGGCCCGCCGCGTCGAACGGTCGCGGCGTGTGCGTGTAGGCCACCGTCACGTCCAACCCCTCGGTGGCGGCCAGCACCGCGTCGAGCAGCGGCCCGACCGCGACGACGACCCCCCGCGACCCGGTACGCAGCACCCGCAGCCCCCGGTCGGCCAGCTCCGCCCGCCGGTGCTGCGTCCCCGCGTTGCGCTGCTCGGACAGGCGCAGGTAGACCGGCCCGTCGTCGCGTACGGCGGCCCGCAGCAGCGGCTCCACCTCGTCCGGGTGGCCGGGTACGTGCACGGTCCACCCGGTGAGCGTGTCCACCAGCGACACGTCCATCGGCGACTGGTGGGTCCGCCCGGCGCTCGCCGCGTCGTACGAGCCGCCGACGCTCACCAGGACCGCGCTCGCCGCCTGGTGGTCGAGGTCCAGCTTGATCTGCTCGTACGCCCGGTCGACGAGGAACGTGGCGTAGGAGTGCGCGATCGGCCGCAGCCCGGCCAGCGCGAGCCCGCCGGCCACCCCGATCATCAGCTGCTCCCGGATGCCGACGTTGAGCACGCGGTCCGGGTGCGCCGCCGCGGCGGGCGCGAACGAGGCGGCGGAGATGTCGGCGAGCACCAGGGCGGTGCGCGGGTCCTCGTCGAGCAGGGCGGTCGTGGTGTCCACAAAGCGCTGTCGCATGTGGCCTACCTCCGGATCTCAGCGATGACGGCGTCCGGGCCCGCGGCCGGGTCGGCCCGACCGCTGCGGGGCCGGTGCAGCGCCGCGGCCAGTGCCGCGTGGTCGCGCCCGTCCACTGTGGCGGTGCGCCAGCCGTGCACCGCGAACCGGCTGGCGATGCCGCCGGGCCAGCCGTGCGTCGCCGACGCGTTGTCCACCACCACCGCGGTCAGCGAGGACAGGCCGGTGGCCCCGGCGTACGCGATCGCCTCGTGGTTGGCGCCCTCGTCCAGCTCGCCGTCGCCGACCAGGACGACCACCCGCGGGCGCAGCAGCCCCTGTGCCCGCAGGCCGAGCGCGACGCCGACGCCCAGCCCGAGCCCGTGCCCCAGCGAGCCGGAGCCGATCTCGACCCCGGGCACCAGGGTGCGGTCCGGGTGGTGGCCGAGCCGGCTGTCCCGCCCGGCGAGGTCGTCCAGCCAGTGCTCCGGGATGAACCCCTTCGCCGCGAGGACCGCATAGTACGCGGCCGGCCCGTGCCCCTTGGACAGCAGGAACCGGTCCCGTTCCGGGTCATCCAGCCGGTCCGGCGCGACGTAGAGCACCCGGTCGTAGAGCACCCACAGCACGTCCAGAGTGGAGGAAGCGCTCGCGTCGTGCTTGGCGTCGCCGGTCACCCGGCGCAGCAGCGGCAGCAGCCGGTCGGTGGAGCTGGTCATCGTCAGGCTCATGTGCCTAGCCTGCATGTTGAAGCCAGCTTCAACTCAAGGGCTGCGGACCCAGGGCTGGGACGGGATTGTGACACAGGACCTGCTGACCATCGGCGAGCTCGCGCAGCGCAGCGGCGTGGCCGCGTCCGCGCTGCGCTACTACGAGCGGCTCGGGCTGGTCCGGGCCACCCGCACCACCGGCAACCAGCGCCGGTACGACCGCAGCGAGCTGCGCCGGGTGGCGTTCATCCGGGTCGCCGCCCAGGTGGGCATCTCGCTGGACGAGATTTCCGCGGCCCTGCGCTCGCTGCCGGACTCCCGCACCCCGACCAAGGCCGACTGGGAGCGGCTCTCACGTGCCTGGAAGGGCCGCCTGGACGCGCAGATCGCGCTGCTGGAGCGGCTGCGTGACCAGCTGACCAGCTGCATCGGGTGCGGCTGCCTGTCGCTGCGCCGCTGCCAGCTATACAACCCCGGAGACCGGATGGCCGCGTGGGGACCCGGCCCGCGGATGCTACTCGGCGACGAGTAGCACCTTGCCCAGGTGGTCGCTGGACTCGACGACCTGGTGCGCCAGCGCCGCCTGGGAGAGCGGCACCCGGCGGTCGATGACCGGCCGGATCGCGCCGCGTTCGACCAGGGGCCACACCTGCTCGCGTACCCCCGTGACGATCGCGGCCTTCTCCGCCACCGGCCGCGAGCGCAGCGCGGTCGCCGCCACCGACGCCCGCTTGGCCAGCAGCGCGCCGAGGTCCAGCTCCCCGGTACGCCCGCCCTGCAGGCCGATGACGACCAGCCGCCCCCCGGTGGCCAGCGCGCGCACGTTCCGACCGAGGTACGCAGCGCCCATGATGTCGAGGATCATGTCCACCCCGCCCTCGCCCACCTCGTCGACGAAGTCCTGGCTGCGGTAGTCGATCGTGACGTCCGCGCCGAGGTCGCGCAGTGCCGCGTGCTTGGTGGCGCGGGCGGTGGTGAGCACGGTGGCGCCCAGCGCCTTGGCATACTGGATCGCGAAGGTCCCGATGCCGCTGCCCCCGCCGTGGACAAGCAGCCGCTGCCCGGAGCGCAGCCCGGTCAGGTTGGACCAGACCGTGCACGCCACCTCGGGCAGCGACGCCGCGTCGACCAGGTCGAGGCCGCGCGGCACCGGCAGCACCTGCCCGGCCGGCACGGCCACCCGCTGGGCGTACCCGCCGCCGGCCAGCAGCGCGCACACCTGGTCACCCACCCGCCACCCGGTCACCTCGCCGCCGGTCGCGGCCACCGTCCCCGAGCACTCCAGCCCCGGGTACGGCGAGGCGCCCGGCGGCGGCTGGTAGTGCCCCTGCCGTTGCAGCAGGTCGGCGCGGTTGACCGCGGAGGCGGCCACGTCGATGAGCACCTCGCCGGCGCCGGGGCTGGGATCGGGGACCTCGGCCCAGGTCAGGACATCGGGGCCACCCGGGTTCGGGATCGTGATCGCGTACACGTGGCTGACGTTAACGGTTCGCCCGGCCCGCGGCTCGTCTGGATCTGCCAGCCGCCGGTGCCGCCGCCCGGTCCCGGCATGGACGGCGAACGTGTTTGACCCGATCGGACCCGGGTAACGCCGCCGCGTACGGATGAGCAACGAAACCTGCAAATGCGCAGGTGAAAATAGGATCGAGGAGACAGAATGACCGTTCCCACGGGCTCCACCCGGACGCCCACCGGATACAACGACGCCGACGCCACCGTCCGGCCCGCGCGCCCACACGGTGACGAGACCAAGCCGTCCTGGAAGACCACGGAGCTGTGGGTCTACCTCGCTTCAGTGATCGCGGTGCTGATCGCCACGGAGGTCGTCGGTGAGGGTGGCGACGACTACTTCCGCGCCGACCGGGCGTGGTGGTACATCACCCTGCTGACCATCGGTTACGTGGTCAGCCGCGGGCTGGCCAAGTCCGGCAGCCGGTCGCGCGACACCGACGTGCGGTCCCGATAGCCGGGCGGGCCGTCGGCCCGCTGGTGCGCCGTTTCACATGCAGGTCCGGCCCCGCCGGCCCAACCTGGCAACAGATGCCGGGACGGGCCTGCGGGGCCGCACCTGTCGCCGGCCGGTACGCGGTCGCCCGTGCCGTGAGGGTCAGCCGGTGGTGGCCGGCCTGGCGTCCTGGACCACCTCGAACTCCAGCAGGCTGGCTCCCGAGGCGACCGGCTGCGCGCCCTGGCCGGCATGTGCCTGCCGGGACGGACCGTCCGCCCAGGCCCGGAACGCCTCCTCGCTCTCCCACTTGGTGTAGACGAAGTAGCGGGTCTCGCCGGCCACCGGGCGGAGGAGCTCGAAACCGAGGAAGCCGGGGGCGCCCTCGACCGCCCCGCGCCGGGCTGCGAAGCGCTTCTCAAGCTCCGGGCCGGCGCCGGCAGGGACCTCGATTGCGTTGATCTTCACGACCGCCATGCACCACACCCTATCGGGATGCGCATAAGACTCGCCCCGGCCGCGTCGGCAGTCGTGTATCTTCCCAGGTCAGGTGGTCCTGGAAGTGACCTAAATCGCAGACAGCCGGGGAATCGGCGCGCATAATCGCGGTGTTTGCACAGGCGGCAGAGCCGCGTCAAGCGTCGCACACCCGGCCTGCACTCCCACATCGACGTGACCCGCCGACCAGAGTGTGCGTGACGCCCTAGAGGAGATCGATGATCAACGCGTCCGAAGCCCGTACCTTCGACCGCTCCTACCCCGTCCTGCTGACCGACGCCGACCCGAAGCCGCGCGGACGCAGGCCTCGCCTCGCCATAGTGTCGACCTACTCGCCGCGCCGCTGCGGGATCGCCACCTTCTCCGAGGACCTGCGTACGGCGTTGGGCGAGGTGGCGCCGGACCTCGTCGTGTCCGTCTGCGCGGTGGACCGGGACGCGCTGGCGCATCCGGACGAGGTCGAGACGGTCATCCGTACCGACAGCCCGGACGACTACCGCATCGCGGCGCGCCGGATGGCCGCGCTCGGCGTCGACGCGGTGCTGATCCAGCACGAGTACGGCATCTTCGGCGGCGACGACGGGGCGTACGTGCTGATCCTCGCGGGCGAGCTGCGCCGGCTCGGCGTGCCGTACCTGGTGACCCTGCACACCGTCCTGTCGCACCCGTCCCCGGGCCAGGCGGCCACACTGCGCGCGTTGTGCGAGGGCGCGGCGACGGTCACGGTCTTCTCCCCGACCGCGGTGAAGCTGATCGCCCGCAACGACCTGGCGCCGCTGGACCGCGTTGTCGTGGTGCCGCACGGGGCGCCCGAGATCCTGTACGCCGCGGCCCAGGCCGCGAGCTCCCCGGCCCTGGCCGCGGTGCTGACCCAGGCGCGCGGGCGCCCGGTGGTCTCCACGTTCGGCCTGATCGGGCCAGGTAAGGGCATCGAGACGGCGACCGACGCGCTGGCCGCGGTCGCCCGCCGCCACCCCGACGTGCTCTACGTGGTGGCCGGGGCGACCCACCCGGAGCAGGTGCGCCAGCACGGAGAGAGATACCGGCACAGCCTGCTGGAGCGGGTCACGGAGCTGGGCCTGGAGGAGAACATCCGGTTCGTCGATGACTTCCTCACCGAGGCCGACCTGGCGGCGCTGCTCGGGCGTACCGAGGTCTACCTCACGCCGTACCCCAACCGGGAGCAGATCTCGTCCGGCACGCTGACCTTC
>DASSUC010000118.1:0-16852 GCA_035707405.1 Micromonosporaceae bacterium | reverse complement strand
GACGTAGACCGAGCCGTTACGGGTCACCGCGATGTCGCAGAACTGGCTGCCGTGGACCGCCTCGGACAGCTTCTGCTGGCGGAACGTGCGCCCGCCGTCCGAGGACGTGGCCAGCCACACGCCGTTGTTGGCGCCGCTGGCGGTGAACCGCGCCCAGCACATGTAGACGTTGCCCTCGTACGGGCTGTCCACGCCCCGGTCGACCTCGAGCTGGACCTTGTCCTCGAAGTGCCCGAGGAAGATCGGGGACGGGGTGCCCCGGGAGACGAGCGTAGTGAACTCGTACCTCGGCGCCAGGCCGGTCAGCCAGGTGTAGCGCGCCACCCAGATCGAGCCGTTGGCCGGCCGCCCCCGGTTGAACGCGATGCCGCCGTAGTAGAGGTGCCCGTCGTTGTCCCACGCCTGCACCGGGTCGCCGGCCGCGAGCGCCAGGCCGTGCAGCGGCGAGGCCAGGCCCGCCGGTGAGGTGTCCGTGCCGTAGCCGGGCACGAGGCTGTTGGTCCAGCTCGCGCCGGCGTTGGCGGAGTAGTAGAACCCGGCCCACGAGTCACCCGTCGTGGCCACCGGGCAGTAGTCGTTCGCCCCGGCGACCATGAGTGACGGGTTGTGCGACGCCACCGCTGTCGAGGGTTCGTTCTGCTGTCGGTTGTTCGTGGAGCACGACGCGAGCGTCGCGTCGGTGCCGCCGTCGTACCGGACGTAGGTTCGGTCGCTGACCTTGACATCGTCCGGCAACGCCTGCGCAGGTGCCGCGACCAGCAGCGCGCCCATCAGGCTCGCGGCTGCCGCGCCCGGCAGGAGCAGACGGAGTCTCACGTCACCACCTCCTCGATCGGCGGACCCCGCTGTCCACCAGATGAGGGAGGGTATGTCTGATCGCGTACAGGGGGCAACCGACCGCGGGTAGGACCTTACCCTGGGCTACCGGCCAAGCTGGGCCGTGAGCACCTGGCGAGCCTGGGCCAAAGAGGGCCCGTACCAGGTCAGCATGCGGCCCGACACCAGCGCGCAGCGCACACCGGGAAACGCGTCCGGGCCGTCGGTCGCGCTGAACGCGTACGGTTCGTCGGGCAGCACCACCAGGTCCGGCCGCCGTCCCCGGATCGCCTCCAGCGACGGGCGCGGGTAGCGCTGCGGGTCGTCACCGTAGAGGTTCGTCACGCACAGGCGCCGCAGCACGTCGCCGGCGAACGTGTCCGAGCCGAGGACGACCCACGGCCGGCGCCACACCGGGACCACCGCGCGGTCGGCGTACCCGGGCTCGGGAAAGGGCGGCGCGGCCCAGGCGGCCTCGGCGGCGGCCAGCCACGGCGGCGGCGGGCCGCCCAGCACCTCGCAGAGCTCCCGCAGGGCGACGAACGCGCCGTCGAGCGTGCGCGGGTAGCAGACCCACACCGGTACGCCCGCGGCCCGCAGCGCGGCCACGTCCTCGCGCCGGTTCTCCTCCACGTTGGCGAGCACCAGGTCCGGTCGCAGCGCCAGGACCCGCTCGACGGACGGGTACTTGCTGCCGCCCACCCGGGCGACGTCGAGCCCGGGCGGGTGCGTGCAGTAGTCAGTGGCGCCCACCAGCACCTGCGGCGCGGTGGCGGCGACCGCCTCGGTCAGCGACGGTACGAGCGAGACGACGCGCCTCGTCACAGGTCGGTGACCCGGATGCCGGCGTGCGCCTTGTAGCGCCGGTTGATGGCGATCAGGTTGGCGGTGAGCGCCTCCACCGGGCCGGCGTTGCGCAGCCGGCCGGCGGCGATGCCGCGCATGCCGTCGATGCGCCCGGCCAGCGCCTGCACGGTGGCGACGGCCAGCGGGTCGTCGCCGAGCACCAGCACGTCCAGGTCGATGCGGGCCACCTGCGGGTCGGCCAGCAGGGACGCGCTGACGTGGTGGAACGCCGCGCACACCCGGGAGCCGGGCAGCAGCGCGGCGGCCTGCTCGGCGGCGCTGCCCTCGGGGACCGCGAGCGCATAGGGGCCACCCTTGTCAAAGCCGAGCGGGTTGACGCAGTCGACCACGATCCGCCCGGCGAGGGCGTCGCACAGCCCCGCGACGGTCTCCGCGTGCCCGTCCCACGGCACGGCGATGACCACGACGTCCGCGTCGCCGCACACCTCCTCGTTGCCGCCGCCGGAGACCGCACCCCGCACCCCGGGCATCGCGGCGAGCTCCGCGGCGGCCTGGGCGCCGCGCTGGGCCGAGCGGGAGCCGATACGCACCCGCTGCCCGGCCCGCGCCAGCCGGTACGCCAGGCCCCGCCCCTGGTCGCCGGTGCCG
The DNA here is from genome assembly GCA_035707405.1 of Micromonosporaceae bacterium. GTDB lineage: Bacteria > Actinomycetota > Actinomycetes > Mycobacteriales > Micromonosporaceae > DASSUC01. The sequence continues at coordinate 14,581 of DASSUC010000118.1, read as the reverse complement.
CCCAGGATGCTCACGGTCAGGCCGGAGACGTCCGGCAGCGTGGTCGCGTCAAGGCCCATGGCGGTCATCCTCGCAAACATGTCGGGGGTACGTGGCAGGCTGTGGCCGCCAAGGAGGTGGTACCCATGTCCGTGCCCGCACGGCTCAGCCTGGTCACGCTCGGCGTCGCCGATGTCGCCCGATCCACCGCGTTCTACCAGGCGCTCGGCTGGCCGCTGTCGTCCTCGTCGGTGCCGGGTGAGGTGAGCTTCTTCCGCACCGCGGGCGGTCTGCTCGCGGTCTTCTCAGCCGCCGAGCTGGCCGAGGACGCCAACCTGGCAGGGGCGCCGCCGGTGACCGGGTTCCGCGGCGTCGCCCTGGCCATCAACGTGGAGAGCCCGGCCGAGGTGGATGCGGCCATTGCCGCCGCGGCCGCCGCCGGTGGCACCGTGCTCAAGCCGGGCATGGTGGTGGAGTGGGGCGGCTACTCCGGCTACTTCGCCGACCCCGACGGGCACGCCTGGGAGGTCGCGCACAACCCCGGCTGGCCGATCGGTGCCGACGGACGCCCTACACTGCCCTAGCCCCCCGTAGCCCAACAACGGCCGCCCGGTGATATATACAGGTAGACATACTCTATGTATTATTCTTCATATGAAGACTGTCATCGACTTGGACGAGAGTCTGCTGGATCGCGCTCGCAGGGAGCTTGGTACGACAACGAAGAAGGACACCGTCCATGAGGCCCTGCGTCTGGTGGCCGAACGAGGCACCCGGCTGGCCGCGGTCCGGGAGCTCATGTCCATCGACCGGGACTGGACCGGCATAGTGGACGACGACAAAGTGCCAGCTTCGGGCTTGGACGCTGCATGAACATACCCACCGGCTTGTATCTGATCGACACCTCCGCCTGGGCGCGTATGAAGGTGCCCGTAGTCAACAAACGGCTCACCATAATCCTTCATGAGGGCGCAGCAGCCACGTGCCTTCCTTTGGATCTCGAGGACGGTCGTAGCGCCCGAAACTTCCGCGACGCCATGTCAATCCGCGCACTTCGCGCCAGAGTCATGACCGAGCTCCCCATCACAGCGGGCATAGCTACCCGTTCGCGAGACCTGCAACTTGCGCTGACGCAGCGCGGATATCACCGAGCAGCGAGTGCCGTCGATCTCATCACGGCCGCGACCGCCGCCGAGTACGGTGCGGTCGTGCTGCACTACGACCGCGACTACGACCTCATGGCCGAGGTAGGTGGACCTCGGTGCGAATGGGTCGCGCCGGCTGGGACCCTGGTCTAGGGGCCGGTCTCGATGTGCCGGAAGAGCACCCGGCGCCGGGCCGGGTCGGCCTCGACCAGGCGCACCCGCACTCGCTCGCCGAGCGGCAGGTCCCCGTCGCAGCGGGCCCGCACCGGCGGCTGGTCCACCGCCACGACGCCGCCGCTCCGCGGCGGGTCGGCCACGTCGAGCACTGCCGCGTCGAACTCCTCGCCGACCCGGCCGGCGAGCAGCACCGCCTCGGTCAGCTCCACCGCCCCCCGCTCCGCGGCCGAGGTGACCCGGTCGGTCACCGCCATCACCTCGGGCAGCTTCGGTAACGCCAACCGGGCCCACTCCGGCACCTCGCGGCCTTCGTAGAGTGCCAGTGCCGCCTCGGTGGCGTACCGGTCCGCCAGCCGCCGCAGCGGGGCGGTGACGTGGGCGTACGGGGCAGCCACCGCACCGTGCGCCGGATCGGCCGGGGCCGGGCCGTCGAACGCGGTGTAGCCAGCCCCGCGCATCAGCTCGGCCGCCTGGTCCAGCAGCGCGGCCACCGCCGGCCGGGCCGGGTCGAGCGTTGCGATGAGCTCGCCCACTGACGCGCCGGCGGGCCAGTCGACACGCAGCGAGCGGGCGGCCGAACGCAGCCGCCGTACCGCCTCCGGGTGCGGGGCCGGCATCGTACGCAGCAGGCCCACGCCGCCGTCGAGCATGAGCTGGGCCGCCACCATCCCGGTCAGCAGCGAGATCTGCGCGTTGTACTCCTCGACCGGCTCAGGGGCGCGCAGCACCAGCCGCCAGCCCGGCCCACCGTCGTCCCCGTCTGCCTCCACCTCCTGCTCGGGCATGGGGAGGTTGACCGCGCCGCGGGACAGCCCGCGGGCGACGAGCAGCCGGCCGACCTCGGGCAGCAGGGCGACTGGTTCGGCGGCCCGCCCAGCGTTGACGTCCGCCTGCACCCCGGCGTAGTCGAGCTTGGCGCGGCTGCGCACCCTTGCCCGCTCGACGTGCACCCCGGTCGTGCCGCCGTCGGCGTCGAGGTCGACCGTCCACACCACCGCGGCACGCTCCACACCCGGCAACAGGCTCGCCGCGTCCTCGCTGAGGATCTCCGGGTGCAACGGCACCTTGGCGTCCGGCAGGTACACGGTCTGCCCACGCCGCCACGTCTCCGCCTCGAGGTCCCCGCCGGGGCGTACGAACGACGCCACGTCCGCGATCGCGTAGTGGACGCGGTAGCCACCGCCCCTGCGGAGCAGGCACATCGCCTGGTCCAGGTCGCGGGAGGTCGCCGGGTCGATGGTGACGAACGCGATGCCCGTGCGGTCGGCCGGCGGCAGCCGCACGGCCCGCGCCGTCTCCTGCGCCTCCCGCGCCGCCGCGGGCGGGAACCCGGTCGGCAGCCTCAGCTCACGCCGCAGCTCACTGAAGTCAATGCGCGGGGCTCTTACCCGTCGGGTCAGCACCCGTCATTCCTACCAGTGCCGCCGCAACCCGCAAGCGGTGCTCACCTCCCGCGGCTGGCCCGGGTGGTACGCGCCCGGCCAGCAACGGTCGGCGCGGTCGCCTCGGCCGCCGGTGCCGTTGCCGCCCGTTCCCCGACGGTTGCGGATGCGCCGGCCGAGCGGGCGGGTGCCCGCTTCGCCGCCGCAGCGGTCTTCTTGGCGGCCGTGGTCCTCTTCGCGGCGGTCGTGGTCTTCTTGGCCGTCGTCGCCTTCTTCGCCGCGGTGGTCTTCGTGGCCGCAGCGGTCTTCTTGGCGGTTGCGGTCTTCCTTGCCGGCGCGGTCTTCTTGGCGGTCGCTGTCTTCTTGACGGTCGCGGTCTTCTTTGCAGGCGCTGTCTTCTTGGCCGCGGCGGTCTTCGCCGTCGTGGCGGTCTTCTTGGGGGCCGTGGCCTTCGTGGCCACAGTGGCCTTCTTGGCAGCAGTCGACTTCGCGGTGATCTTCTTCGCCGCGGTGGTCTTCTTCGCCGCGGTCGTCTTGGTCGCCACAGCCGTCTTCTTGCCGGCCGCCGGCCCCGCCGTCGCCTTCATCGCCGCCGCAGTCTTCGTCGCGGCCGCCCGGGTCGCCGTCTTCTTGACCGGCGCCGTGGCTGTCTTCTTTGCGACAGTCGAGGCCGCCTTCTTCGCCGCTGCCGACCTCGTGGTGGTCTTCTTCGCCGCCCCCGTTTCCGAGACCTTCCTGGCCGACGCTTTCTTGGCGCCGCCGACGGCGGTCGTGGGTTTCGTGGCGGCCTTCCGCGCCGCCGTGCCGGTCGTGCCTTTCGCGGCCGAACCGGCGGTGGCCTTCTTAGTTACGGCCATCTTCTCCTCCTCCTTGACCCCCGGAGCCTTTGCCAGTGCCATCGGCCCACACCGACAGTCAGCACTCAGGGCTCCTCGCCCGACCAGCGGGCGTCCTCCGCGTCCCACGCCTCGTTGCGCTCGCGTACCGTTTGCAGCGCACGTTCCGCCTCAGCCGCGGTCGGGTACGGCCCCAGCCGGTGCATAGCGGCACACGCCTCGGACGCCGTCTCCACGCGGCTGTGCCGCAGGCACCAGAAGTACCCGTCACTCGTCGCGCTGTTGCTCATGACAACACTGTGCACCTCAATTCGATCGAGCGCTAGCAAATCGCGCAAAAAGCTGGAGCGGATCCACAGTAGACCCGGTCGCCGCGACACCGGTCGAACGACGGTGAAGCGCCCGCCATTCCTCGTAAAACCATTGCGCGCCAACGGAAACGTCGAAACGCCGCTGGGACACGTGCGCCCTTCAGCTCCGCCGGGGTGGCACAGCGCCTGGCGAGAACTTCTCACCCGATCGGTGACCGAACCGCCGGCCTCTCCACTGTGGGCACTGTCAGGATGGGCTGCCCAGCGGGCGGCAAGGGCCCCACAGTGGAGGCTGCCGGCCGCTCGGGACAGGGCCGGACCTGAGCCTAATTCGGTCGCCGGGCAGCGCATCCCCAGTGACACTCGGGACTATGCTGCGCGCCGCTCTGCCCGCCCGGCCCGAGGCCCGCCGCATCCTCGCCGGGACGCTGTTCTCGGCGGTCGGCCGCGGGATGACCCTGCCCTTCCTCTTCATCTACCTGCACCAGGTGCGTGGGCTGTCCGCGGCCACCGTCGGTCTCGTGGTGGGCTGGATCGGCGTGGTCAGCCTGGCCCTGTCCCCCGTTGCCGGCACGCTGATCGACCGTTTCGGGGCCCGCCGGGTCATGCTGCCCTGCCTGCTCGTCGAGGCGGCGGGAGTGCTGTCCCTCGCGGCCGTGGACAGCGCCGGCAAGGCGTTCGCCACGGCGACCGCGGTGGCTGTCGGGGGCTCCGCGCTGTGGTCGGGACAGAGCACCATCCTCGCCTCGCTGACCGGCGAGGAGGAGCGCCAGCGGGTCTTCGGCCTCCAGTTCACCTTGGTCAACCTCGGCATCGGCGTCGGCGGGCTGATCGGCGGCGCGCTCGTCCACATCGAGCAACCCGGCACGTTCCAGCTGCTCTACGTCCTCGACGCGGTCGGGTACCTGATCCCCTTGGCGATCCTGCTCTCCATGCCCGCCGTCGGTCGCCGGCTCGTCGAGCCCGCCGGGCCCGACGCGGGCCAGCCCGCCAGGGGGTACGGGGAGGTCCTGCGGGACCGGCCGTTCCGCCGCCTGTTCGTCTTCGGCCTGGTGCTGACCACGTGCGGCTACGCGCAGATCGAGATCGGCTTCACCGCCTTCGCCACCACGGTGTCCGGGGTGAGCCCCCGCGTCATCGGATGGGCGCTGGCCGGGAACACGCTCACCATCGTCCTTGCCCAGCTCTTCGTGATCAGGATTCTCCAGGGCCGCAGCCGTACCCTTGCGCTCGCCGGGGTGGGGGTCCTCTTCGCCGCAGCCTGGCTGGTGCTGGGCCTGACCGGCCTGGGCGGCTGGGCGACCCGCGCGGTCGCCGCCATGGGCGTCGTCGCCTGCGCCGTGGTCTTCGGCCTCGGCGAGACCCTGCTCTCCCCGGTCATGCCCGCGCTGACCAACGCGCTGGCACCCGATGAGCTACGCGGCCGCTACAACGCGGCGGGCTCCATGGTCTGGGGGATCAGCGCGATCGCCGGCCCGGTCACCGCCGGCCCGCTCATCGGTGCCGGGCACAGCGGCCTCTGGGTGGTGCTGGTGACCGCCGGCAGCCTGGTCGCCTCGGGCATAGCGCTCTCCCTGCGACCACTGCTCACCCCGCAGCAGGACGGCCGCCCGGCCGCACCAGTAGCGGCGGTTGCTACCTAGGTTGGCCACGGAGGCGTACCGCGCCGCACCTTTGAGTCCTCACCTGCGGGGCTGGCGCTGCGGCAGGACGACCCTGTCCGCACCGTTGCGGCGGCACCAGCTGCGATAGCTGTCGGCCAGGCGCCGGTGCGCCTCCCGCTCGACCCGCGCAGGCACCTCCATGTGGTCGAAGAGCCGGACCTCGCCGGCGAGACACTGCGCGACACACCTACCAGCGTCCGTCAGGCCTGGCGCACCGAGCAGGTCGGGAAGCGCGCGGCGGAGCTGCGCCCGAAGCACAGCGAACCGCGTAGTCGCCCGGGCCTCCAAAGCTCGGTCGGCACGCAACGCGCACCACAGGTCAGCGACTGCGGTGAACGCGTGCGCACCCTGCAGGAGCCCGCCGACCGGGCGCGGGTCGGGCCGCCACGGCGCAAAGTAGCGCAACCCATCGTCCGCTCGGTAGAGCGGGACCAGCTCATGGAGCGCGTTGAGCTTGCTGTGCGAGAACTCGTGCACCATGGTGCTGGCGCACTCGGCGCCATCGGCCGGGACCGTCGCACCGAAGCCGCCGAAGGCGTCCCCACAGGTGGCGCTGAGCCCGGTGGCCGCTGTGGTGGTGCGCAACGGCACGATCGAGGTGAGACCGGCGGCGAGGTCGGTGGCCCGGTCCGGCGCGTACGCGGACAGCAGGTCCCACGCGGTCGTGATGAGGCCACGCCACACTCGCCAAGCCTCGTCACCAAGCCGGTCAGCCGGTGGATGGCCATGGCAGTCGCGATACCGGTCAAGGTCGTCGAGCGCGGTCTCCACCGCGCCTTGCGGGGTGGCTACGACGACTGTCCGCACCGGACACCAGCGGGGACCGTCGAGGTCGGCTGGCCTGATGATCCGGGGCCGCATGTCGACGGGTCTCAGCACGCCGAGCGTGGGTAGGTGGATGCAGCCGGCGGCATGGGGCGTGAGGGATAAGCCATGATCACAGATGTCGGCCCGCAGGGCGACCGCGACAGCCGCGGCGTGCAGGTGCTTCCGGTCGCCCGCGCCACTACGGACAAGCGCACTTGCCCAAGCGCTTAGCCAAGGATACGTAAGCACTGATGCGACGTGCTGTGGCGCCGAGTCCTGCACCCGGGTTATCACCGTAGCCGCGTCCGAGAGCCCCGGCTCCGCGGCGGCGATCTGCGACGCAAGAAGCAGGCTCCGACTCAGCCGCGTTCTGCGAAGCAACCGGGTTGCTTCGCAGCTGCCGCGCGCTGTGCCCAGCTCCTTGATGACGCTGACCGGCACGCGGTGGTAGTCGATCATTCGACGTCGACGGCGCTCTGCCAGCCCAATCTGATCTCAGCGGTACGGTCCAGGAGCGGAGCCAACTGCTCGACGGCCGCCTTCAGGCCAGCGTCCTGGCTGTGCAGCAGGTCGATCAGCCGGACAGCTGAGACGTCAGGAAGGTCGGAGCTCGCGACTGGTTCGTCGACCACAGGACTCATGGCACCGCTTCCCTGACCGTTCGCGCCGTTGAAATCTTGAGCAGTCTAGGTGATCTCGTTCTAAAGGATCTCCCCCAAGGGTCTCTTCTCGGGGGACCTCCCACGGACGCGGTCGTCCAGACGGCCTACGACGACAAGCAGCTCACCGGTGAAACCGCAGCTCCGACACTCCGCAACGATCCGTACCGCCCCGACGAGCGCTGACGAATCCTGAACCATACCCCCAACGTGGCCGTGATGTCGTCCACGCCGGACGCGATGGGCGGGCAGCGCCCAGTCACCCACGTACTACCCGACGATGCCGGACCACCCCGCCGACCCTAGATCGGCGGCGCATGATCAGGCTGCGCGCCGCCCGTCAGGGCGGCGCCATGCGCGACGGCACGTAACAATGCCGAGTTGGCCCGCCATAACGCATATACCCCCGCCAGGTATACGGTCGCGACCAGCACCTCCGCGTCAATGCGTAGGGCTCGTATCATCAGGAGCGCCCCGAGTACGACGCTGATGAACGTAACCGCGTTGCCGCCCTCAGCGCCGAGCCACGTTTTCACCGTGTGCCTCCTTTCGGCCAGAGCGTCCTTTATCTAATACTCCGGCACCGTTGGCCAAGCCGAATGGTTCCTGCCAAACATCGCCGAAAACTGACATCTGTCGTCAGCCCCTGGCCATCTGCGATCCTGGTTCCTGACAAAACCTGACGATTAGCATGACGATGGCCGGGGGTGAGGGGGCTTGCCATTACCGACGCCGCGCCACCTTCCGGACGGGCCCAGTAGGGCCTTCGTGGTGGCGATCCACGACCTCTACCGCGCCGCGGGCAAACCCAGCATCCGGAGGATCAGCGACGCTATTCGAGATGACCACCACCAGCGGGACGCCATCAGTCACGAGACCATTAGCAAGATTCTCAACGGACGGATCGTCGGCAAGTGGTCGAAGGTCGAGTGCCTGGTTCGTGGGCTCGTGCGGCAGGCCGTTGCCCCGCTCGACGAAGACGCTGAGGTCCGCCGCTGCCACGGCTTGTGGTTGGCGGCCTCCGATGTCGGGGCGCCAGGGGCTGCGCTGCCTCGGACGCCGCCGTCCGAGACGCGTCGGGCAGGCCAACCGGTCGCCGCGCCGGAACTGGCCCAGCCCGCCGCATCGCCATCAGACCAGATGTCTGGTGGGACTTTTCCACCGCGGAACCCAGAGTTCGTCGGCCGGACGGCCGCGCTTGAGATCTTGGACCGTACCCCGGTCACGACCTCTCCAGTCGCGGTTGTCGGCCGCGGCGGCGTGGGCAAGACCCAGCTCGCGATCGAGCACGTGTACCGGCACCTTGACGACTACGACCTCGTATGGTGGGTCCCGGCCGAGCATCCGGCGTCAACGCGTGCCTATCTCGTCGCGCTCGGCGAGCATCTCAGGCTGCCCGACCGCACCGGAGTGGACCAGAAGATCCGTGCCGTCCTCGATGTCCTCGAGGACGGCAGGCAGCGCTGGCTGCTCGTCTACGACAATGCGACATCGGTCGACATCGTCAGGCCGTACATGCCGAGCCGTGGCGGCCGTATCATCGTCACCTCCCGCAAGGCCGAGTGGGGGGAGTCCGCGCCGGCTGTCGTCTCGCTGACCGGCTTCGAACGCGCCGACAGCCTCAGCTTCGTCCGGGCCGGCGCGGCCGACATCACCGAGGCCGAGGCTGAGGCCCTGGCCACGCGAGTCGACGATCTCCCGCTAGCCCTGCGCCATGTGGTCGCCATGCACACCGCTACGGGCACCCCGATCAGCGAGTACCTTCGTCTCTTCGATCGCCACCTCGACGAGCTGCTTACCCAAGGGGCATCGATACCCGACCGCGCGTCGGCCCTGATCTCCACCCGGGCCACGTTCGAGGCACTGAGCGCGTCTCCGGGCGAGGCCGCAGCAGTAGCCACGCAGCTGCTGGCCCTGTTTGGCTTCCTCGGCCCCGAGCCCGTCTCTCAAGCGCTTCTGCGCAGCGGTCGGGATGGGAACGTGTCAGCGCCACTTGGCCGGGCGCTGCGAGAGCAGGCCTCCATAGAGCTGGCCCTGCGGGAGCTGAGCCGGTTCGGGCTGGCAGCGGTCAACTGGGAGCGCCGCACCGTCCAGGTCCACCGGCTGGTCCAGTCATGGGTCCGTGAGGCGATGGACGAGCGGCTGCGTCGCGAAGGCCGGGTGAACGTCCATGAGATCCTGACCGCGCCAAGACCTGGCAACCCTGACGCTGTCCACAGCTGGGCCCTGCGCTCCCTGATCGCGCCGCAGGTCATCCCTGCCGACCTCGTCGGCAGGTTCGCGCCGGCGAGCCACGCCGCCCGCGAGACCGCCCTTGACCAGGCTCGCTATCTCTTCGCCATAGGCGACTACGGCAGTAGCAGAGAACTGGCACAGCTAATGAGGTCTACCTGGTCCAGACCGCCATCCTCGGGAGGGTTGGGCGAAGACCATGAGCATACGTTGAAGGCTTGTCGCCATCTGAGCAATGCGCTTCGCATGCTCGGTGACTATCGGGACTGCCGGGAGCTCAACGAACAGGTCCTGACCCGCTTGCTGGAGTCGCCGCGGTACGGGGAGAAACATGACCTGACGATCGCCGTCGCTTTCAGTGTCGGCTTCGACCTCCGGCTGGCGGGTGACTTCAAGACCGCCCACGAGCGTGACGTGGAGAACCTCCGTCGGGCACGGAGCTACTTCGGTGACCGCCATCGACGCACCTTGACCGCGCGCAACAACGTGGCGGCCAGCTTGCGCATGCTGGGTGACTACGCCGCGGCTCTGGAGATCGACCGTGCTTTGGTTGACGACTGGCAAGGGGTTGATCCCGGATTCGGGCAGCCAGTCCTCTGGACATTGGGCAGCCTCGCCCAGGACCAGTACGGACTGGGTCACTATGCCGAGGCTCTCGCCACAATTGATGACAAGATGCTGCCCGTTGCACGGAAGACGCTTGGCGAACGGCATCGGCACGTGCTCCTGGCCCGGCGGACCAGGGCGAGCTGCCTGCGCAAGCTCAGGCGGCTGGTGGAGGCGCTGACCGTGGTGCGTGGTGCCTACGACGACGCCCGCGACCAGCTCGGCCCAGACCACGAGCACACCCTCGCACTGGCGATGAGCCTCGCCCTCACACTCTGTTCCTCTGGTCAGCGGGCCGGCGTTGACGAGGCGGCGCATCTGGCGGTGGAGGCAGCAAGCCGCTACCGCATCCAGTTCGGTCCGCACCACCCGCTCGTGCTTGCGGCCGAGGTCAACCACGCAGCGATCCTGCGCGCGCAGGGCCGTGCCGGCTGGGCGCGGCGGATGGACGAGGCAACGCACAACGGGCTGTGCGCGGTTCTGGGCGACCGGCACCCCTACGCCATCTGTGCGGCCAACAACCTGGCGGTCGCCCTGGCGGCAGATGGCCGGCCGGAGATGGCGCTGCCGTTTGCCCTCAACGCATTCGAGCTCTCCTGCGAGGTGAGCGGCGCACAGCACCCAAACACACAGGTCATAGCTGGCAACCTGGCACTTGCCCGCGACGTTGGCGAAGACCGCGAACTGCAAGCACGCGCCGGCCATGCACTGGCGCACGCGGTGTCCTTCAGCAAACGCTCTCAGTGGACCGAGGTTGACATCGAGCCACCGCCGATGTGAGTACCCGGCTGCGCGTGACTACTCCGGCGGTACGCGCCGGTCCCGCTTGGTCTGGCTGCGGCGGCGTTTCGCCTCCAGACGCGCCTCCACCGCGCCGCGGGTGGGCCGGGTGGGTCGGCGGGGTCGCTGGGGCGGCGCGATGGCCGCAGCGAGCAGGGCCACCAGCCTCGCCTCGGCGGCTCGCCGGTTGAGCAGCTGTGACCGGTGCTCCGACGCGGTGACGCTGAGCACGCCGTCGACCAGCCGGTGGGCGAGCCGGTGCAGCGCCCGCGCCTTCAGGTGCTCCGGCAGCGCCGTGGTGGCGGCCAGGTCGAAGCGCAGCTCGACCCGGGAGTCGGCGGTGTTGACCGACTGCCCGCCCGGTCCGCTGGAACGGCTGAACCGCCAGGACAGCTCGACCCGCGGCACTGTCACAGCAGCCGTCACACGCAGGCCGTCCTCCACGGGATCCATGATGTCCCGACAGGCCGTGCCCCGCCCGCCGGGCTGGGCGACCGCGGGGCTCTGCTCACGGCACCGGTCTGGCCGCCGGTGCCTGCCACGGCTGGACCCATGGCGTGCTGGGCCAGCCCTCCGCCGCGGCCAGCAACGAGAAGGCGGTCGCGCCGTCCACGCTCTCACGGATGATGTCGGCGTGGCCCGCGTGGCGGGCCGTCTCCTCGATCAGGTGGAGCAGGACCCAGCGCACCGACCACGCCTCGACGTCCGCGGGGAACCAGGGCACCCCTCGCGGGACCGGCACCGGCTGGCCGAGGTCGGCGACCTCGGCGACGATCGCCTCGGTGTCCTTGCCCACCTGCTCGTACGCGTCCAGCACGCGCGCCAGCGTCTCGTCCGGCCCGAGCCGGAAGTTGGCTGCGTAGTCGGACTCGTAGTCGCGCTGGAGCACCCGCGCCATCCAGCCCCGCTCCATGTCCGCCGTGTGCTTGACCAGGCCCCCGACACTCAGGGAGCTCGCGGTCGGTGTCGCCCGGGCCTGCTCGTCGGTGAGCCCGTACGCCGCGGTGCGGAGCATGTAGCGCTGCTGGGCGAGGTAGGCGAGCAGGCTCTCCCGCTCGTCAGCGACCGGAGGAACCAGTCCAGGCATATGTCTCACCCCTCCAGAGACAACCTCGGTGACGACCGGATCCTCCCACCGCCCTACGACACTCACGCGCAGGCCGAGGCGCGCGGCTGCGTACCAGGATCAAGGGGTCCTGCCCTCAGGTGCTCGCAGCCGGATAGATGATCTGCGCGTTTCCCCAGCCTATCAGCGGTTTGTGCCGTTCTGGTGTTGATCGGTTTTGATGTCTGTATAGGAGGCGACTCCTTATGCAGGCGGTCACACGCTCAGTGACCACCTGGTACGAGGAGGTACAGACTGTGAAGTCACCCCGAGCGGCGCGGCCTGGGTCGTCGGATCGTCCACAGCAGACACTCAGCCCGGTCAGCCGGATACGCGTGGCCGGGCTCGTTCTGGTGCTCCTGAGCGCGGCTGTGGCGGTGCCGGCGTTCGGCTGGCTCGGTGGCGGCCGCGTCGCGCAGGACCGTCCGCTGCCGCAGTCGGTGCAGGGACTCGACCCACCGTGCATACGAATTCTTGACGACACCGAGTGGGTGTTCGACCCCTGCATCCCGGAGGGCGAGCCGCTCCCGCCTGATGTGATCGAGGCGCTGGAACAGGTGCGCTGGGAGCGAGCCTGCCTGTCGCCGAGCCCGACCGACAGCGGCAGCCCGAGCCCGACCTGGACATCCAGCCCGAGTCCCACGTGGACACCGAGCCCCAGCCCGACCGGCACGGTGCCATCGCCCACGATGACCAGCACAGCCACGAGCGCCAGCGGCACAGTGGGCGGGCATGAGCCGGTGCCGGTGGCCCAGACGCTGTCCCCGACCCCGACCAGCTCACCGACGCCTACCCTGTCGCCGACCGCGACGGCGTCGCCGACACAGACCACATCGCCGACGCCGACCGGCTCGGCGAGCCCGAGCCCCTGCCCGAGCGAGACCGAGCCGAGCCCGACGGCGACAGACCCGACGCCGGACCCGACCCTGACGGATCCGACGCCGAGTCCTACCCCAACGGACCCTGACCCGTCCCCCACGCCGCCCAACGACTGCCCGACCGAGCCGGCCGGAGCAGGCGTGCTGGACGAGCAGGAGGACAAGGTGCGCGAGGCCCGCGGCGACCGTATCGACTGCCGGAACCCGAACAACATCCCCGACCGGGCCAACCCGGTGGTGCTCGTCGCGACCGGTGACTCGGTCACCTCGGCGCACCACCAGTGGGGCTTCGGCACCGGGCTGTGCAACCGCACCTCGGCAGACTTCCGCGGCCTCACCGGTAACCACGCGAAGTTCAGCTACGTGGGCCGGTACTTCGACAACCTCAACCCCAACGTGGTCGAGTACTACAACTTCGCCCGGACCGGGTTCAGCACCGGCGAGATGCTCGCCAAGGCGGCGAACACGCCGGACGGGTGCGGCAACAACTGGGGTCGCGCGTTCGCCCCGGTCGCGCTGGCCGACGCCGTGGTGCGTAAGGCCAAGGCGGACAACCGCAAGGCGTACTTCGTGACCACGGGCGGGGTGAACAACACCAACTGGACCACTGTGCTCGCCCAGCTCGTCAAGTGCCGGGGCATGGAGTTCATGCAGCAGACCGTCATCCCGCGCAGCAGCTTCAGCTGGAACGCGGTCGGTGGCCGCGCCGGCATCGTGACCAACGGTGGCGGTTGCACGCTGCGGGTGCGCCGCCTCAACCCGTTCGCGATGGACTTCTTCCACCGGATCGGGGTGCCCCGCTACGACGGTCCCAACCAGATGGCGGGGGTCACCGCAGACGCCACCCGCATCGTCAACACGATGATCGCCGCCGGGGCGGACAAGATCGTGTGGATGCTCTACTACGACATCAACCCGGCCAATGTGGACATCGCCAACTTCGGCTGGCTCTTCGTACGGGACAATGCTCCACCCTGGGTGGTGGGGTTGCTGCCACCACGCATCAATCCCAACCTCCAGCCACTCGTCGACCCGATGTGGGTGGGCGCGGTCCGCAACCTGGTCAACGCGTTGAACGCGGCGATCGTCGCGGGCATCCCGGCCAACCCGAAGGTACGGGCCCAGGCGGCTCCGTTCCTGCTGGGTGCTGACATCCAGACCACCGCGGTCGGCGGTTCACCGCACCCGAGCGCGGCCGGGCACACCCGGCTGTCGCAGACGCTGGACGCCGCCTTCCGCGCCATCTGACCTTATTCCTTCCACCAACCGGCCGGTGGCCGTCCACTCCCAGGACGGCCACCGGTCGTCTGCCCCGCGTGGTGTCCGGGGCCTAAAGCCTGGCGTCCGGGCCTGAGGCCGGTGTCCGGGGCCTGAAGCCGGTGTCCGGGTCAAGGCTGGTGGCTGGGTCCAACGCCCGACCGCTGCGGGAAGGAAGTCGGGTGGTTCGGGTCAGGAGCCTGACGACAGGCCGCCGAGCCCCCGGTCCAGGCCGGCCCGGCGCAGCGCATCGGCGAGCGCCCCGCCGCCACCGCTGGGCGCCCGGTCGGGCCTGGCCCGCCCACCGCCCGCTCCGCGCCCGCCACCCCGCCGGTCGCCGCCTCGACCGTCGCCGCCGCCTCGACCGTCGCCGCCATCTCGGCGGTCGCCGCCGGGCCTCGGCCGCCGTTCGCCCCCGCCGTCGGCCGGGTCGTCCAACCGCAGCGTGAGCGAGATGCGCTTGCGCGGCAGGTCCACCTCGAGCACCCGGACCCGGACGATGTCACCGGGCTTCACCACGTCCCGCGGGTCCTTGACAAAGGTGTGCGACATCGCGGACACGTGCACCAGGCCGTCCTGATGCACGCCGACGTCGACGAACGCGCCGAACGCGGCCACGTTGGTCACCACACCCTCAAGGACCATCCCGGGTACGAGGTCCGCCAGGCTCTCCACGCCCTCGGCGAAGCTGGCCGTACGGAACGCCGGGCGCGGGTCCCGGCCCGGCTTCTCCAGCTCGGCCAGGATGTCGGTGACGGTCGGC
>DASSUC010000117.1:0-9448 GCA_035707405.1 Micromonosporaceae bacterium | reverse complement strand
GGGCGTGTTCCAGGTGGAGTCGCGGGCGCAGATGGCCACGCTGCCCCGGCTCAAGCCGCAGCGCTTCTACGACCTCGTGGTCGAGGTGGCGCTGATCCGGCCCGGCCCGATCCAGGGCGGCTCGGTGCACCCCTACATCCGTCGCAAGAACGGGCAGGAGGAGCCGACCATCCCCCACCCGCTGATGGAGAAGGCGCTGCGGCGTACCAAGGGGGTCCCGCTCTTCCAGGAGCAGCTGATGCAGCTGGCGATCGACGTGGCCGGGTTCACCGCGGACGAGGCGGACCAGCTGCGCCGGGCCATGGGCGCCAAGCGTTCCACAGAGAAGATGCAGCGGCTACGCGACCGGCTCTACGCCGGCATGGCGGCCAACGGCATCACCGGCGAGCTCGCCGACGACCTCTACCGCAAGCTCTCCGCGTTCGCCAGCTACGGGTTCCCGGAGAGCCACGCCTACTCGTTCGCCTACCTCGCGTACGTGTCGTCCTGGCTCAAGCGCCACCACCCGGCGGCGTTCTGCGCGGCCCTGCTCAACGCCCAGCCCATGGGGTTCTACTCACCACAGTCCCTTGTGGACGACGCCCGCCGGCATGGGGTCACCGTCCGCCGGCCGGACATCAACGCCAGCCGCGCCAAGGCCACCCTGGAGCCGCCGGCCGCCGATGAGGGAAAAGCCGTCGGCCGGGGTCGGGAGCCGGCCGGGTGGGGCCGGGGCGGGCCGGTGGTCCGGCTGGGGCTGGCGATGGTGCGTACCCTCGGCGACGCGGTGGCCGAGCGGGTCGTGGCCGAACGCGACCGCGGCGGCCCCTACCGGGACCTGGCCGACCTGGCCCGGCGGGCCGGCCTGACCACCGCGCACCTGGAGGCGCTGGCCACCGCGGACGCGTTCGCGGGTCTCGGCCTCACCCGGCGGGAGGCGCTGTGGGCGGCCGGCGCCGCCGCGCAGGAGCGCGCCGGTCGGCTGCCGGGCACGGTGACCGGGCTGGCCGCGCCGGCACTGCCCGGCATGGACGAGGTGGACCGGCTGGTCGCCGACGTGTGGGCGACCGGGCTGAGCCCGGACAGCCACCCGGCGCAGTACGTGCGGGGCGAGCTCGACCGGGCGGGCGCGGTGCCCATCGTCGACCTGCCCGGTGTCGAGCACGGCCAGCGGGTCTGGGTCGGCGGCATCGTGACCCACCGCCAGCGCCCGGCGACCGCGGGCGGCGTCACCTTCCTCAACCTGGAGGACGAGACCGGCATGCTCAACGTCACCTGCTCCCCGGGGCTGTGGCTGCGCTACCGCAAGATCGCCCGGACCAGCCCGGCGCTGCTGGTGCGGGGCATCCTCGAGAAGCGCGAGGGCGTGCTCAACCTGCGCGCCGACCGGCTCGCCCCGGTCGCCGTGCCGGTGCAGCCGCCGTCGCGGGACTTCCGCTGAGCACACGGCCGCCGGTGAGCGCACGGCCGCCGCTGAGCACGGCCGCCGCTGAGCACGGTCGCCGGTGAGCACGGCCGCCGGGGGACATGGCCTACCCTCACAGGGGTGAAGGGGCTACGGGACGTGCCGGCCGACGCACTGGTCCGGCCGGCGTACGGCACGGCGAGCCTCGCCGACGTGCTGCCCGCCGCACTCGCCGCACTCGGCCTGCCCGGGGCGGCCGACCCGCTGGGCCTCACCGAGCAGCTCGCCGGGGTACGCCGGGTCGCCGTGCTGCTGGTCGACGGGCTCGGCTTCCACCAGCTGCCGCTCGCCGCACCGTACGCGCCGGCGCTCGCCGACGCGCTGGCCGGCCGGCTGGGGCAGCTGCGTGCGCTGACCGCCCCGTTCCCGTCCACCACCCCGACCAGCCTGGTCACCCTCGGCACCGGTGCGGCGCCCGGGGCGCACGGCATCCTCGGCTTCACGCTCAACGTGCCGGGCACCGACCGCGTGCTCACCCACATCGACTGGTGGGAGGACCCGGACCCGCTGCGCTGGCAACCACTCGAGACCAGGTTCGCCGCCGCGGCGGCGGCCGGGTTCGACGTGACCGTCGTGTCCAGCCCCGACTTCGTCGACAGCGGGCTGACCAAGGCGGCCAACCGCGGCGGCGCGTACCGGGGGGCCCGGGGCGGCGACGAGCTCGCCGAGGAGATGCTGCGGGCGCTGGCCGGCGCCGCGCCGCCCGCCCTGGTCTACGGCTACTTCCCGGACCTGGACCGGGTCGGGCACCTCTGCGGGGTCGACTCGGAGCCGTGGCGGGACCAGGCGGCGGTCGTGGACCGGCTGGTCACCCGGGTCGTCGCCGGGCTGCCCACCGACGCCGCGCTGCTGGTCACCGCCGACCACGGCCAGCTCGACGTGCCCGCAGGCCACCGCTTCGACCTCGACGCCGACCCCCGGCTGCGGGCCGGCGTACGGGTGGTCGCCGGCGAGCCGCGCGTGCGCTACCTGCACACCGTGCCCGGAGCCGCCGAGGACGTGGTCGCGGCGTGGCGCGGCGTGCTCGGCGACGCGGCCTGGGTGGCGCACCGCGCGGAGGCGGTGGCGGCCGGCTGGTTCGGCCCGGTGCCCGAACGGCACCTGGAACGGGTCGGCGACGTGGTGGTCGCCTGCCACGACCGGTACGCCGTGCTCGCCACCCGCACCGAGCCGGTGATGGTCGGCCGGCTGGTGGCGTACCACGGCTCCTACACCGCCACGGAGATGGTCATCCCGCTGTTGGTCGTCCGGAGTGTCGCACCCCGGGGGTAGCCTGCCGGCATGGGGCGCAGCCAGGCCGTGCCGCGAGGTGAGGCCGACGGCGGCGGCCGGTTCGGTCCCGACGCCGACGACACCGGCTGCCCGGTGCTGCACGTCGACATGGATGCGTTCTTCGCCTCGGTGGAGGTGCGCCGCCGTCCGGAGCTGCGCGGCCGGCCGGTGGTGGTCGGCGGGGCAGGCCCGCGCGGGGTGGTCTCGTCGGCCAGCTACGAGGCGCGCCGGTTCGGGGTTCGCAGCGCCATGCCCGGGGCGGTGGCCCGCCGGCTGTGCCCGTCCGCGGTGTTCCTGCCGCCCGACTTCACCGCCTACACCGAGGCCAGCCGCGCCATCATGGCGATCTTCCGGGACGTCACCCCGCTGGTCGAGCCGCTCTCGCTGGACGAGGCGTTCCTCGACGTCGCCGGCGCGGCCCGGCTGTTCGGCCGGCCGGCCGGCATCGCCGCGATGCTGCGCCGCCGGGTCGCGCATGAGCAGCAGCTGCCCTGCTCGGTCGGGGTGGCGCCGACCAAGTTCCTGGCCAAGCTCGGCTCCACCCGCGCCAAGCCGGACGGGCTGCTGGTCGTCCCGGCCGGCCTGATCCTGGAGTTCCTGCACCCGCTGCCGGTCGCGGCGCTGTGGGGGGTGGGGGAGCGCACCGGTGAGGCGCTGCGCCGGCTCGGGCTGCGCACCGTGCGTGACGTCGCCCACGCGCCACTGCCCATGCTGCGTTCGGCCCTCGGCGACGCGGGAGCGAACCACCTGCACGAGCTGTCCTGGGGCCGGGACCCCCGCCGGGTCACCCCGCACCACGCGGAGAAGTCGATCGGCGCGGAGACCACGTTCGACGAGGACGTGGCCGACCCGGCCGTCATCCGCCGGACGCTGCTCGCCCTCGCCGGCAAGGTCGCGACCCGGGTACGCCGGGCCGGGCTGACCGGGCGGACCGTCGCGCTGAAGGTGCGGCTGAGCGACTTCCGCACGCTGAGCCGCTCCCGCACCCTGCCGGCGCCCACCGACGTGGCGCGGGAGGTCTTCGCCACCGCCTGGGCCCTGTTCGAGGCGCTCCGCCCGGGGGAGCGCATCCGGCTGGTCGGCGTACGGCTGGAGGGGCTGGTCACTACGGACGGCGCACCGCGCCAGCTGGTCCTGGGCGCACCCGAGCACGGCTGGCGCGAGGCGGAGCGCGCGGTGGACGCGGCGACCGCCCGGTTCGGGCAGTCAGCCGTCCGTCCGGCGAGCCTACTTGCCCAGGCTGATCACGTGTGGTCCGAAAATTCGAGGGGGCCACGCAACCTCTCGCTTTCCGACCCGGAGACCCCCTCGTAGACTTGCGGTAAGCAGCCGGCCTGGCTGCCACGGTCCGCCGGTCACACTCCGTGCCCGGCCACGATGACCGGGGAGGAGTACCGTGCCGCTCTCCGAGCACGAGCAGCGGCTGTTCGAGCAGATCGAGCGGTCGCTTGCCGAGGACCCAAAGTTCGCCTCGGCGGTGCGCGCCACCGACCCGCGCTTCCACGCGCGGCGGCGGCTGCTCGTCGCTGTGGGCATCGGCATCATCGGCCTCGCGCTGGTCGTCTACGGCACGGTCAGCAGCAGCACCCTGCTCGGTGTGGCGGGGTTCGTGGTGATGCTGGGAGCAGCCGCGTTCGGTGCGCAGTCCCGGCGCCGGGCACAAGGCACCAACCTGCAGGCCGTGGGCGGCACAGCCACCCGGCGGACCCGGCAGCGGCGCTACTCGATGATCGACCGCCTCGAGGAGCGGTGGCGCCGGCGCCCGCAGGGCGGCGGCTGACCCTCCCGGTCAGCCGTGGAGCGTCCGGGCGGGCCCCGAAAGGGGCCCGCCCGTGCATACCCGCTGGCCCTTACCGGCGTGAGGGCAGCAGCCGCCGCGGGCTGAACACGCGCAGCACGGAGTCCCGGGCCTGCGCCAGCATCGTGATCGTCTGCGTGCTCCGGGTCACCGCCACCGCCCGCCACCGCTGCAGCACCGACGGCGGCAGCAGCATCGCCCGCAGCCGGGTCCGCAACGACACCCGCTGGACCAGCGCCCGCCGCACCGCCCGCAGCGCGGACCCGAGCCGGTCCGTGCCGAGCGGCTCCCGGGCGTAGCGGGCCCGCTCCTCGGCCAGGCCCAGCAGGCGGGCATCGGCGGACGCGGCCTGCGGCAGCATGGTGTCCCGGATGATCCGCTCGGCGGTGGTCCGCGGCGTCTCCGACGGGTCGACCGGCAGCCGCAGGTCGACCATGGTGTCGACGAGCTCGTCCCAGGCGGCGTGCGCGTCCCGCCGGGCACGGGCGGTCTCCGCGCCGTCGCCGACCACGATCCGCGGCTCATCCGGCACCCGCGGCTCATCCGGCGCACCGGCACCGCCGTCGGCACCTGCCACGCGCGCCGCCCGCGCCAGGGTGGGCCGGCGGCGCCGGCGCAGCGCCAGCCGGCGCAGCGCGGGGCTGACGAGCAGGAGCAGCAGCAGGGCACCGCCGATCACCAGGTAGCCGGGCCAGCGCGGGTCCGCGGGCGTGGTGCCACCGGCGCCGGCCTGCTGGTCCTCCTCGCTCAGCGGGCGGTCCCGCTCCTCACCGGAGCCGGCCCCTGCGCTGGCGGTGGCGCCGGGGTTCGCCGACGGGTTGGTCGAGCCCTCCGGGTCCCGGGAGTACACATCCGGTGCGTACGCCGGCCGCACCGCACCGCGGATGAAGGTGCCTGGCGTGGCGTCGAACGGCACCCAGCCGAACTTGTCGAAGTAGACCTCGGTCCAGGCGTGCAGGTTGAAGTTCGTCAGCTTGGAGACGTCACCCTCGCGCTGGCTGCCGCGGGTGAAGCCGAACGCCACCCGGGCCGGTATACCGGCCGCCCGCACCATCCACGCCAGCGCCGCCGCGTACTGTACGCAGAACCCCTTCTTGTTGGTCAGGAAGGCGATGATGGCGCTGCCGCTGGTGTCCTGCTTGGTCTCGAGCGAGTACTCGTAGCCGTTCTCGTACGAGAACTCGTTGTAGATCGCCCGCACCTTGTCGTACGGGTTGACCAGGCCCCGGGTGAGCTGGGCGACCTTCTCCTCGATCTGCGGGACCCGACCGGGCAGCCTGGTGTGGTCCCGCTGGACCGGGTGTTCGGCGGCGAGCGGCTGGGCGGTGCGCAGCGCCTCCGGGGTGAGCTCCGGACGGACGTAGGTGAAGTCGTACTGCCGTTTCCGGGTCGAGGTCCGGTTGGTGTAGATCACCTGCATGGCGGAGTCGTACTGCCACGCCGAGTCGAGGTTCGTGGTCAGCGGCTGGGAGTAGACCGGCAGCAGCTGCATGTCGAAGCTGACCACCTTGATCCTGGCCTGCCCTTCCACCCAGGTGACGCTCTGCGGCGCGGTCCGGCGCGGGTCCGGCAGGCTGCTGGCCGACGACCGCAGGCCCGGCGCGCGGTTGCGGAAGCCGTCGGCGGAGAGCACGTCCGCCACGCCGAAGCGCAGGTAGCCCGGGCTGGCGTCGCCGGTCCTGACCTCGAGCATGACGAACTCGTCGTCCCGGTTCAGCTCGCCCTGCAGCAGCGCCCACAGGTTGACCTGGTTACCGCCGGGACCGGTGCCCGTCCCGCTGCCGTTGCCGGCCGGGCCGAACCGGTCGAGCAGCCCGGTGGTCATGCCCGGGACCGCTACCGGCAGGGCGATCGCCGCTATCACGCCCACCGCGGCGAGCCGCCGGCCGGCCGCGGCCAGCGGGGACGGCTCCCACAGGTCCACGTCGCGCCCGTCACCGGTGAACCGGCGGCCGAACCGCCGTACCCGGTCGACGTTGTCGCTCACCAGCAGCCAGAGGAAGCCGATCGCCCCGACGATGAACGGGATGGCCGGCACGCTGTCGATGTGCACGGCCACCGGCACCGAGTAGATCGCGAGCATCGGCAGCCCGGCCAGGGCGGGCCGGCGCAGCGCCACCGAGAACAGGTCCACCAGGACCGCCACGCCGCCCACGCCGAGCGCGGTGAGGAAGAGCAGCCCGTCGGAGTCCTCGACCGGGATGCCCTTCTCGCGCATGTCCGCGCCCGCCTGGTTGAGCAGCGCTCCGAAGTGCTCGAAGGTGCGGTCGGTGGGGATCACGCCCAGGATCTGCCCGCCGTCGGCAGCCGGGAAGATCCAGGTCAGCGCGGCGAGCAGGGCCCCGCCCATCGCCGCCGCCTGGGCCCAGACCGGAGCCCGCAGGGTACGGGCCAGCGCCGCGGCCCCGGCGACCAGGCCCACGACGATGATGCACTGGATGAACCAGGTCCACCGCTGGAAGATCGTGGACAGCGGGAACGCGGCGAACAGGGTGGCCGCGGCGGCCACCAGGCCGAGACGGCGGCGAGAGGTCATCGGACACCTCCGGCGACGGTTTCGGCCATGGCGGCCCGCCAGGCGAAGCCCTGCGAGCCCCGGGCGGCCTGCGGCCACAGCGCGGGCAGCTTGGCGCTGTGGTCGGCGCCGACCACCCGCCACCCGCTGCGCAGCAGGCCGAGGGCTGCCGCCGAGTGCGCCCGGTCGGCCTCCTCGCGGGCGCTGGTCGGCAGGCTGAGCCAGGTGGTCGCATCGACCAGCAGCCCGATGCAGGTCGCGTTGTTGGTGCGCAGGGCGGCGAGCAGCTCGGCCTCGGGCGGGGTGAGCAGCCCGAAGATGGCGATCACCAGGCCGCCGTCGGAGCGGCGCCGGACCCGGTCGACGAGCGTGGTGACCTCGCCGCGGTGGTTCAGCTTCACCTCGGCGAGGTGGTCCAGCAGGACGCCGTCACCCGTGCCGTCGTTCGCGTCCACGTCGATCCCGCCCTCGGTGACCAGGCGCAGCTTGTAGCCGGCCTGGCGCAGGTGCAGCGCGATGCTGGCGGCGGCCGAGACGGCCCACTCGAAGCTGGCCGTCGGGCCCTCGCCGCGGTGCGCGTAGCCCCGGGTGTCCAGCACCACCGTGGCCCGGCTCTCCCACGGCTGCTCCTCGCGGCGCACCATCAGCTCGCCCACCCGGGCGGTGGAGCGCCAGTGCACCCGGCGCAGGTCGTCGCCGTGCCGGTACTCGCGGGTGGCCGCGTCGTCCTCGCCGTGCACCGCGACCGAGCGGGCCCGGCTGTCGCCGGTGCCGGCGTACTCCCCGGCCAGCCGGATCGACGGCAGCGCCACCACCTGCGGGATCACGGTGAGCCGGTCGACGCTGGGGAAGGCCCGGACCAGCTCGCACAGCCCGAACGGGTCGGTCAGCCGCACCACCAGCGGACCGACCTCGTAACGGCCCCGCACGTCGGCCCGCACGGTGTAGGCGACCGAGCTGGCCTGGCCGGCGCCGAGGCGCTCCAGCACCAGCCGGGGCCGGCTGCCCAGCGCGTACGGCAACCGGTCCTCCAGCAGCAGCGTGCCGGTGGGCAGGCGGGACAGGTTCTGCAGGCGCAGCACCACGCGGGCGGTCGTGCCCACCTGCACCCGGTGCGGGTCCAGGGTGCGGGTGCAGGCCAGCTTGTAGCGGCTGCGGCCGACATAGGCCGCGGCCAGCAGGGGCAGGACCGTCAGCAGGACGGCCACCCGCAGCAGGTCCTTCTCGCCGAGGACCAGGGCCGACAGGGCCGATGCGGCGGCCGCGGCGAGGAAGGAGCGGCCGCGCGTGGTCAGCCCGCGCAGCGCCTCCCGCACGTCATCGCCTCCGCTCGTACTGGTTAGGACGGGTGTCGTACGGCGAGCGCTGGCGCTCGACCGGCAACGGCAGCCGGTGCACCACGTCCGCGACGATGGCGTCGGTCGTACGCCGGGACAGCTGGGCCTCGGCGGTGGGGATGATCCGGTGGGCCAGCACCGGCACGGCCAGCGCCTGAAGGTCGTCGGGGAGCACGTAGTCGCGCCCCTCCAGGGCGGCCACCGCGCGCGCGGTGCGCAGCAGGTGCAGCGTGGCCCGGGGCGACGCGCCCAGCCGCAGGTCCGGCGACTCGCGGGTGGCGGTGACCAGGTTCACCGCGTACTGCTTGACGGTGTCGGCGACGTGCACGTCGCGTACCGTCGCGATCAGCCGGCGCACGGCGGCGGCGTCGGAGACCGGCACCAGGTCGTAGAGCGGGTCCTGGCCGCCGTGGACGTCGAGCATGGCGACCTCGGCGGCGGCGTCCGGGTAGCCCATGGCGATCCGGGCGGTGAACCGGTCCCGCTGCGCCTCGGGCAGTGGGTAGGTGCCCTCCATCTCGATCGGGTTCTGGGTCGAGATGACCATGAACGGCACCTGGAGCTCGTACGTGGTGCCGTCCACCGTGACCTGGCGCTCCTCCATGCACTCCAGCAGGGCCGACTGGGTCTTGGGGGAGGCACGGTTGATCTCGTCGCCGACGACCAGGTTGGCGAAGACCGCGCCCGGCTTGAACTCGAAGTCGTGCGTCTCCTGGTTGTAGACGCTGACCCCGGTCACGTCACTGGGCAGCAGGTCGGGGGTGAACTGGATGCGCCGCACGGAACAGTCGATGGAGCGGGCGAGCGCCTTGGCGAGCTTGGTCTTGCCGACGCCGGGGACGTCCTCGATAAGGAGGTGGCCCTCGGCGAGCATGACCGCAAGGGCGAGCCGCACGGTGGCCGTCTTGCCCTCGATCACCTGCTCGATGTTGGCCACGACGGCCTCGGTGGCGGCGCGGAACTCGGCCGTGGTCATCGGCTCCCCGAGCTCGCTGTTGGTGCGTGGGTTCGTCACTGGCCCCTCCTCGTCGTCCCCGCGGCATATGACCTAGACGCGGCCGGCCCGGCCCAGGTTCCCGGGA
>DASSUC010000116.1:0-6918 GCA_035707405.1 Micromonosporaceae bacterium | reverse complement strand
AGCTGCGGGTTGCCGTCCATCTGGACCATGAACCGGTTGAGGATCTCGCTCAGGTCGCGGGTGAGCTCCTCCCACGCGGCGGTGTTGCCGAGCACCGCCAAGGCGCAGGTGTTCGCGTCCAGGAAGTCGTGGTCCTTGACGTTCTTGAAGCACTTCACCACGTGGTCGACGATGGTGGCGTTCTGCCGCCCGAGGGTGAGCGTGATGAGCCGGGGGCGCAGGTCGTGCGCCTTCGCCTGCTGGGTCGGCGAGCCCTCGGAGACGTACTGGTCGGTGTCGGTGGGGTTCTTCGAGGTGTTGAACAGGCACCACGGGCCGGGTGTCTGCTGGAGCTTGGTGAGCAGCTTCTCCGAGTACCGGTCGCTGGCCGGCAGCTCGGACGGGTCGTCGTTCTTCGCGCCGAGCACCACCGCATCGCCGCCGGCGACGTACCGCCGCGCGGCGTCGGTGTCGCAGGGGTCGTTCGGGGGCGGCAGCGGCTCGGCGGCCACCGCCATGTCGGGCCGCTCCAGCACTCGGGAGCCGGCCGCGACTACGCTGCCCGTCGCCACGACGGCGACGGCGGTGACGGTAGCGATGGCCATGGCGCTCCACCGGAACCTGTGCCGCATGATGTCCAACCTCCTCGCGGGCGCCCCGGGCCGCGCCGGCTGTGCCGGCCGGCGCGGCCCGGAGTGCGTGACGTCGACGGATGAGACGCGCTACACGCCTGTCGACGCGCTGTTGGTGTTGTTGTTCGGGTTCGTCTCGACGATCCGGTCATCCGGGTCGGCGTGGACGGTCGCGGTGATCGTCTCGTCCTGCGCGGTCACGTACACGTGCACCTCGAAGCTCGCGCTCGTGGTGCCGGTCGTGAGGTCACCCACGCAGGTCACCTTGTTCACCGGGTTCTGCTCGACCTGGCAGGTCCAGCCCGACGGCGGTGCCACGTTGAGCGGGATGACCCCGACCGGCAGCTCGGCGACGACGACGAAGCTCCGCGGAGCGTCCGCCGCGTCGGTGGCTCCCGACCCGAACGCCGCCGACACCTCGAACGTCATGTCGCCTTCCGAGCCGGAGGACAGGCCGCTGAGGCTGATCGTCCCGGTGAGGTCCACCTTGGACGTGACCGTGGTGGCCTCGTTCGCGGTGTTGTTGGTCTCGTTCGCCTCCGGCACCGTGTTGTCCGGGTCGACGCGCACCTGGTTGGTGTACGGCGTGTCCGGCTGGTGCAGCCGCGGCGCCCTGACCTTGATGGTGATGGTCTCGATCGGGTCGCTGTCCGGCGCCTGGTTGAGCGAGCCGTCCAGCGTGCCGACGCAGTCCACGACCCCGCCGCTCTCGTCGCAGACGAAGTCGTGGGTGCCGGTCGCCTCGACGAACGTCACGCCGGTCGGCAGGAAGTCGCGCACCCGTACGTTGAACGCCACGTCCGTGCCCGTGTTCTCGGCCTTGACGGTGTACGTGTACTCCTGGTTCGGCGACGGCGTGTCGACCGAGTCGGTCAGGTCGTTGACCTTCAGGTCGATGTAGTTGCCCCCACCCGTGATCGCCACGCTGGTCGCCGTGGCGTCGGAGTTGTTGGTCTCGTCGTTCTCCGCGATCGCGTTGTCCGGGTCGACCTGCGCCTGGTTGGTGTAGCTGCCCGGCTGCGTCGGGGCGAACAGGTCCACCTTGATCGTGCGCTGGTTGTCGCCCGCGGCCGGGGTCTCGTTGTTCGACCCGTCCAGCGTGCCGCCGGTGCACTCGATCACACCACCGGACGCCGCGCAGGTGAACGCGCCGTCGCCGGGGTTGGTGTCCACAGCGGACCGGAACCGCACGCCCGCCGGCAGCACGTCGCGGACCCGCACGTTGAACGCGACGGCGGTGGCGACGTTGGAGACCTTCAGGCTGTACTGGAGCATGCCGCTCGGCACCACCGCGTTCGGGTTGCCGCCGCCGTCCAGCGGGCCGGTCTGCGTACTGTCGACCTTGAGGTCGATGTAGGCGCCGCCGCCGCCCAGCTCGACGATGAGGACCTCGACGTCGCTGTTGTTGGTCTCGTTCGCCTCGGGGATGGCGTTGTCCGGGTCCACCAGCGCCTGGTTGGTGTACGACCCGGGCTGGGCCGGGGAGAACAGCCCGATGTGGATGGTCCGGGTGGAGTCACCAGGTGCCGGCGTCTGGCCGATCGTGCCGTCCAGCGTGCCGCCGGTGCAGGTGATGACCCCACCGGAGAAGGTGCAGCTGAAGGCCCCGGTGCCGGGCAGCGTGTCCTCGGCGAACCGGAACGTCGCGCCCGCCGGCACGAAGTCGCGGACCACGACCCCGAAGGCCACGTCGCTGCCGAGGTTCCTGACCACGATGTCGTACTCGAGCAGGCCGCTCGGTGCCACGTGGCTGGCCGGGAAGACCTGCCGCTTGTCGATGGTGAGCTCGTTGTACGCGCAGCACCCGCCGATCTGGATGTCGGTGGCCCGGGTGTTGATGTTGTTGTCCTCGAAGATCTCGGCGATCGCGCCGTCCGGGTCCACCCGTACCTGGTTCTTGATGAGGCCGGGCGGCGCCGGGGCGAACAGCGTCACCTTGATGGTCGCGGTGTCCACCGGCAGCGTGTGGTCGAACGTGCCGCGCAGGATCCCGCCGACGCAGTCGATGCTGCCGCCGCTCGCGGCCCCGTTGTGGGCGCAGGTGAAGTTGTGGTCGCTGACGTCGACGACCTCACGGAACCGGGTGCCCGCCGGCAGCGTGTCGCGGACTACCACGCCGGTCGTGTCCTGGGTGCCGATGTTGGAGACGGTGATCGTGTAGACCAGCGTGCCGCTGGGCGCCACGACCGGCTCGCTGTCCTTCATGACCGTGAGGTCGATGCCGGTCACGATGGTGGTCGGCGTGGTGAAGGTGTTGTTCGTCTCGTCCGACTCGTAGATGGCGTTGGTGGGGTCGACGGTCACCGTGGCGGTGATCTGGCCGGTGCGCGGCGGCGCGATCACGTTGAGCACGACCGTCTCCACCGTGCCGCCGGCCAGGCCGCTGCTGAGCACCCCCTGCACGGTCAGGCCGGTGCAGGTGACGATGCCGTTGGACTCGCCACACGCGACGCCGGGCTGGCCCGCGGGTGGCGTGAAGCCCTTGAAGAGCACGCCCTCGGGCAGCGGCTCGCGGAGGACCACGTTGGTGGCGTCGTCCAGGCCGCTGTTGCCCACGGCGATGACGTAGTTGTAGTTGTCCCGAGCCCGGAACGCGTCCGGTGCCGGCGGGTCGCTGTGGCTGACCACGCTGCGCTGCACGACGGTGAGGTCGACGCCCGGCCGTACGGTCGTGGTGGTCGTCGCGGTGTTCGACACGCCCTTGTTCTTGATGTTCCCGGTCACCGTCGCGGTGTTCGTGATGAGCGAGCCCGCGGTGGCCACGATCCGGCCGGTGATGGTGATGTCCATCGTCTCGCCCGGGTCGAGCCGCAGCGTCGGGCTGATCTGCGTGCACGTCACCGAGGAGGCGCTGACCGTGCACACGCCCTTGGTGGTCGTCGCCTGCACGCTCGCCGCGTCAAAGCCCTGCGTACCATCCACAACGGACACGCTGTCCGCGCGCGTCGACGCGGTGTTGACCACGTGGATCTGGTAGGTCTCGATGTCGCCGGGGCGGATCGGGTCGACCAGGTCGGTCTTTGTGATGGTCAGGTTGGCCTGCGCCGGCGGCGCGGGCTTCGCCGACACCAGCGAGCCGGTGTTGTTGAGGTCGTTGGACTCGGCGATGTCGTTGTACGGGTCCACCACGGCCGTGTTCTTGAACGGCCCGGGGTCCGCGCCCGACTTCGCGTTGATGGTGATCGTCGCGTTGGTGCCCGCGTTGACCCGGCCGCCGGTGCACGTCACGGTCAGCGAGCCCGGTGGGGTGTTGGCGCAGACGAACAGGCTGCTGCCGCTGGCCGACAGGAAGCTGAAGCCGCCGGGCAGGGTGTTGATGACCGTGACGTCGGTCGCGTGCGCGTTGCCCGCGTTGTTGACCGTCAGGTCGTAGGTGACGTTCTGGAAGTCCCCGATCTGCGCTGGCCCCTGCACGCTCACCCGCAGGTCGGCCCTTGGCGACGTGGACTGGTTGCTCACCAGGGTGGACACGGTGGTCGACGACGTGAACGTGGTGCTGGCGTGCGTTCCCGCCAGGGTCGCCGTGTTGTGCAGCGTCTCGCCGTCGGCCGCGGTGACGACGCCGCGGATGGTGACCCGCCAGGTCTGGAAGCCCTGGAGGCTGCCGGCGTCACAGGTCACCAGGTTGGCCGTCTGCGAACAGGAGCCGACCGTGCTGGTGAGGATCAGGCCGGTCATCCCCTCGACCTGGTCGGTGAGGACCACGTCGTTGAGCACCGCTCCGTCCGCGGTGTTCGCGACGTCGATCGTGTAGGTCAGCTGGGTGCCGGACGCGACGGGGTTGCTCGACGCCGTCATGCCTATCGACGCAGGCTGTGCGGCATGTGCAGCGGGGCTTGTCCCGACGGTCAGGCAGCCGCCGACCAGGGCTAAGACCGATACGCGTGCCGCCACGCGCCGCCAGCCGACTCTGGCTGGCATCACTTTCCCGGACATAAACCACTCCTGGCCGAGCCGTTGACGCGACAGGATTTCGACGCCTGCCGCTGCTGTTGGCCGGGACAGAACCAGCGCACCAGCTCAGGCCGCTATCGGAAAGTTGACAGAGTTGCCCAGCTCACTAATTAACGACAATCGCAGTACGGGCGCACCCGCAAATGTCGTATTGTGCCTGACTCAATCATGCTCCGGCATGACTTTTTCGCTCCGCCGGTAATAGCATCTGGGAGCAAGAACGCCGCTATCGGGTGACAAAATCACCCCGCGGTTTGCCAGTGCTGGCCGACGAGTGCAAGCCCACGGAGCTCCAGCCCGCCACCGGCCGGCTGGACTGGCAGGCCTGCCGGACGAGCTGGTCGCAGCAGAGACGAGTGGGTAGGTTGCCGCCACCTAGTAGCACAATGGGTAGTACATCCAAAGCCAGTTAGGTAGCATGCTCGGTATGAAACTCAGCGTCAGCCTCCCCGAGGAGGACGTGGCCTTCGTTGATCAGTACGCGCGTCGGCGCGGTGCGACGTCGCGCTCCTCCGTGCTCCACCGGGCAATCGAGCTACTGCGCATGTCCGAGCTGGAGGACGCCTACCTGGACGCATGGGACGAGTGGGACCGAAGCGGCGACGAAGCAGCGTGGAGCACGGCGACCCACGATGGGACCGCGGATGCAGCGCGGTGACGTATTCATGGTGGATCTCGATCCGACCATGGGCTCCGAGCCAAACAAGATCCGCCCAGCCATAGTCGTCAGCAACAACGCCGCCAACCGCAGCGCGGAACGCAACGGTCGAGGCGTGGTGACCGTCGTGCCGGTCACATCGAACACCGCTCGCGTCTACGCGTTCCAGGTGCTCCTCACGGCAGGCGAGGGCGGGCTGCCCACCGAGTCGAAGGCCCAGGCGGAGCAGGTCCGCTCCGTCGACTACGCACGGGTACGCCGCCGCCTCGGCGCAGTCTCGCCGGAGAGCCTCAAGCGGCTCGACGAAGCACTTCGCGTCCACCTGGCGCTGTGACTCCATCCGTTGGCTCAGCGTTCCCATCGCCGCCAACTTGGCGACATCTCGCCAGGAGTCAGATCGGAATACCACAGATGAGGAAGTCATCATCTGGTGAATCAGCCTGTGACCTCGGCTGATGCGCACGGCAAAGGGCCGGGACTGTCAGTCCGGCGCCTGGGTCGACCCTTGTCCTGCCACCAGGTCCTTGCTATCAAGGTCCACAGTGGGCCCGGTCGTGGCCCGTACCCGATGGAGCGGCCGACCCCCACCTGCCCACCGCCATGGACCGGGAGAAACTCGATGACCGGACGCCCCCAGCCGGACCTGCCCACCCCGCTGAGCCGCCGCCAGGTCCTGGCCGGTGCCGGTGCCGCCGGGGTTGCCGCGCTCCTTCCAGCGTGCTCCCAGCCGGGCACCGCCGACTCGACCCTGGCCGGGCCGGCCGGTCAGCCCAAGCGCGGCGGGACCCTGCGGGCCAGCTGCCCGCCGCCGCCCACCTCCGTCGACCCGGTCACCATGTTCGACGGCCCGGCCATCGCCATGGTCCAGCTCGTCGCGGAGTACCTGCTCTGGCTGGACAAGGACCTCAAGCTGGTGCCCCGGCTCGCCGAGTCGTGGGAGCCGGCCGACGCCGGCCGGCGCTGGACGTTCAAGCTGCGCCAGGGCGTCACGTTCTCCGATGGCACCCCGGTCGACGCGGCCACCGTCCGGGCCTCCTTCGAGCGGCTGCTCGACCCGAAGAACAAGTCGGCCGCGCTGGGCGCGTTCCGCTCGATCCTGGCTCCTGGATCGGTCACCACCACCGGCGCCGACACCGTGGTCTTCACCCTGCGGCGCCCCTTCTCCGATTTTCCTTACCTGGTCTCGTCGGGCAACTACAACACGGTGATCCTCAAGCAGGACTACGCCGGTGACTTCACCAAGGCCGCCATCGGGACCGGCCCGTTCCTGCTCAAGTCGTACGACCCGAGCAGCGGCGCGTCGTTCGTACGCAACGAGAAGTACTGGGACGCGGGCAAGCCGTACCTGGACGGGGTCCAGGTGCGCTTCTACGCCGACCGCCAGGCCGACCTGATCGCGCTCCAGAGCGGCGACGTGGACGCCCAGCTGCTCAGCCTGCCGCACCTGGCCAAGCCCCTGGCCGGCACCGGGAGCATCAGCGTCGACGAGGCCAAGGGCACCAACGTCACGGTGCTGACGATGCGGGTCGACCAGCCCCCGTTCGACAAGAAGGAGGTACGGCAGGCCGTCGCGTACGCGCTCGACCGGCCCGCCCTGCTCCAGTCCGCCGGCAGCGGCGTGGGCGAGCTCGGCAACGACCACCTGATCGCCCCGCTGTTCCCGGCCGCGCCCACCGGCCTGCCCCAGCGCGCGCT
>DASSUC010000115.1:0-8550 GCA_035707405.1 Micromonosporaceae bacterium | reverse complement strand
GTGTCCCAGATCCAGGGCACCGACGTGGTGGCGAGCATGGTCGTCTTCGAGGACGGCCTGGCGCGCAAGAGCGAGTACCGGCGGTTCGCGGTGCGGGGGGACACCGACGACGTGGCGGCCCTGTCGGAGGTGCTGCGCCGGAGGTTCGCCCGCTACCTGGACGCGCGGGCCGGCCGTGGCGAGCCGGCGGACCAGGGCGTCGCGGACGGCGTTGAGGCATCGGGCGAGCCGGCGGAGCTGCCCGGCGTGGACCCGACCACCGGCCGGCCGCGCAGGTTCGCGTACCCGCCGCAGCTCGTCGTCGTCGACGGCGGCCAGCCACAGGTCAATGCCGCCGCCAACGCCCTGGCCCGGCTGGGGGTCTCCGACGTGGCGGTGTGCGGCCTGGCCAAGCGGCTGGAGGAGGTGTGGCTGCCGGACGAGCAGTTCCCGGTGGTGCTGCCCCGCGCGTCCGAGGGGCTCTACCTGCTCCAGCGGGTACGCGACGAGGCGCACCGGTTCGCCATCGCCTTCCACCGGCAGCGCCGGTCGAAGCGGATGACCACCTCGGCGCTGGACAGCGTGCCGGGCCTCGGCGAGGTGCGGCGCAAGGCGCTGCTGCGCCGGTTCGGCTCGCTCAAGCGGTTGGCGGCGGCCAGCGTCGAGGAGATCGCGGAGGTGCCCGGCATCGGGCGGCGCACGGCCGAGGCGGTGGTGGCGGCGCTCGCCGGGGACCAGGCCGCGCTCGCCGGGGACCAGCCGGCGGCGGCGCAGCCCGCGGCGGCGACGCAGCCGGAAGGGGTCGCTGTCCCGTCCCCAGCCTCCGCGGAACGGCCAGCGGACCGTGCCGATCCGACCGAAAAGCCCGGCCCCTAGTATGGCGCAGTGATCGAACGGCCAGCCGGCGGTGAGCAGGCGCCCGGGCGGTCCGACACCGACCTGGTGATCGTCACCGGGGTGTCGGGCGGCGGGCGCAGCACGGTTGCCCGGGCGCTGGAGAACGTCGGGTTCTACGTCGTGGACAACCTGCCGCAGGCCCTGCTGCTCGACATGGCCGAGCTGGCGTTCCAGGCCGGCGGCGCGGCCCGGCACACGGCGATGGTGCTGGACGTGCGCAGCCGCGCGTTCTCCACCGACCTCACCGGCGCCATCGGCGACCTGGTCGAGCGCGGCTTCCGTCCCCGGGTGGTGTTCGTCGACGCCGACGACGAGGTGCTGATCCGGCGTTTCGAGAGCGTGCGGCGCCCGCATCCGCTCCAGGGCGACGGCCGGCTCGCCGACGGCATCGCGGCCGAGCGCAAGCTGCTGGAGCAGGCACGCGAGCAGGCCGATGTGCTGATCGACACCAGCCACCTCAACGTCAACCAGCTGCGGGCCAGGATCGAGCAGCTCTTCGGCGGTGAGGACGCGCGCCGGCTGCGGGTGACCGTCCTCTCCTTCGGGTTCAAGTACGGCCTGCCGCCGGATGCGGACTTCGTCCTTGACGCGCGGTTCCTGCCCAACCCGTACTGGGTGCCCGGCCTGCGCGAGTACTCCGGCCTCCAGCCCGAGGTCAGCCGGTACGTGCTCGGCCAGCGCGGCGCGGCGTCGTTCGTGGAGACGTACGCGCACCTGGTCGACGCGGCGGCGCCGGGCTTCGAACGGGAGGGCAAGCGATACCTGACCGTGGCGGTCGGCTGCACCGGCGGCCGGCACCGCAGCGTGGCGATCGCCGAGGAGCTCGCCCGCCGCCTGCGTGAGCTGCGGCTGTCGGTCACCGCGCAGCACCGCGACCTGGAGCGGGAATGACGCTGCGGGTGGTCGCCTTCGGCGGCGGTCACGGCCTGGCCGCGTCGCTGCGGGGCCTGCGGCTGGCCGCGACGCGGCTGGACCTGGCGGTCACGGCCGTGGTGACGGTCGGCGACGACGGCGGGTCGAGCGGCCGGCTGCGCGCCGAGCGTGGCGCGCTGCCCCCGGGCGACCTGCGCCAGGCGCTGGTGGCGCTGGCCGCCGACGACCCGCTGTCGATCCGCACCGCGGAGCTGTTCCAGCACCGCTACGGCCCGCCCGCCGACGGCACCACAGACTGGCTGACCGGCCACGCCGTCGGCAACCTGCTGCTGTGCGGGCTGATCGACCGCTACGGCGACCCGGTGGTCGCCCTCGACCACGCCGGGATGCTGGTCCGGGCCGCCGGACGGGTGCTGCCGATGTCGCGTACGCCGGTGGCGATTGAGGCCGAGGTCCGCGGCGCCGACCCGAGCCGGCCGGACGCCGTGGTGACGGTCCGTGGCCAGCACGCCGTGGCGGTGACCCGCGGGCAGGTGACGACCGTACGGATCATCCCCGAGGCGCCGCCCGCGTGTGCCGAGGCGGTCGCCGCGGTCGCCGCCGCCGACTGGCTCGTCTTCGGGCCGGGCAGCTGGTACACCAGCGTCATCCCGCACCTGCTGGTGCCGCAGCTGGCCGCCGCGGTCGTGGCGAGCCGGGCGCGGCGCCTGGTGACCCTGAACCTCGCCGTCGAGCCGGAGACGGCCGGGCTGTCGCTCGCCGACCATCTCGCTGCGTTGTCCTGGTATCTCCCCAACCTTCACGTGGACGTGGTCCTGGCGGACGAGAAAGCAGTAGGCGACCCCGGAGCGGTGCTGCGTACGGCAGAATCTCTTGGTGCGCGTCTCGCGCTCGCTCCGGTTGCCATGCCCGACGGGTCGTCCCGACACGATCCCGTCGCGCTGGCGGCTGCCCTGGTGCCCCAGCTGGGCGCCACCCCCTAGTTCCCCACCGACCATGCAGCTGCACACGAGGTGACGACACGATGGCGATGACCGCAGCCGTGAAGGATGAGCTGAGCCGGGTCGATGTGTCCAAGCCGTGCTGCCGCCGGGCGGAGATGGCCGCCCTGCTCCGTTTCGCCGGAGGGCTGCACATCGTGTCGGGGCGGGTCGTGGTCGAGGCGGAGCTGGACACCGGTGCCACCGCCCGCCGGCTGCGGCGGGAGATCGCCGAGGTGTACGGCTACCCCAGCGAGATCCACGTGCTCGCCTCGGGAGGCCTGCGCAAGGGCAGCCACTACATCGTCCGGGTGGTCAAGGACGGCGAGGCGCTGGCGCGGCAGACCGGGCTGCTGGACCTGCGCGGCCGCCCGGTGCGCGGCCTGCCGCCGCACGTGGTCACCGCCAACGTGTGCTGCGCGGTGTCGGCGTGGCGCGGGGCGTTCATGGCGCACGGCTCGCTGACCGAGCCGGGCCGCTCGTGCGCCATCGAGATCACCTGCCCCGGCCCGGAGTCGGCGCTCGCCCTCGTCGGGTCGGCCCGGCGGATCGGGCTGACCGTCAAGGCGCGGGAGGTCCGCGGGATCGACCGGGTGGTGCTCAAGGACGGTGACGCGATCGCCGCGCTGCTCACCCGGATGGGCGCGCACACCAGCGTGTGCACCTGGGAGGACCGGCGGGTGCGCCGCGAGGTGCGGGCCACCGCGAACCGGCTGGCCAACTTCGACGACGCGAACCTGCGCCGCTCGGCGCGGGCCGCGGTGGCCGCGTCCGCGCGGGTCACCCGGGCGCTGGAGATCCTCGGTCCGGACGCGCCGTACCACCTCACGTCCGCCGGCCGGCTGCGCCTGGAGCACCGGCAGGCATCCCTCGAGGAGCTCGGCGCGCTGGCCGACCCGCCGCTGACCAAGGACGCCATCGCGGGCCGGATCCGCCGGCTGCTCGCCCTCGCCGACAAGCGCGCCCGTGACCTCGGCATACCGGACACGGAGGCGGCGGTGACCCCGGAGATGCTCGCCTGCTGAGGTGACCCGGCGTGGCTGCGCCCCGGACCGTCGGTGCCCGCCACGCCCGGGCCGCCGGCGTGCCGCCCCGGAGACGCAGGCCCGCCGGCAGGGCGTTAGGGTCGACGCTGAAGGCGAGCGAGCCGAGTGGTCAGCGGCGAAAGGGTGGGGCATTGGCTATCCGGGTTGGCATCAACGGGTTCGGCCGCATCGGCCGTAACTTCTTCCGCGCCGTGCTCGCGTCCGGCGCGGAGATCGAGGTCGTGGCGGTCAACGACCTGACCGACAACGCGACCCTCGCGCACCTGCTCAAGTACGACAGCATCCTCGGCCGGCTGCCCCACGAGGTGAAGGCGACCGCGGACGAGATCTCGGTGGGCGGGCACACCTTCAAGGCGTTCGCCGAGCGTGACCCGGCCAAGCTCCCCTGGGGCGACCTCGGCGCCGACGTGGTGCTCGAGTCGACCGGCCTGTTCACCGACGCGAACAAGGCCCGGGTCCACGTGGACAACGGCGCCCGCAAGGTGATCATCTCCGCCCCGGCCAAGAACGAGGACGTGACCCTCGTGATGGGGGTCAACCACCAGGCGTACGATGCCGCGCGCCACACCATCATCTCCAACGCCTCCTGCACCACCAACTGCCTCGCCCCGATGGCCAAGGTGCTGCATGACGCGTTCGGCATCGAGCGCGGCCTGATGACCACGATCCACGCGTACACGCAGGACCAGAACCTGCAGGACGGCCCGCACAAGGACCTGCGGCGGGCCCGCGCCGCGGCGCTGAACATCGTCCCCACCTCGACCGGCGCGGCGAAGGCGATCGGCCTGGTGCTGCCAGAGCTCAAGGGCAAGCTCGACGGGTACGCGCTGCGCGTGCCCATCCCGACCGGCTCCGCCACCGACCTGACCGCCACGCTGTCCCGCGCGGCCAGCGTGGAGGAGGTGAACGCGGCGGTGAAGGCGGCGGCGGAGGGCCCGCTCAAGGGCATCCTGAGCTATACGGAGGACGAGATCGTCTCCACCGACATCGTCACCGACCCGGCGTCCTGCATCTTCGACGCCGGCCTCACCAAGGCCACCGGCGACCAGGTCAAGGTCGTCGGCTGGTACGACAACGAGTGGGGCTACTCCAACCGCCTGGTCGACCTGATCCAGCTGGTCGGCACCTGATGACCCTGGACGACCTGCTCGCCCAGGGCGTGCGCGGCCGTCGCGTCCTGGTGCGGGCCGACCTCAACGTCCCGCTCGACAACGGCCGGATAACCGACGACGGCCGGATCCGGGCGGTGCTGTCCACGCTGGGCGCGCTGCGGGACGGCGGTGCCCGGGTCGTGGTCTGCTCGCACCTGGGCCGCCCCAAGGCCGGGCCCGACCCGAGGTACTCCCTGGCGCGGGTCGCCACCCGGCTGGCGGAGCTGCTCGACGCGCCGGTGGCGTTCGCGACCGACACCGTCGGCGACCCTGCCCGCTCCACTGTGGACGGCCTCGCCGACGGGGCGGTCGCCCTGCTGGAGAACCTGCGCTTCAACCCGGGCGAGACGAGCAAGGACGACGTGGAGCGGGGCGCCTTCGCCGAGAAGCTGGCCGGGCTCGCCGACTGCTACGTCAACGACGCGTTCGGCACCCTGCACCGCCGCCACGCCAGCGTCTACGACGTGCCGCGGCTGCTGCCGCACTACGCCGGCCGGCTGGTGCTGCGCGAGGTCGAGGTGCTGCGCCGGCTGACCGCGCAGGACGTGGCCCGCCCGTACGTGGTGGTGCTCGGCGGCGCGAAGGTCTCCGACAAGATCGCGGTCATCGAGGCGCTGCTGCCCAGGGTGGACCAGCTGCTGGTCGGCGGCGGCATGTGCTTCACGTTCCTGCGCGCGCTGGGGCACCAGGCCGGCCGGTCCCTGGTGGAGGAGGACCGGGTCGACACGTGCCGGCGGCTGCTCGAGCGGGCCAACGGCCGGATCGTGCTGCCCGTCGACATCGTGGTCGGCGACCGGCTCGCGGCCGACGCCCGGGCCGAGACCGTGCCGGCCGACGCGATCCCAGCCAGCGCCCTGGGGCTGGACATCGGCCCGGCGACCGGGGCCGATTTCGCCGCCGCGCTGAGCCAGGCGCACACGGTGTTCTGGAACGGCCCGATGGGGGTGTTCGAGCTGGCGCCGTTCGCCTCCGGCACCCGTGCGGTGGCCGAGGCGATCACCAAGGTGGACGGGTTCACGGTCGTCGGCGGCGGTGACTCGGCCGCCGCGGTGCGTGCCCTGGCGATCCCGGAGGAGGGGTTCGGCCACATCTCGACCGGCGGCGGCGCGTCCCTGGAGTATCTGGAGGGTCGCGTCCTGCCCGGCCTGGCCGCGCTGGAGGCGTAGGTGACCGAGGTGGCACGCCGGCCGCTGATGGCCGGTAACTGGAAGATGAACCTGAACCACCTCGAGGCGATCGCCCTGGTGCAGAAGCTCGCATTCAGCCTGACCGAGCAGCTGCTCGCCGAGGTCGAGGTGGTGGTGCTGCCGCCCTTCGTCGGCATCCGCAGCGTGCAGACGCTCGTCGACGGCGACAAGCTGCTGATCGGGTACGGCGCCCAGGACCTGTCCCCGCACCAGTCCGGTGCCTACACCGGCGACGTGTCCGGCCCCATGCTCGCCAAGCTCGGCTGCTCCTACGTTGTCGTCGGGCACTCCGAGCGCCGCGAGCACCACCACGAGGACGACGCGGTGGTCCGGGCGAAGGTGAAGGCGGCGCTCGCCAACGACCTCACGCCGATCCTGTGCGTGGGCGAGGGCCTGGCGGTGCGCGAGTCCGGTTGGCACGTGGCGCACAGCGTCGCCCAGCTGGACGCGGCCCTCGACGGGCTCAAGGCCGCCCAGGTCGAGAAGGTCGTGGTGGCGTACGAGCCGGTCTGGGCGATCGGCACCGGGAAGACCGCCACCCCCCAGGATGCCCAGGAGGTCATCGCGGCGCTGCGCGGCCGGCTCGCCGAGCGGTTCGCCAGCGGGCTCGCCGACCAGGTGCGCATCCTGTACGGCGGCTCGGTCAAGGCGGTGAACGTGGCGGACATCATGGCCGAGGCGGACATCGACGGTGCCCTGGTCGGCGGGGCCAGCCTCGACGCTGAGGAGTTCGTGCGCATCTGCCGCTATCGCGAGCACATAGCGCGGTGAGGAGATAGCTTTCTGTTCCTGTTGTGGGTGGCGGAGGGTCCACCGGTCACCGCGCAGGTGGGCCGTGTTCGCGTACGCCGGCGCCGCCGCCTAGAGTGTGCCGGTGGGCCGGCATCTGCGGCCCCTGCGCGCCCTTCACACCTGGCGAGGACGACTCCATGCAGGACAGCGGAAGCATCCCCGTGGCGTGCCCCCACCGCCCGGCCGGCCGCCGGGGGGGCCGCCTGACCGCCGCCGGCCGGCTCACGGTGGCCGGTGCCGTCGTGGTGGCGCTCGCGGCGACCGCGGCGTGTGGCGCCGCCGACGCCGGGGACGGCCCGCAGCAGCCGGACAAGGGCGGCACGCTGCGCCTGGTGGTCAGCGCGATGCCGGAG
Organism: Micromonosporaceae bacterium; assembly: GCA_035707405.1. Lineage (GTDB taxonomy): Bacteria > Actinomycetota > Actinomycetes > Mycobacteriales > Micromonosporaceae > DASSUC01. The sequence continues at coordinate 1,292 of DASSUC010000115.1, read as the reverse complement.
CACCTGGACCCGCAGCGGATCTCCGCCGCCACCGACGCCAACATCAGCCGGCTGGTCACCCGGACCCTGACCACCTTCCGCTCCGAGCCCGGCGCGGCGTCGAGCGAGATCGTCGGCGACCTCGCCACCGACACCGGCCGGCCCAGCGAGAGCAACCGGGTCTGGGAGTTCACCCTCAAGCGGGGCGTGAAGTGGCAGGACGGCTCGCTGGTCATCTGCCCCCACATCAAGTACGGCGTTGAGCGCAACTTCTCCCACCTGTTCACCAGCGGGCTTCAGTACCCGCGCCAGCTGCTGGCGGACAACAGCCCGGGGTACCAGGGGCCGTTCAAGGGCAGCAACCCGGGCCTGCAGTCGGTCAGCTGCGTGGACAACAGCACGGTCCGGTTCCGGCTGAAGCAGCCGATGGGCGACTTCGGCTACGCCGCGTCACTGCCGGTGTTCGCACCGGTGCATCCCGAGAAGGACCGGAACAAGGACGCGTACGACCGCCGCCCGTTCGCCACCGGGCCCTACAAGATCGTCGACTCCACCGACAAGCGGATCGTGCTGACCCGTAACGACTTCTGGGTCGCCACCACGGACACGGTGCGCAAGGCGTACCCGGACCGGGTCGAGGTCGTGCTCGACAAGAACGTGCCGGCGGTGACCTACGGGATCCTCCAGGACCAGGGCGACGCCCGGAACACGGTGCTGCTGGACCAGGACATCGCGCCCAACTTCGTACAGCAGATCATCAACGACGAGAAGCTGGCCCAGCGGCTGATCCAGGGCAGCCACACCGGCGTGCGCTACCTCGCCATCAACATGCGGCTCATCCCCGACGTACGGTGCCGCCAGGCCCTGGTCTACGCGGTGAACAAGCGCAAGTTCCGCAGCGCTATGGGCGGGTCGATGTTCGGCGACCTGGCCACGTCGATCATCTCGCCGGGCCTGCGCTCGCATAAGGAGTTCGACCTCTACAGCACGAAGACCAAGCCCGAGGGCGACCGGGAGCGGGCGCGGCAGCTGCTGACGGAGGCCGGCCGGGCCTGCCCGACCACGGTCCGCGTGGCCTACCCGGACGGCCCGGTACGCAAGCGGCTGATCCAGACCGTGATCGAGTCGTTCCAGTACGCCGGCATCCAGGCGGTACCGGTGCCGATCGACCCGGCCCAGGTCGACTACTTCGACCAGGCGATCGGCAACCCCAACAACGACTACCACGTGATGTGGGCGGGCTGGGTGGCCGACTGGGCCAACGGCTCGGCAGTGATCCCGCCCCTGTTCAGCAGCAAGGTGATCCCCAAGGG
>DASSUC010000114.1:0-3157 GCA_035707405.1 Micromonosporaceae bacterium | reverse complement strand
GGAGGAGAAGGCACAGCAGCTGGCGGCCGCCTCGCAGTACAAGTCCGAGTTCCTGGCGAACATGAGCCACGAGCTGCGTACCCCGCTGAACTCCCTGCTCCTGCTCGCCCGCCTGCTCGCCGACAACCCCGACCAGAACCTCACCCGCAAGCAGACGGAGTTCGCGCGCACCATCTACAGCGCCGGCTCCGACCTGCTCGCGCTCATCGACGACATCCTGGACCTGTCCAAGATCGAGGCCGGCCGGATGGACGTCGAGCCGGCCGAGGTGCACTTCGAGGAGGTCCGCTCCTATGTGGAGCAGGCATTCAGCCCGCAGGCCGAGGAGAAGGGGCTCCAGCTGTCGGTGGCGGTCTCGCCGGAGCTGACCGGGCCGATCATCACCGACGCCCAGCGGCTCCAGCAGATCCTGCGCAACCTGCTGTCCAACGCGGTGAAGTTCACCGACTCCGGCGGGGTCACCCTCTCCATCCACCCTGGACCGCAGGGCGCGCCCTTTGACGAGCCGGCGCTGAACAGCGCCCGGCAGGTGGTCGGGTTCACCGTCGCCGACACCGGCATCGGCATCTCCGACGACAAGCTCGCCCTGATCTTCGAGGCGTTCCAGCAGGCGGACGGGACGACCAGCCGCAAGTACGGCGGCACCGGGCTCGGCCTGTCCATCAGCCGGGAGCTGGCCCGGCTGCTGGGCGGCACGATCTCGGTCGCCTCGGCACCCGGTCGCGGCTCGTCGTTCACCCTCTACGTGCCCGACGTGATCCCGGCCGAGACCACACCGCCCCCGGTCTTCGCAAGTGCCCTGCTGCCGCCCACCCGGCCCACCCCGCCGATGCTGCGCCCGCAGCTGGACCCGGAGCCGGACCGGCGCAGCCGCACCGCCGCCGCCCAGCAGCTCGACGGGGTCACCGTGCTCATCGTCGACGACGACGTGCGCAACGTCTTCGCCCTGACCAGCGCCCTGGAGCTGCACGGGATGACGGTGCTCTACGCCGACAACGGCGCCGACGGGGTCCGGCTGCTGGCCGAGCACCCCGAGGTGGGCATCGTGCTGATGGACGCGATGATGCCGGACCAGGACGGGTACGAGACGACCCGGATGATCCGCCGCAACCAGCGCTTCGCCTCGCTGCCGGTGGTCTTCCTCACCGCCAAGGCGATGCCCGGCGACCGGGAGTCGGCACTGACCGCGGGAGCCAGCGACTACATCACCAAGCCGGTCGACCTCGACGAGCTGATCGAGCTGATGGCGGCGTGGGTCACCGGCGCCGGCCGGGAGGTCTCCCCATGAGTACGCCGGCTCCTCGTGCCAAGGTGCTGCTCGTCGACGACCGGCGGGACAACCTGGTCGCGCTGGAGGCGATGCTGCAGGGCCTGCCGGTCGAGCCGGTGCCGGTGGAGAGCGGCGAGGCAGCGCTCAAGCAGCTGCTCGTCGACGACTTCGCGGTGATCCTCCTCGACGCCCAGATGCCGGAGATGGACGGCTTCGAGACGGCCACCCACATCAAGCGGCGGGAGCGGACCCGGCACATCCCGATCATCTTCCTCACCGCGGCCGACCGGGACTCCCAGCTGGCGCTGCGGGGCTACCAGGTCGGCGCGGTCGACTACCTGACCAAGCCGTTCGACCCCTGGGTGCTGCGCGCGAAGATCACCGTCTTCGTGGACCTGTGGCTGAAGTCCCGGGCGGTGCTCGACCGGGAGGCCCGCTGGCAGCGCCTGGCGGTCGCCGTCGACCAGGCGTTGCAGCTGCTGCACGGGCCTGACCCAGGTGGTGCGGTGGGGCGCCTGGTGGAGCTGCTGGAGACCGCCCGGCGCAGCCCTGGCTGAGCAGCCCGGCAGCTACTTCGCGGTGGCCTCGTTGCTGATCATCAGGGCGGAGCGGAGCCCGGTGATGTCGAGCACGCGCATCAGGAACTCGGCGACATTGACGAGCACGAGACAGCTCTGCGCCCGGTTCGCCTTGCGGCTGAGCACCACCAGCGTGCCCAGCCCCTGCGAGTCGCAGAAGGTCACGCCGGCCAGGTCGAGCACGACCCGGGGCGGCGGGGAGTCGGCCAGGACCCCGTTGACCGCGCCGGCCAGGTGGCCCACCGTCATCATGTCGATCTCTCCGGCGCAGCTCACCACGGTCTCGGCGGCACCGTGCCGTACCTCGACGGTGAGCTCCGGGCGATCCATGCGGCTCAGCCTATCGGCAGGCCCCGCTGTGGGGCTGGCCCGCGTGCGTTGAGAGAATGGCGAAACCGTGACCACGTACCCTACTGACGCGCCGGCCTCGCAGGCCCTCTTCGACCGCGCCCAGGCCATCGTGCCGGGCGGGGTGAACTCACCGGTCCGGGCGTTCCGGGCGGTCGGCGGCACGCCCAGGTTCATGGTCCGCGGCTCCGGCCCGTGGCTCTACGACGCCGACGACCGGCGGTATGTGGACCTCGTCTGCTCCTGGGGGCCGCTGCTGCTCGGGCATGCCCACCCCGAGGTGGTCGCCGCGGTCCAGGCCGCCGCCGCGGCGGGCACCAGCTTCGGCACGCCCACTCCGGGTGAGGTGGCGCTGGCCGAGGAGCTTGTCGCGCGTACCCCGGTGGAGCAGGTCCGGCTGGTCAGCTCGGGCACTGAGGCGACCATGTCGGCGCTGCGGCTGGCCCGCGGCTTCACCGGGCGGGCGAAGGTCGTCAAGTTCGCCGGCTGCTACCACGGCCACGTCGACGCGCTGCTCGCCGCGGCCGGCTCCGGCGTCGCGACGCTCGCCATGGCCGACGACGGCGCGCCGGGTATGGCCGGCTCCGGCGCCGGCGCGCACCGGGACCTGAGCGGGCGGCCGGACTCACCGGGCGTCACCGGGGCGGCGGCCGGGGACACGATCGTGCTGCCGTACCACGACATCGCGGCGGTGGAGGCGGCCTTCGCCGAGCGTGGCGACCAGATCGCCGCCGTGGTCACCGAGGCGGCGCCGGGCAACATGGGGGTCATCGCGCCGCGGGACGGGTTCAACGCCCGGCTGGCCGAGGTTGCCCATCGGCACGGCGCGCTGCTGGTGCTCGACGAGGTGATGACCGGCTTCCGGGTCAGCCGCGGCGGCTGGCACGGGCTCGACCCGGTCGACGCCGACCTGTGGACCTTCGGCAAGGTGATGGGCGGTGGGCTGCCCGCCGCGGCGTTC
>DASSUC010000113.1:0-3732 GCA_035707405.1 Micromonosporaceae bacterium | reverse complement strand
CTGCGCGTCGGCAACGCGTCCGGCTTCTACGGCGACCGGTTCGCCGCCTGGCAGGAGATGCTGACCGGCGGCGACCTGGACGTGCTCACCGGCGACTACCTCGCCGAGCTGACCATGCTGATCCTGGGCCGGGACCGCATGCGCGACCCCGCCCTCGGCTACGCCAGGACCTTCCTGCGCCAGCTGGAGAGCAGCCTCGGCCTGGCCAGAGAGAAGAACGTGCGCCTGGTCGCCAACGCCGGCGGCGTCAACCCGGCCGGCCTGGCCGAGGCCATCGGCGGGCTCGCCGAACGGCTCGGCATCGAGGTACGGGTCGGCTGGGTCACCGGAGACGACCTGACCGGACGGGCCGGCGAGCTCGGCCTCGGCGCGCCGCTGACCGCGAACGCGTACCTCGGCGCCTGGGGCATCGCCGAGTGCCTGCGGGCCGGGGCCGACATCGTGGTCACCGGCCGGGTCACCGACGCCTCGCTCGTGGTCGGGCCGGCCGTGGCCCACTTCGGCTGGGGCCGCGATGACTACGCCGCGCTCGCCGGGGCCACGGTCGCCGGCCACGTCCTGGAGTGCGGGGCGCAGGCTACCGGCGGCAACTTCTCGTTCTTCACCGAGCTGCCGGACGGCGGCCGCCACCCCGGCTTCCCGGTCGCCGAGATCGCCGCCGACGGGTCCAGCGTGGTCACCAAGCACCCCGGCACCGGCGGGGCGGTCACCGTGGAGACGGTCACCGCCCAGCTGCTCTACGAGACCGGCGACCCGGCGTACCTGGGCCCGGACGTGGTCACCCACCTCGACACCGTCACCCTCACCCAGGACGGGCCCGACCGGGTACGCATCACCGGCGCGCGCGGCACGCCTCCCCCGCCCGACCTCAAGGTGGCCGTGACCACGCTCGGCGGGTTCCGCAACAGCATGACGTTCGTGCTCTGCGGGCTGGACGTCGAGGCGAAGGCGGCGCTCGTGGGCAGCCAGCTCACCGGGGCGGTCGGCGCGGACGGGCTGGAGCTCCGGCTGGCCCGGACCGACCACGCCGGCGCGGCCACCACCGAGGAGGCGAGCGCGCTGCTGCACGTACACCTGCGCGACAGTGACCCGAAGCGGGCCGGGCGGGCCTTCTCGCAGGCCGCGGTGGAGCTGGCCCTGGCGTCCTATCCCGGCTGCACGCTGACCACGCCGCCGGGCGACGCGACGCCGTTCGGGGTCTACACGCCGGCGTTCGCGCCGCAGGGAGAGGTCGCGCACGTGGCGGTCCTGCCCGGCGGCGCCCGGCTGGCGGTCGCGCCGCCGCCGCGCACGGAGCACCCGCCGAAGACACCGTCCACCGCACCCGGCCCGGCAGCGCAGAGCGGCCCGACCCGGCGGGCGCCGCTCGGCCGCGTCGCCGGGGCCCGCTCCGGCGACAAGGGCGGCGACGCCAACCTCGGCGTGTGGGCGCGCAGTGACGCCGGCTACGCCTGGCTGCGCGGCTTCCTCACCACCGGGCGCCTGGCCGAGCTGCTGCCGGAGACCGCCGGCAGCGGGATCGACCGGTACGAGCTGCCCAACCTGCGCGCGCTCAACTTCGTGCTGCACGGCCTGCTCGGCGCGGGCGTGGCCGGCTCGACCCGGTTCGACCCGCAGGCCAAGGCGCTCGGCGAGCTGCTGCGGGCGCGGGTCGTCGAGATCCCGGAGGAGCTGTCATGAGTGACCCCTTCGACACCGCCGAGCGGCGCGCGCTGCGCGAGCTGACCCGCACGTTCGTGCTGCGCGAGGTGGCACCGCACCTGGCCGGGTGGGAACGGGCCGGCGAGGTGCCGCGGTCGCTGCACCGCACAGCCGCCGAGCTGGGCCTGCTCGGCGTCGGCTACCCGGAGAAGGTCGGCGGCTCCGGCGGCGACCTGCTCGACTCGATCGTGGTGACCGAGGAGCTGATCTGTGCCGGCGGCTCCTCCGGCCTGGTGGCGGCCCTGTTCACGCACGGCATCGCGCTGCCGCACATGGTGGCCAGCGGCGACGATGAGCTGGTCGAGCGGTACGTGCGCCCGACGCTCGCCGGGGAGATGATCGGCGCGCTCGCGGTCACCGAGCCCGACGGCGGCTCCGACGTGGCGAACCTGCGCACCACCGCGCGCCGGGACGGGGACGCGTACCTGGTCAACGGCTCGAAGACCTACATCACCTCGGGCGCGCGGGCCGACTTCGTGACCACCGCGGTGCGCACCGGCGAGCCCGGGTACGGCGGCATCTCGCTGCTCGTGGTCGACACCGCCGCACCCGGCTTCACGGTCACCCGCCGGCTGGACAAGCTCGGCTGGCACTGCTCGGACACTGCCGAGCTGTCCTATGTAGACGTCCGCGTGCCGGCCAGCCACCTCATCGGCGCCGAGAACACGGGCTTCGCCCAGATCATGAAGGGCTTCGCGGGCGAGCGGATCTCGCTGGCGGTGCAGGCGTACGCCACCGCGCAGCGCTGCCTGGAGCTGACCGTGCAGTGGTGCCGGGACCGGCACACGTTCGGCCGGCCCCTGGCCAGCCGGCAGCTGGTCCGGCACCGGCTGGCCGAGATGGCGACCCGGGTGGACGTGGCGCGCAGCTACGTACGCAACACAGCGGCCCGGCGGGTCGCCGGCGAGCCGGTCCTCACCGAGGTGGCGATGGCCAAGAACACCGCCGTGGCCGCCTGCGACTGGGTGGTCGACCAGGCCGTGCAGCTGCACGGCGGCTTCGGCTACCTGCGCGACGCCGAGGTGGAGCGGCACTACCGGGACGCCCGGATCCTCGGCATCGGCGGCGGCACGACCGAGATCATGAACGAGATCATCGCCAAGCGGATGGAGCTCTGACCGCCGTGCCCGTGCTCACCTCCACCCTTGACCCGCGCTCGCGGTCCTACCAGGACAACCGGGCCGCCATGCAGGAGCGCCTGGACGAGCTGGCCCAGGCGCTCGACGCGGCCCGGGCCGGCGGCGGCGAGAAGTACGTCACCCGCCACCACGGCCGCGGCAAGCTGCTGCCGCGGGAGCGCATCGAGCTGCTGGTCGACCGGGACTCGCCGTTCCTGGAGCTGTGCCCGGTCGCGGCGTGGGGCTCGGACTACCCGGTCGGCGCCGGCGTGGTCACCGGCGTCGGCGTCGTCGAGGGCGTCGAGTGCGTGCTGGTCGCCAACGACCCGACGGTGCGCGGCGGCGCGGTCAACCCGTACACGTTGAAGAAGACCCAGCGGGCCGGGGAGGTCGCGGCGGCGAACCGGCTGCCCATGGTCAACCTGGTCGAGTCGGCCGGCGCGGACCTGCCCGCCCAGGCGGAGATCTTCATCCCCGGCGGCCGGGCCTTCCGCAACCTGACCCGGCTCTCCGCGGCCGGCATCCCGACCGTCGCGGTGGTGTTCGGCAACGCCACGGCCGGCGGGGCCTACATCCCTGGCATGTCCGACTACACGATCTTCGTACGGCGGCAGGCAAAGGTCTTCCTCGGCGGGCCGCCGCTGGTCAAGATGGCCACCGGCGAGGAGACCGACGACGAGACCCTCGGCGGCGCGCAGATGCACGCCACCCGCTCCGGGCTCGCCGACTTCCTCGCCGAGGACGAGCGGGACGCGCTGCGGCTGGCCCGCCAGTGCGTACGCCGGCTCAGCTGGCGCAAGCTCGGCCCGGCCCCGACCGGCCCCGGGTCGCCACCGAAGTACGACGCCGACGAGCTGCTCGGCATCCCCAGCGCGGACCTGCGGGTGCCGTACGACCCGCGGGAGGTGCTGGC
>DASSUC010000112.1:0-10376 GCA_035707405.1 Micromonosporaceae bacterium | reverse complement strand
CGGGGTCACCGCGCTCACCACCCCGACGGCGTTCGTCGAGTTCTCCCGGCAGCGCGGGCTGGCTCCGGACGGGCGGTGCAAGTCCTTTGCCGCCGCCGCCGACGGCACCGGGTTCTCCGAGGGCATCGGCCTGGTGGTGCTCGAGCTTCTGGCGGACGCCCGGCGCAACGGGCACCGGGTGCTGGCGGTGTTCCGCGGCTCGGCGGTCAACTCCGACGGGGCCAGCAACGGCCTGACCGCACCCAACGACGCCGCGCAGGAACGGGTCATCCGGCAGGCGCTGGGGAACGCGCGCCTCGCCGCCGACCAGGTCGACGTGGTCGAGGCGCACGGCACCGGGACCACGCTGGGCGACCCGATCGAGGCCCAGGCGCTGCTGGCCACCTACGGCACGGACCGTACCGCCGACCGGCCGCTCTGGCTCGGGTCCATCAAGTCGAACATCGGGCACGCCCAAGCCGCAGCGGGTGTGGCTGGTGTGATCAAGATGATCCTGGCGATGCGGCACGGGGTGCTGCCGGCGTCGCTCCACATCGACCGGCCGACCCCACATGTGGACTGGGACGCGGGCACCGTGCGGCTGCTGACCGAGCCGGTGCCGTGGCCGAGCCTGGACCGACCGCGCCGGGCGGCGGTGTCGTCGTTCGGCATCAGCGGTACGAACGCGCACGTGATCCTGGAGCAGCCGCCGGAGCCGGTCGAGCCCGATGGACCGCCTGATGGGCCGGCTCCGGCTCCAGGTGGGGTGGTGCCGTGGGTGCTGTCGGCGCGCAGCGGTGAGGCGTTGCGGGGCCAGGCCGCGGCACTCGCCGGGCAGCTGGCGGCCGGCTCCCCGGCCCAGATCGTCGACATTGGATGGTCGCTGGCCACCACCCGGTCGGTGTTCGAGCACCGGGCGGTGGTGCTGGGCGAGGACGCCACGCAGCTTCAGTCGGGCCTGCGGGCACTGGCCGCAGGTGCGGCACACCCGGCTGTGGTGACCGGGGTGGCGGACGCGGACACCTCAGGCCCGGTGCTGGTCTTCTCCGGCCAAGGGGCGCAGTGGGCCGGTATGGGTGCGGGCCTGCTGGAGTCCTCACCGGCGTTCGCGGCCCGGGTGGCCGAGTGCGAGCAAGCGCTGGCACCGTTCGTGGACTGGTCGTTGGCTGACGTGCTGCGCGGCGTGGGCGACGCGGCCGGCCTGGACCGGGTCGACGTGGTGCAGCCGGCGCTGTGGGCGGTCATGGTGGCGCTGGCCGCGGTGTGGGCCGAGCACGGCGTCACTCCCGCCGCGGTCGTCGGGCACAGCCAGGGTGAGATCGCCGCGGCGTGCGTGGCCGGGGCGTTGTCCCTGGCGGACGGCGCCAAGGTGGTGGCCCTGCGCAGCCAGGCGCTGCGGCGGCTGGCCGGGGCCGGGGCGATGGCCTCACTCGGCGTGGACGAGGACACCGCGCTGCGGCTGCTGCGCCAGCACGGCGCCGGGGTGGTGGGGGTGGCCGCGGTGAACGGTCCATCCTCCACTGTGGTGTCGGGGCCGCCGGACCAGGTGGCCGCCGTGGTGGCCGCGGCCGGGGCGGAGGGGCTACGGGCCCGGCTGGTCGAGGTGGACTACGCCTCGCACGGTCCGCAGATCGACCAGGTCACCGGAGAGCTGATGGAGGCCCTGACCGGGATCGCACCGGCCGGGTCGCCCGTGGCGTTCTACTCCGGCGTCACCGGCGCCCGGGTCGCGACCACGTCGCTCGACACCGGTTACTGGGTGGCCAACCTGCGCCAGCCGGTGCGGTTCGCCGACGCGGTCCGCGCGCTTCTGGACGACGGGCACCGGATCCTCATCGAGGCCAGCACGCATCCCGTACTCGCCCTCGGCATGCAGGAGACCTTCGAGCACGCCGGCGTCGATGCGGTCACCGTCGCCACGCTGCGCCGGGACCAGGGCGACCGGACCCAGCTCGGGTACGCGCTCGCCCACGCCTTCACCGCCGGATGCGGCGTCGACTGGGCCGGCTGGTTCCCCGCCGACCGCACCCCGCGCACCGTCGACCTGCCCACGTACTCCTTCCAGCGGCAGCGCTACTGGCTGGCCGACCAGGCGCCGGTCGCGGCCGGTGCCGGGGCTGGCGAGGAGGAGGAAGCCGGATTCTGGGCAGCGGTCGAGCGGGAGGACCTGGCAGCGCTGTCTTACACGCTGCGCCTTCCCGGCGGCAACGGGCACCGGGCGTCGCTGGGCGCGGTGCTGCCGGCGCTGTCCAGCTGGCGCCGCGCCCGGCGGGACAGGTCCACTATGGACTCCTGGCGGTACCGGGTCGAATGGGACCGTGTCGCCGTTCCCACCGGCGGCGCCCGGACCGGTCCCTGGCTCGTCGTGCGGCCGGCGAGCGTGGCCGGGGGCTGGCTGGACGCGTGCACGGCGGCCCTCAGCGCCGGCGGCGCCCAGGTGCACCAGCTCGATGCGGGTGATGATGCCGACCGGCAGCGGCTTGCGGGGCTGCTGCGGGCCCGCTGTGACGGCGGTGCCGCGCCGGCCGGCGTACTGTCGCTGCTGGCGCTGGCGGAGGGCGCGTCGGCCGGGAGCGTCGGCGTGGCGCCCGGCCTGACCGGCACGCTCGCCCTGGTCCAGGCGATGGTGGACACCGGCATCGAGGCGCCCCTGTGGTGTGCCACCCGCGGCGCGGTCTCGGTCGGCGGCTCCGATCCCGTCCAGGCGCCCGTGCAGGCGCAGCTGTGGGGGTTGGGGCGGGTGGCCGCGCTGGAGCATCCGGCGCTGTGGGGCGGGCTGGTCGACCTGCCCGCGAGCCCGGACGCGATGGACCCGGCCCAGCTGCAGGCCGTGCTCACCGCGGTGCCGGGAGAGGACCAGGTGGCGCTGCGACCGGGCGGGGTGTTCGGGCGCCGGCTGGTGCCGGCCCCGCTCGGGGACCGGGCACCGCGGCGGGAGTGGAAGCCGCAGGGCACCGTGCTCGTGACCGGCGGCGCCGGCGGGCTGGCGGCGCAGTTCGCCCGGTGGCTGGTCACCGGTGGCGCGGAGCGCGTGGTGCTGCTGGACCCCGACAGCGACGGTCCCGACAGCGACAGCGACGGCGACGGCTCCGGCGCCGAGCGGCTGGCGAGCGAGCTGGCCGGGCTCGGCGCCGAGGTGATGACCGCCGGCTGGCGCGCCGGCGACCAGCCCCCGGCGGCGGACCTCGCCGAGCGGCTGGCGGAGGCGGGCGCGCAGGTCACCACGATCATCCATACGCCGGCCTCCGGCGCGTTGACCCCGCTGGTGGAGCTGACCGCGGAGCAGCTCGCCGGCGCGGTCCTTGCCGACCCGTTCCGGGCCGGGCAGCCACACCTGGACGAGCTGTGCGACCTGGGACCCGACGGCACGGTGGTCTTCTGCACGTCGGTCGCGGCGGTCTGGGGGAGCAGGGACCACGCCGCGTACGCCGCCGCCGGCGCGTACCTCGACGCGCTCGCCCAGCACCGCCGGGCCGGCGGCCCGTACACGGTCTCGGTCGCGTGGGGGCTGTGGGACCTTCCCGGCGGTGCCGGCGGCGGGGACGCGTTCGTGGGACGCCAGGCCGAACAGGCCCGGAGGCAGGGCCTGCCGCCGCTGGACCCGAGGCTGGCGCTGGGCGCGCTGCGCCAGGTCCTCGACCACGGCGAGCCGCAGGTGACGATCGCCGATGTCGCCTGGGAACGCTTCGCGCCGCTGTTCACCCTGGCCCGGCCGAGCCGGCTCCTCGACGCGGTCCCGGCGGCCCGCCGGGCTGTGGAGGCCGCGCGGGAGCCCGCCGGCGACGAGGCCGCTGCCCCGTCGGAGCTGGCCCGGGAGCTTGCCGCCAGCGCCGAGGACGAGCGGGTGGGCAGGCTGACCGAGCTGGTGCGCGCCCATGTGGCCGCGGTTCTGCGGCACGAGACCGCGGCGGCGGTCGACCCGGGCCGCCCGTTCAAGGAGCTGGGGTTCGACTCCATCGCAGCGGTCGAGCTGCGCAACCGGCTGCGTACGCTTACCGGCCTGCGCCTGCCCGCGACGCTGGTCTTCGACCACCCCACGCCGGCACTGCTGGCGCGCCACCTGCTGGCCCAGGTGCTTCCGGCCGGCGACGGTGCGCCAGACCCGGCGCTGGGACACCTCGACGAGCTGGAGGCGGCGCTTGCCGGGCTCCCCGCGGACGACCCCCGGCGCACCGGGCTGGTGCGCCGGTTGCAGGCGCTGGTGTGGAGGTACGCACCGGCAGCGCAGGCGGTCGGCGCGGCGGCCGGTGACGAGGACCTGACCTCCGCCACCGCTGAGGACGTGTTCGCGCTAATCGACCGCGAGCTGGGTGTCTGAGCCGGCCGTGCCGGGGTGCCCGGCGCGGCCGGGCTGCGGTCGCGGCGCTACCGGGTCGAGATCCCGGGTCCCGCCTCGGTCCGGGTGAGCCGGTAGCGGTGCGGTGGCACGAGTGCGCCCTTGGCGAAGGCCCGGCGCAGCAGGTGCCTCTGCACTCGTGGCAGGCGGGCGGTCATGTCGTGCAGCTCGTTGCGGTCGACGGGGGAGACGTCAGCGAGCTCCCACTGCGGGAACCGGGCGCGCAGCTCGGCCGGGGCCACCTTCTTGGCGGCGTTGTAGCTCGCCCAGAGCGCCCACATCCAGAGGGTCGCGGCCGGCGCGGTGATCTTGGTGATCGTGTCGGCGTAGGCGGCGCGTTGATGGTCTTCCAGGCTGTGGTAGCAGCCGAAGTCGACCACCAGGTCATAGCCGTCCCCGAGGTCCAGCCCGTCCGGTCGGGTGATGTCGCCCTGAAGCAGCCGGGCCGCGACGCCGGCCTTCCTGGCGGCCTGGCGCGCCTTCTCAACGGCGTAGCCCGCCAGGTCGACCCCTGTCACGTCCCAGCCATGCTGGGCCAGGTAGATGGTGTTACGGCCGGTGCCGCAGCCGATGTCCAGAGCCCGGCCGGGCTTGACCCAGCGCCGGTCCTCAACGAGCCCGGCCAGCCCTGGGTCGACACCGAAGAAGTCCCATGGAGCCAGCCCCAGCCGGTAGAGAGTGGACCAGCCGAACCGAAGTGTGTCCATAGTAGTCAGGCCTCCAAAGACGGCTGATGGCAGCGGCGCGGCAGAGCTTCTCGCCAGCCGGCTAGAAGCTCGGTGCCGCCGTGGGCGCGCGCAGCGTGCCGAGGTACGGGTGCCACAGGTGGCTCGGGTTGTTCTCCACCCCCGCCACGACCTCCTTCATGACCGTCAGCGCCTTGGCCTCCTCGCCGTCGTAGACGTCGCCCTGGAGCATCTTGAGCACGTCGATCCGGTACCGGGGGTCCTGCACGAACGCCGTGAAGAGGATGTTGAGCCGGTAGTAGATGGAGATGAACTCGTACCAGTTCTTCACCGCCCGCCGCAGCTTGCTCTCGTACGTGCGGAACCGCTCGCGGGAGAAGTCGCCCGCCTCGTGCGCGGCGATGATGTCCTTGCACGCGATCCGCGCGCTGTTGAGGGCGACGCTGACGCCGCTGGAGAAGATGGGGTCGACGAACCGCGCGGCATCCCCGATGAGGACGAACCGGTCGCCACAGATCTGCCGCATCGCGTAGCTGTAGTCGCCCTCGGCCTTGAACGGCCTGACCCGCTCGGCCTGCTTGAGGGCGTCGTACATCTCCGGGCGGCTGCCGACGAACTCCCAGAAGAACTGCTCGTGGTCGCCGCCCGCGGCGGCGAACCGGCTCTTCTGGGTCACCACGCCGATGCTGGTCACCGTGTCGGTGATGGGGATCTGCCACACCCAGGTGTCCTTGATGGGCAGGAAGTGGATGAAGATGTAGTCCGCCTTTGCCGGGTCCACGGCCATCGCGGTCCGGTCCAGGCCGTCGAACCAGGTGTGCACGGCGTACTGGTCGAACACGGGGTCGGGCACCTTCACCTTCAGCTGCCTGCCCAGCATGGTGTGGCGGCCGGAGGCGTCGACGACCATGCGTGCGGTGAGGTCGAGGTGGCGCGGGCCGAGACGGGTCGTCACGGTCACCGCGGCCGGGTCGTCGAAGCCCACCCGCAGCACGCGCACGCCGGAGAACACCCGGGCGCCGCGCTGCTCGGCGTTCTTGAGCAGGATCAGGTCGAACTTCCCCCGGTCGACGTGGTACGTGAAGTCCCGGTCGACCTCGGGCTGGTCCCGCTCCACGAACATGATCTCGGCGGCCCGGAAGTCGTGGTCGAGGCCGGTGAAGCCGTTGTGCGGGATGTCGCGGGACTCCGCAGAGGTCCACGCCGCGCCGTACTTCTTCGGGAAGCCGGCCGCGTCGATCTCGGGCAGGGCGCCGATCTCGGCGAGCACCGGCGTGGTGGCCGGGATCAGCGACTCCCCGACGTGCGGCCGGGGGAACAGCTCGCTCTCGAAGAGCGCCACCGACATGCCGGCGCCCGCGAGGTAGGCCGCGGCCGCGGAGCCCGCCGGTCCGCCGCCGATGATCGCCACATCGAAGTCTGTCGCCATGGCCTCGCTCCGTGGTCGGTGAGCCGCTACCGGCCCGACGTGGTGGACAGCTCGCGGATCATCGAGGTGATGGTGCGTACGTCCTGGAAGTTCTTGGCCTCCAGGTAGAGGGGCGGGATCGGCGTGTGCAGCGCGTCGCGGATGTAGTTGAGCAGCATCGCCGTCTTCAGCGAGTCGAGGATCCCGGTCTCCATCAACGGCGTCGACTCGTCGATCTCCAGGTCGCTGCCGGGCTTGCGCAGGTTCGTACGGATGAAGGCGAGCAGGTCGGCGGTGACCTCATCCTCGGACATCTCGTCTCCTCTCTCGGGTGGGGCTTTTGGCGTGGCTCATCCGCCGACCACCGGCTGGACCTCGACGGCGGGCTCTGCCGAGCCGTTCCCGTCCCGCTGGCCCGAGGAGAGCAGCTCGGCCAGGTGCTCGGCGATGGCGGTGACGGTCGGCTGGTGCCACAGCAGGGTGGCGGGAAGGCTGTGCCCGAACCGCTTCTCCAGGCGGCGGCGGATCACCAGGGTCATCACCGAGTCCAGGCCCTGCTCGGCCAGGGGCCGCCGCGGGTGCAGGTGGTGGGTGGGCAGCTTCATCTCGGTGGCGATCTGCGTGGTGACCTCGTCCAGCAGCCGTTCGCGCAGCTCCTGCGGTGCCAGGCCGGCCAGGCCGTCCACCTGCGGCGGGCCGGCCGTGCCGGGCCCGGTGGCGGGGTCACCGGCGGACAGCTCGGCCAGCAGCGGCGGGCGTCGCATGCCGGCGTCCAGCCCGACGACCCCCAGCACCGCGTAGTGGCCGCCGCCGCGGCCGGCGGCGAGGTCCCATGCGCCGAACGCCTCCGGCGCCGAGATGCCGGTCACGCCGCGGGCACTCAGCTCCATGTCGACAACCTCGTTGACGGCCATGCCCTTGCCCAGCCACGAGGTCCAGCCGAGGCTGAGGGTCTCCGCGCCGCCAGCGGCGCGGCGGTGCACGGCCAGCGCATCGAGGAAGGCGTTGGCGGCACCGTAGCTCGCCTGGCCCGGCAGCCCGAGCAGATGCCCGCAGGAGGAGAACAGGACCAGGAAGTCCAGGCTGCCGGGAGGGTAGAGCTCGTGCAGCACCCACGCGCCGCCGGCCTTGGGTCGCAGGACCGTCCGGATGGACTCCTCGTCCACGCCCGGGACCAGCCTGTTGTCCAGCACCCCGGCGGCGTGCACCACACCGCGGACCGGCGGCATCCCCAGCGCGTCCGGGGACAGGGCCCGGGCGGCCAGCCCGGCGTCGGCGATGTCCACGGCTACGGTCCGGACGGTCACCCCGAGAGACTCCAGGGTCCGGACCGCGTCGATCTGCCGGCGGGTGCCGGCGCCGGCCGGACCGTCCCAGGTGGAGCGTGGCGGGAGGGCCCGGCGGCCGGCGAGCACGAGGCGGCGGGCGCCCCGCTCGGCCAGCCAGCGGGCCACCTCCAGCCCGAGGACGCCCAGCCCGCCGGTGATGAGGTAGGTGCCGTCCGGGTGGCACTGCACGGGGCCGCGGGACGGCTCGCCGTCGGGCCGGACCAGCCGGGCCACCGAGGCGAGCCCATCGCGTACGGCCACCACGTCCTCCTGCGGGGCCGCCCGCATGACCGCAAGGAGCACGCCGGCGTATCGGCGCGGGTCGCCAGCGGGTACGTCGACCACGCCGCCCCACAGGTCCGGATGCTCGCCCGCGATGACCCGGCCGAGGCCCCACAACGGCGCGTGCGCGAGATGGGCCGCCTCCCGGCTCTCCACGCCGCCGGTGGTCAGGCACCACAGCCGGGGCGCCCGTGCGGCCTCCAGAGTGGACAGGCGCTGCGCGGTGCTGGTGAGCAGCCAGGCCGAGCGTACGGCGGTGTCGGTGAGGGCGGCTCGGGACGCCGGGGACGGCGGGAGCACCAGCACGTCGGTCGAGGAGTCGAGCCGCACCGCGGCCCCGTCCAGCCCCGCCGGGTCGCCGACCACGCAGCAGGCGGAGCCGGCCGCCACCAGCTGTTCGCGCAGCGCCTGTGCTGCCCCGGCGTCGGGGCCGACGATGACGACGCTGCGGGGAGCACCGTCACCCGGCGCCTCGGCCGGCAGCGGCAGCGGCCGCCACACCAGCTCGTGGACCAGCTGTGCGGGGTTGGCGGCGGCGACCGGGTCGCGGTCCAGCACCGCGTACCGCAGGCCCGCCAGGCGCGCCAGCACCCGGCCCGCCGCATCGGCGACGAGCACCTCCACCGCGTCGGCGCCGACCTGGTCCACAGTGACCTCGATGAGCGCCACCGCCGGTGGCTGGCCGGCGATATGGACCTCGTCGACGTGGGCGACCATACGCAGCACGGCCGCGCCCGGAAAGGCGACCGGCGCGATGGACAGGGCCGCGTCCAGCACCGGACCCCAGGTCGGGCGCTCCTGCTCCGGCTGCCCGGCCACGACCCGGGCGCGCAGCCGCCCGCCGTCGCGGGACAGCTCCTCGATGGTCCAGTCGAAGCCCATGGTGGGGACCCCGACCGAGGCCAGGTGCTGCTGCACGAGCGCCGGGTCCACCTGCCCGGCGGGGTCCGTGGCGCCGGCGAGGGAGCCCGGCAGCGCGGTGGCGGGACCGGTGGCCAGGGTCGCCGTGGCGTGCGTGAGCCAGGGCCGGCCCGGCCCGGCGTCCCGGCCGCCGCGGGAGTCCTCCGCCAGGGCCCGGGAGGCCAGGCGCAGGCCGCCGCCGTCGCGCACGACCTGCAGCTCACGCCGCTCGGCCACGGTGAGCGGGACCTGTAGCGACACCTCGGCCACGGTGCGCGGGAACCCGCGGTCCGGCGCTGCCCCGAGAAACGTGTTGACCAGTACGGCGGCGGGGACGATCTCGACGCCGTTGATCGTGTGGCGGCCCGGGTAGGGCCGGCACTCGTCGTCGAGGAGCGTGCGCCACAGCCGTAGCGGGCGCCCGGCGACGGAGGTCCCGGACCCGAGCAGGGCGTGCGAGCCCACGTCGTGCCGCTGCTGGGTGCCCCCGTCGCCGGCCGTCGCCTCCCGCCAGTGCCGCCGGCGTTGCCAGGCGACCTGCGGGAGGGTGACGAGGGTGCCGTGCGGCTGGAGGGCCGCCCAGTCCAGCGGCAGCCCGTGGCAGTGCATCGCCCCGGCCCCGGCCAGCAGCGTCGCGAGCTCGGGCCGGTTGCGGCGCAGGGACACCCCGACGAACGTGTCCTCGACGCCGTGCTCGGCGAGCGTCTCGCCGAGCGAGTGGGCCACCACGGGGTGGGCGGAGACCTCCAGGAAGGCCAGGTAGCCGTCCTCCACCGCGGCCCTCACCGCCGTCGCCAGCCGCACCGGGTTGCGCAGGTTGGCCGCCCAGTAGGCGCCGTCGAGCACCGGCGCGGCCCGCGGGTCGGCCAGCGCGGTCGAGTACATCGGGATGCGTGGGGCCGTGGGGGACAGGTCGGCGGCCGCTGCGGCCAGCTCGGCCAGCAGGGGGTCCATCTGCGGGCTGTGGAAGGCGACGTCGGAGGCGACGCGCCGCACCGGGATGTCCTCGGCACGCCACCGCTCCACCAGGTCCTCGACGGCTGCGGCGTCGCCGGCGACCACTGTGGACGCCGGCGCGGAGAAGATCGCCGCGGCCAGGTCGGTGCGGCCGGCGAGCCGCTCCTCCACCTCGGCGAAGGGCAGCGCGGCCATGGCCATGGCGCCCCTGCCGGCCACCCGGCGCAGCAGGACCGACCGCCGGCAGATCAGCCGGGCGCCCTCCTGCCGGGTCAGCGCGCCGCAGGTCACCGCGGCGGCGATCTCCCCGACGGAGTGGCCGATCACGGCGTCCGGGGTGACCCCGCGGGACCGCCAGACCTCGGCGAGGCCGAGCTGCATCACGAAGAGCATGGTCTGGATCCGGTCGATGCCGCCGAGGTCGTCGCCGGTCAGCACCTGGCGCGGGGAGAAGCCGATCTCGGCCTGGAAGACCGGCTCCAGCGAGTCGACCACCGCGG
>DASSUC010000111.1:0-3777 GCA_035707405.1 Micromonosporaceae bacterium | reverse complement strand
ACCGAAAGGCTTCCCACCGCCGCTGAACCCCAACCGGGACACCAGCTTCTACAGCTGGGCGGAGGTCAGCAGGTGGATACGCGACCACACCCGCCACGACCCTGGGCCGGATGAAGAACCGGTGCTGGTGGCCATGAACCTGGCGCTTCAGCTACGCCGCCTGCTACCTCGGCTCAGCCAGCCAGAAGCAGTCTTGAAGCTGATCCAGCCGACAGCGGCCAGCATCTCCCCGGCTTCTGCTGCGGCGACGTGATGAGGACCTGTTCGGCTAGGTGCCCGCCACAGTCCCGACGCCGCCCGGCACGCCGGCCATCGAACAAACCTGAGCGGTGACGGTAAGGTCTGCGGACGTGACCGTCAGCATCAACACCCAGGCGTTCCACGACTGCATCCCGCCGGCCCTGCGCGAGGCGGCCGCCCAGCTGCGGCGCTCCGGCAGCGTCGGCGACCTGGAGCAGGTCGGCGGCGGGGTGCAGGCGGTCGTACGCGATGGTCGCGACATCGTCCAGCCGTGGGTCGGGGTCGTCGACCGCGCCTTCACCAGCGAGTGCGAGTGCTCGTCCGGTGATGACCTGTGTGTGCACGCGGTGGCCGTCGCGTTGACCGCGTTCGACGATGACGTCGACTGGTCCGGCGCGGCCACCCCGCCCAGCGTCGCCGAGGTCTCGGCCGAGCAGGACAGGTACGCGACCGCCGTCGAACGGCTCGCCCGCCGGCAGCTGACCGCGCTCGTGGTGGCCCAGGCGACCAAGGACGAGCTGTTCGCCACCACTCTGCTGCGCGAGGCGGGCATGCTCGACGCCGCCGACGACCACAGCCTGCGCCGGTTCGCTGAGGTTCTGGAGGAGGTGGCCGGCGTCACCAGCGGCAGCCGATGGCAGATCCACGATATCGAGACCGCCGGTGAGCGGCTCGTCGCCGAGGTCGAGATCCTCTGCGCGCACCCGGCCACGCCCGACGCGCTGGACCTGGTCGAGCAGGCGATCGTCGTATGGGACGACCTCTCCGGATACCTGGCCGACGCCCACTACATGCGTAGGACCGACCCCGAGGAGGTCGGCGAACCGCTCGTCGAGGCCCACCTCGGCCTCTGCGAACAGCTCGACCTCGCCCCGGCACAGCTCGCCGAGCGCCTCGCCGCCCTGATGCGCAAGTGCCAGTACGGCACTCTCGACATCGACTCGTACGCCGACCTGCTCGGCGACCACATCGATGCCCTCCACAGGCTGGACCGCGGCTAGCCCGCCTCCTGCGCCAGAGCCGAGCCGAGCGCGGCTTGCACTCGCCACGATCTTGGCCACAACTAGGCACTGGTGACGCTCAACAGCGCCACATCTGCCCAGCTCAGGCGGTGAGCGCAACAGCAGCGACCCGGCCGTGCGGATCACGCTGTTCTGCTTCGCTCCACTTGACAGCTGTCCCGGCTGGCTCAAGGGTTGGGGGTCATGTAAGCGCTTGTAGATACGGTGGCACCAATTAAGGCACTAAACCCCGTTTCGCCCTAAGCGGACGCTGGGAGGCCGGGATGCGACACGATCGGCGCACGGTGACGATCTACGAGGTCGCCGGCCGTGCGGGCGTGTCGATCGCCACCGTGTCCCGGGCGCTGCGCGGTTCACGCCTGGTCGCGTCGGCGACCCGGCAGCGCGTCGAGGCGGTCGCCGAGGAGCTGCGGTTCCGCCCGAGCCGGCTGGGGCGCTCGCTGGCCGAGGGCCAGCACGCCGCGAACGGCATCGTCTTCCCCGACCTGTCCGGCCCGTACTACGCCGAGGTGGTCCTGGGATACGAGGAGGTGGCCGCGGAGCTCGGCCGCAGCGTGCTGATCCTCGCCACGCACGGCCGGCCGGACCCGGCGGCCAAGGTGCTCGACCTCGCCGGGCGGGTGGACGGCATGGCGATCCTCGGCCGGACGGTGGACGACGGCGCCGTGGCCCGGATCGCCGACTCCGGCCTGCCGCTCGTCCTGCTGGCCCGCCCGCCCGTGCACACCGCGGACACGATCACCACCGACAACGACGGCAGTGCCCGGGAGCTGGTGCGGCACCTGCTGGGCCACGGCTACCGCCGGTTCGCGTTCCTGGGCAGTCCGGCCGAGTCGCCGGATGTCACCGGCCGCTATGCCGCGTTCCGGGACTGTCTGGAGGCGGCCGGGCTGGTGCCGCCACAGCCGGTGGCGTCCGCGCTCAACGTCGCCGCGGGCTACGCCGCGGCCCGGGACGTCCTGACCGGCCGGCCGCAGCGACCCGACGCCCTGGTGTGCGCCAACGACGAGATTGCCCTTGGCGCGCTGGAGGCGGCGGCAGGGGCGGGCCTGACCGTGCCGGGTGATGTTGCGGTCACCGGATGGGACGACGTGATGGCGGCGCGCTACGCCGGGCTCACCACGGTGCGCCAGCCAATGCGCGAGCTGGGCGCCACCGCGGCGACATGGCTTCAGGAGCGGATCACCGGCAGCCGGGTCCCGGTCCGGCGGCAGGTGCTGCGCACGCAGCTCGTCACCAGGTCGAGCTGCGGGTTCCACGAGGACGTGGAGGTGAAGGAATGAAGGTATCGAGACGGCGCAGCGTTGCCGTGCTCGCCTGCGCATGCCTGCTGGCGCTCGCCGGATGCGGGCGGGACGAGGACGAGGGCGGGGCGGTCGGCCAGGCCGTCAACGAGGGCAAGGCGACCGGCGAGATCAACGTCTGGGCGATGGGCACCGAGGGCGAGAAGCTCTCCGTGCTCGCCGACGACTTCATGAAGGAGAACCCGGAGGCGAAGGTCAAGGTCACCCCGGTGCCCTGGGACGGCGCCCACGACAAGATCGCCACCGCGATCGCCGGGCGGCAGACCCCGGACGCGAGCCTCATCGGCACCACGTGGATGGGCGAGTTCGCCAAGACCGGCGGGTTGGACGCGACCCCGGCCGACATCGTCAAGAAGGAGGACTTCTTCGAGGGCGCGTGGGACACCACGGTGGTCAACGGCACCTCGTACGGCGTGCCGTGGTATGTCGAGACCCGCCTGTTCTACGTGAACAAGGACGTCGCCGCCAAGGCCGGTGTCACGTCGGCGCCGAAGACCTGGGACGAGTTCAAGGCGGCGATCAAGGCGTTCAAGGAGAAGGGCGGGGCCACCTGGGGCATCAGCCTCCAGCCCGGCGGTACGGGGTCGTGGCAGAGCGTCCTGCCGTTCGTCTGGCAGAACGGCGGCGACGTCTACAGCGGCAACAAGTTCACGTTGGACAGTCCACAGGCGACTGAGGCGCTGGCCTACTACAAGTCCTTCTTCGACGAGGGCCTGGCGCCCAAGGACCTGCCGCAGGGCTCGCTCGAGCCGAGCTTCGTCAAGGGCCAGATCGGCGCGTTCATCTCCGGCCCGTGGCACATCGGCCTGCTCAAGGAGCAGGGCGGCGCGGACAAGTACACCGTCTGGCACATGCCGGGCAAGCAGGCGGCGACCTCGTTCATCGGCGGCGGCAACTTCGCCGTGTTCAAGGACGCCAAGAACCGCGACGGCGCGTGGAAGTTCGCGGCCTACCTGTCCCGCCCGGAGGTGCAGGTCAAGTGGTACCAGACCTCGAGCGACCTGCCATCGGTCAAGAAGGGCTGGGAGGACTCCGCGCTCAAGGCCGACCCGCTGCTGGCCGCCTTCGGTGACCAGCTCAACGACGCCAAGGCCCCGCCGACGATCCCCACCTGGGAGCAGGTCGCGGCCGGCATCGACGGCGAGGTGGAGAAGCTGGTCAAGACGAACGCCAAGCCCGAGGACGCGGCAAAGGCGATGCAGGCGAAGGCG
>DASSUC010000110.1:0-2622 GCA_035707405.1 Micromonosporaceae bacterium | reverse complement strand
TGATCGTCATCTTCATCGCCGCACCCGCCCTGGTGAAGGCGATCTTCCAGCTGCGGGCCGCGCGCCTCGGCGCGCTCCAGACGAGCCTGGCCAAGGGGTGGTGAGGATGACGGTGACCACCCTTCCCGTGGCCGCCCCGGTGACGGCCGGCTTCTGGACCCGCACCCGCCGGCTCGGCGCCGCCTTCGTCGGGCTCGGCCTGCTCGCCGCGGTCCTGTTCGGGGCGCTGGCCAAGCCCGGCGTGGACGCCCGGTTCCTGCTCACCGAGGACATCCAGGGCGCGACCGTGGCCCTGCCGGGCCGCCCGGCGGCGATCGTGTTCGGCCTGCTCTGCGCCGGTGCCGGCGGCGCCCTGCTGGCTGGGGTCGCCGACCGCTGGTTCGGCTGGCTGCTCGGGCTGGCCCTGGTCGCCTTTGTGCTGTCGTTCCTGTGCTGGCAGGTCTCGGCCGCCCAGCCCGGCCTGAACTTCATGCCCGTGGTGGACATCATGCGCGGGTCGTTCCTGGCCGCGCTGCCGCTCATCCTCGGTGCGCTGGCCGGAGTGCTCTGCGAGCGCTCCGGCGTGATCAACGTGGCGATCGAGGGCCACTTCCTGGTCGGCGCGTTCGCCGGGGCGCTGGTCGGCACGCTGGCCGCGAGCGTCTGGGCGGGCCTGCTCGCCGCGGCCGTGGCCGGGCTGCTGCTCGCGCTGGTGCTGGCCGTGCTCGCCATCCGCTACCTGGTCGACCAGGTCGTGCTCGGCGTGGTGCTCAACCTGCTGGCGCTCGGGGTCACCGGCTTCCTCTACGAGGAGGTCATGAAGACCGACCAGGACGCGTACAACAACCCGCCCCCGTTCCCGGTCTGGGAGATCCCGCTGCTGTCGGACATCCCGGTGCTCGGGCCGGCGCTGTTTCGGGCCAACTTCTTCCTCTACCTGGCCCTGGTGCTGGTGGCCGTGGTCCACATCGGGCTGTTCTACACCCGGTGGGGGCTGCGGGTGCGCGCCGTCGGCGAGCACCCCACCGCAGCGGACACGGTGGGCGTACGGGTGCGCCTGGTGCGCTACCGCAACGTGCTGCTGGCCGGCGTGGTCTCCGGCATCGGCGGGGCGGCGTTCACGCTCGGCTCGACCGTGACGTTCAACAAGAACATGACCGCGGGCAAGGGCTTCATCGCGCTGGCCGCGCTCATCTTCGGCCGGTGGAACCCGACCGGGGCGCTGCTCGCGGCGTTGCTGTTCGGCTTCGCCGACAAGCTCGCCGGCTACCTCCAGAACGTCGGCAGCGTCATCCCCAGCGAGTTCCTGGCCATGCTGCCGTACCTCGCCACGCTCTTTGCGGTGGCTGGGCTGGTGGGCCGGGTCCGGGCACCAGCGGCCGACGGCAAGCCGTACGTCAAGGGATGACGCGTGCAGGTCGACTGGGCGCAGCTGCGGGCCGCCGCGACTGAGGCGATGGGGCGGGCGTACGCCCCGTACTCGATGTTCCCGGTCGGCGCGGCGGCGCTCGTCGACGACGGGCGGGTGGTCGTCGGCTGCAACGTCGAGAACGCCTCGTACGGCGTCGGGCTGTGCGCCGAGTGCGGGGTCGTCTCGGCACTGCACGCGAGCGGCGGTGGCCGGCTGGTCGCATTGTCCTGTGTGGACGGTGACGGCGAGCCGCTGATGCCGTGCGGGCGCTGCCGCCAGCTGCTGTGGGAGCACGGTGGCCCGCACTGCCTCGTTGACGCCCCCGGTGCGCCGCGTCGCCTGGCCGAGCTGCTGCCGCACGCGTTCGACGCCGGGGCGTTGGCGGCGGCGGACCGGTCGCCGGAGCCGCGGGAGCCGGCGGTGCCGCCCCGGCTGGCCGCGTTCCGGGGCCGCGGCACCGTCTTCGTGCACCCTGACCTGGCCGGCGGGCAGCGGGTGTGGACCGGCTACTGGGAGCGCTCCGCCGGCTTCCACGAGGCTGCCGGCTTCCACGAGGCTGCCGGGCACGAGGGGGCCGCCGGCGGGCACGAGACCGCCGGCCGGCATGAGGCCCCGGAGGTCCGGGAGACCCCGGGGATCCTGGAGGAGGCGCCCACCTGGCCGACGGTCGCCGAGGCGGTCGGCTGGGGCCGGGTCCGTACCCCCCGGGTCGTGGTGGTCGACGCGGACGGCGCCACCTGGTGGGCCGGCGAGGGGGAGCCACCGGCCGAGGTGGGGGGAGTGTGGTCGCCATGACCGGGCTCGCGGCGGTGGACGTCATCGCCACCAAGCGCGACGGCGGGGAGCTCTCCGACGCGCAGATCGACTGGGTGGTCGACGGCTACACCCGGGGCGCGGTCGCCGACGAGCAGATGGCGGCGCTGGCCATGGCGATCCTGCTGCGCGGCATGACCCCGCGCGAGATCGCCCGGTGGACCCTGGCCATGATCGAGTCCGGGGAGCGGCTGGACCTGTCCTCGGTGCCCCGCCCGACCGTTGACAAGCACTCCACCGGCGGTGTCGGCGACAAGATCACGCTGCCGCTCACCCCGCTGGTGGCGGCGTGCGGGGCGGCCGTGCCGCAGCTGTCCGGGCGCGGGCTCGGGCACACCGGCGGGACGCTGGACAAGCTGGAGTCGATCCCCGGCTGGCGCGCCACGCTCTCCAACGCCGAGTTCCTGGAGCAGCTGCGC
>DASSUC010000109.1:0-22127 GCA_035707405.1 Micromonosporaceae bacterium | reverse complement strand
CCAGCAGGACGAAGAACATCACCGACTGGAAGCGGATGATGAACCGCCGGCCGCGGGTGCGCCCCTTCACCGGCAGCTCGTCGGCGGCGAAGATCACCGGACGGCGTACCGTGTCCGGGTCGAGGTCGAGGTTGTTGGGGTTGCTGTGGTGGCGGTTGTGGTGGTTGATCCACCAGCCGTAGGCGACGCCGAGCAGCAGGTTCATGTGCAGCAGGCCGAGCAGCGTGCCACCGGCCCGGGTCCGGGTGATCTGCTTGTGCCCGGTGTCGTGCGCGATGAACCCGGTCTGCACGTAGGCGCCGGCGAGCACCACCGCCAGCGCCAGCTGCCACCAGGAGTCGCCGACCAGGACGACCGCGGCCCAGGTGCCCGCCAGCACGGCCAGGTTGAACACGATCTTGAGGACGTAGTAGCCGGGTCGCGGATCGAGCAGGCCCGCGCTGCGCACCCTGGCGGCGAGCTCCTCGAAGGTGCCGGTCGACGACCGGACGAGCGTACCGGTATCCGTGGCCATGACATGGTCTCCTTCCCGGGGAGACGGCGGGCGGGTAGTGGTGGTGGCCGGGCGCTACGCCGCGCTCAGCACGAGCACCGCGTTCTGGCCGCCGAACCCGAACGAGTTGCTGACCGCCACCCGGACCGGCATGGCGCGGGGCGCCTCGGCGACGACGTCGCACTCGACGCGGGGGTCCGGGCGGCAGAGGTTGGCGGTCGGGGGCACCACCCCGTGCTGCACGGACAGCACGGTGCAGGCCGCCTCGATCGCGCCGGCGCCGCCGAGCGGGTGCCCGGTGACGCCCTTGACCGAGGTGACGGCCGGGCGCGTGCCGAAGACCCGGCGCAGCACCGCCGCCTCGGCCACGTCGTTGAGCGGCGTGGAGGTGCCGTGCGCGTTGACGTGGTCGACCTCGCCCGGCGCCACGCCCGCGTCGGCGAGGGCGCGGCGGATCGCCCGCTCCACGCCGGCGCCCGCCGGGTCGGGCGAGGTCGCGTGGTACGCGTCGGCCGAGGCCCCGTACCCGGCGAGCCGGGCCCGCACCCTGGCCCCGCGCGCCCGCGCGTCGGCCAGCCGCTCCAGCACCAGCATGCCGGCGCCCTCGGCGGGCACGAACCCGTCCCGGTCCACATCGAACGGTCGGGACGCGGCGGCCGGGTCCGCCGACCGCCGCGACAGCGCGCCCATCTGGGCGAAGCCCGCGATGACCGTGGGGCTGAGGCTGGCCTCGGTGCCCCCGGCCAGCACCACGTCGCAGGCGCCGGCACGCAACAGGTGCAGCGCGGTGCCGATGGCCGTGGTGCCGGACGCGCACGCGGTCCCGGTGACCAGGTTCGGGCCGGTGGCGCGGGCGTCGATGGCCAGGTAGCCGGCGACCATGCTGACCCCCATCATCGGGATCACCATCGCCGAGACCTGGTCCGCCCCCTCGTCCCGCAGCACCCGCTGCTGGCGTTCGAAGGTCTCGGTGCCGCCGAGGGCGTTGCCGACGACCACGCCGACCCGCGCGCCGTCCCAGCCGGCCGGGTCCAGCCCGGCGTCGGCGACCGCCTCCCGCGCGGCCACGACCGCCAGCTGCGTGTAGCGGTCGGTCCGCCAGGCCAGCCTCCGGCCGACCAGCTCCTGCGCGTGGAAGCCGGGCACGCGACAGCTGAAGTCCACCGGGAGCCCGGCGAGCGCCGGGTCCCGGGCCGCGGTCGGCTCGCCGCGCAGGATCCGCGCCCAGCTGGTGGCCACCCCGATCCCGGCCGGCGTCACCAGGCCGAGGCCGGTCACGACCACCTCCGGGTACGGCGGGCCGGCCGGCATCACGCCACCGGGGCCTTGGCGAGGATGAGCTCGGCCAGGTAGGACACGGTGTGGTTCGGCGAGACCTCGTCCTCGGTGATCCGCACGCCGAACTCCTTCTCGGCCACCAGGCCGAACTCGACCAGCGCCAGCGAGTCCAGGTCGAGGTCGGCGAGCACGGCGTCCGCGCCGACCTCCTCCGGCGACACGCCGAACCGCGTGGTCAGCAGCGTCGAGAGGCGCCCGAGGATCTCGTTCATGGCAGGTCCTTTCACGGTTGAGGCAGGGTTCATACCGGCTCCAGGTCGGGCCAGCGCAGCGTGGTGGAGCCCCAGGTGAGCCCGCCGCCGAAGGAGCAGGCGAGCACCCGGTCCCCGGGACGGAGGAGGCCGTCGCGCGCCGCGTCCGCCATGGCCAGCGGGATCGAGGCGGCTACGGTGTTGCCGACCAGGTCGACGTTGCGCACCACCCGGTCCGGCGGAATGTCCAGCTCGTCCCCGACGGCGCGGAGGATGCGGGCGTTGGCCTGGTGGGCGACCAGGCGGTCGACCTCCGGTACGGTCCAGCCGGCGCGGCCCAGCGCCACCCGGGCCGAGGCCGCCATCCGCTCGACGGCCTGGCGGAACACCGGCTTGCCGACCATCCGGAAGTAGTAACCGGCCGGCTCCCCGGTGGACCGCTGCCGGGAGCCACCGGCCGGCACCATCAGCAGCCCGGCCAGCCCGCCGTGGCTGCCCAGGTCGAACGGGCCCAGCGCGCCCAGCTCGGTGGCGAGTCCCCGGCGCAGCACCACCGCGCCGGCGCCGTCGCCGAAGATCGGCACTGTGGAGCGGTCGGTCGGGTCCAGCAGGGTGGAGAACGTGTCCGCCCCGATCACCAGGACCCCCTCGGCGACCCCGGCCACGACCAGGCCGGCACCGGCGGCGAGGGCGTAGATGAAGCCGGCGCAGACGCCGTTCAGGTCGAACGCGGCCACCCCGGCCAGTCCCAGCCGGTTCGCCACCTCGGGCGCGGTCGACGGGCACGGATGGTCCGGGGTGGTGGTGGCGAGCACCACGGTGTCCACCCCGCACCCGTCCGCCGACTTGAGCGCCCGCGCCCCGGCCTCGACCGCCAGGTCCGCCGTTGACATGCCCGGCTCGACCACGTGGCGCTGGCGGATGCCGGTGCGGCTGCGGATCCACTCGTCGGAGGTGTCGAGCCGGCGGGACAGCTCGGCGTTGTCCACCACCCGCGGCGGCAGCCAGGTGCCGATGCCGGCGATGACCGCCGCGGTCCCGGTCACGGTAGGGCCTCCGCGAGCCCCATGTAGCGCAGCCGGGACTCGCGCATCTGCGCCGACCACTCGTCGGCGGCCTCCTGCCGCTCCTCCGGCGTGGTGTCGACCAGCCGGCGGCCCGGCCAGACCTCGTAGTCGCCCACCACGTCCACGTGCTGCTTGAGCCCCTCCTGGAAGAGCAGCTCCCGCCGGTGCACCATGTCGTGCACGGGCAGCCGCTCCCACATCCGCATGCCCTCGTTGATCAGCGCCAGCACCCGGGGCCGCTGCTCGGGATGGTCGATGAGGTACTGCCGGGCGATCGACGCGCCCACGGTGAGATGGCGGATCTCGTCGATCCCGGCGCCGCGGTCGATCTCCGCCGCGGCCAGGTCCAGCGGGCGCCATTTGCGCTCGCTGAGCTCGGCGGCGGGGGCGAGCGCGCCCTCGATGATGATCGTGATCATCACCACGCCACCGATGAAGTCGCGCTCGTCCCGCATGGTGTGCAGCGCCCACTCCTCCAGCGGCTCCAGGATCGCCACCCGGTCGGCGCCGGCGACCTCCTCCACCTCGGCGGCGAGCCGCTCCGCCGGCACCCCGAGCGAGACGAGGTGGTTGCGGAACACCATCGAGTGCCGCGCCTCGTCCATCACCTGGGTGATGTAGAACTCCATGCTGTCCACGTCCGGCGCGACCGGCACCAGGTAGGCCAGGGCCCGGGCCGCCTTCTCCTCGGCGATGCTGCGGAACGCGTACTCCTGGCACAGCGCCCGGTAGAGCGGGCCTGGCGCCTTCATGTGCTCGCCCACCACCAGGCCGGGGGTATGGCCGTCGGGCCGCCCGGCCAGCGTGCCCTGCGGCACCGCCTCCAGCCAGTAGCGCAGGTTGCACTCCTGCGGGGTGAGCGTCAGGTTCATGGCGCCGTCCAGCAGGCCGGGCGCGCGGTCCCAGTCCACCTCGGCCGGGATCGGTGCGGTCATCGGTTTGCCTCCTCGGGGTGGGGGTTGCGGTGGCGTAGGGACCGCCGGGTCAGGCCGCGCCGACCTGCTCGACGGCGGCCGGCTGGGACCGGACCCTCGGCGTGGTGGGCCAGATCTCCTGCCGCAGGCGTACGAACGCCGGGTGTGCCGTGGGCTCGAAGGTGACCGCGAACGGCTTGAGGAAGTTGCCGAACAGCGCCCGGTCACCGCAGAGGTGGATGGGGATCGCCAGCAGCGCCCACTCCCAGCCGGCGAGCCAGGCCCACAGCAGCACCACGCCGAACTGCGTGACGAAGCTGTGCATCGTGTTGTAGAGCACGTAGTAGACGGTCGATATGCGCTTGGTCCGGCTGCGGTGGTAGGCCAGCGCTCCGGGCAGGTAGCCGATGACGTCGATGTAGAGGAACAGCGCCAGGGCCGGCAGCCAGCGGACCTCGTCCAGGTGGGTGATGAAGAGGTAGAGCGACACGCCCAGCGCGACCAGGTACTCCAGCCGGACCAGCCGGTACGTCGTGCGGGACTCGAAGTGGTTGGCAGCGTCCATCAGTCGCCTCCAGTGACAATGCGGATGCCGGACATGGGTGGGGGCTCGCCGAGGTCGGTCAGGGCCTCCCCGCCCTCCACGACGGTCACCGCTCCCACGACCCCGGCGAGTACGGCGCAGATCGCGCGCTTGATGACCCGTTCGGCGAGCGGGTCCATGATCCCGGCGAGGCTGTCGATGCCGAAGTCGTACGCGACCTCGAACAGCACCTCGCAGCCGTCGGCGACGGCGCGCAGCCGCCACGTCCCGTCGAACCCGTCAAAGTCGCCGTCGACCTGCCGGAACGTGACGCACATCTGGTCCGGGTCGATCTGGTCCTGCTCGGTCCAGCGCATCACGCCACGGCGGAAGTTGGCCTCCCACATCGAGTGCTGCGGCTCGCCCGGCACCGTGGCGGGGAGCACCTCGACCGAGTGGACGTCGGGCGAGCGGGCCGGATAGCTGGCGAAGTCGGTGACCTGCTTGAAGACGAGTGCCACATCGTCAGTCGGCACGACCGCCCGCAGCCGGATGCTCCTCATCGGACACTCCTCTGCGCTCGTACGCTCATTGCAGTGCCGCCCGGGCGGCTCGCTCGAACCGGTCGAGCAGCGTCTGGATCTCCTCGTCGGTGAGGATCGCGGGCGGGGTCAGCCGCAGCACCGCGTCGGAGTTGAGCGAGTGGTTCGCGACCACCCCCGCCGAGATCAGCTCCAGCAGCAGGTCTCCGGCGAGGCCGGGGACCGTCAGCTCGACGCCGATGAGCAGGCCGACACCGCGTACCTCGGCCAGCCGGGCACCGAACACCGCCCGGGCGATGCGCTCGATCTCGGCCTTGAGCACGGTGCCGATGCGCCTGGCCCGCTCGACGAGGCCGTCCTCCTTCACGGCGCGGATCGCGCCGCGGGCCGCCGCCATCGCCAGCGGGTTGCCGGAGAAGGTGGAGGTGTGCAGGAACGGGTCGCGGTCGAACGCGCGGAACGCCTCGGCGGTCGCCACCGCGGCGGAGACCGGCACCACGCCACCGGAGAGGCCCTTGCCGACCAGCAGCACGTCGGGGCGGACCCCTTCGCGGTCAGCGCCCCACCAGTGCCCCAGCCGGCCGAGCCCGGTCTGCACCTCGTCCAGCACGAAGAACGCGCCATAGCGGCGGCAGAGCGCCTCGACCTCGCGCAGGTAGCCGTCGGGTGGCACGACCACGCCGGCCTCGCCCTGCACCGGCTCGACGATCACGCAGGCCTTGCCCTCGTAGCGGGCCAGCCGCCGGTGCAGCGCCCGGGCGTCGCCGTAGGGCACGTGCGCCACCTTCGGCAGCAGCGGCCGGAAGGGGGCCTGGAAGACGTCCTTGGCGGTGACGCTGAGGGCGCCGAGGGTCTTGCCGTGGTAGCCGTTGCTCATCGAGATGAGGTGGGTGCGGCCCTGGGTACGGGCCATCTTGATCGCAGCCTCCACCGCCTCGGCCCCGGCCCCGGCGAAGTGCACCCGGTCCAGCCCCGGCGGGGTGACCCCGGCCAGCTCCTCGGCCGCGGACGCGACCTGCGGCTCCAGCAGCAGCCGGGTCGCCACCGGGTTGACCGCGAGCTGCCGGGTGACCTCCTCCACCACCCGCGGGTGGCGCGCGCCCATCAGCAGCACGCCGTAGCCGCCGCAGTTGAGCAGGGCGCGGCCGGACGCGGTGTAGACCCACGCGCCCTCGGAAGCCACCTCGATGTCGCCGCCGAACATCGTGCCCAGCGACGCCCGCCCGGCGCTGAGGTGCGCCCGGTACCGCCTCAGGGTCGCGTCGGCGTCGACCTGCGGGAGCGTCGCGACGTCGGTCCTCATTGGACCACCAGCTCCCCGCCGCGGTAGTAGTCGACGAGACCGGCGGCGATGCTGCTGCGCGACGGTGGGTGGAAGGCGATCGCATGGCTGGCCGCGGCCAGGTAGGCCACGTCGGAGGAGGAGACGTACGCCATCCCGCCGAGCAGCTCGACCGCCTGGCCGACGGCCTGGTTGACCGCGTCCTGCACGGCGAAGCGGGTCACCAGCGAGGCGGCCAGCCCGTCGTTGTCGACGTCGCCGTCCTTGACCCGGCGGGCCAGGCCCTCGGTGAGCGCGGCGGCGGTCTCGACCCGTACGGCCAGCGCGGCACGCTCGGTGACGGTGCCCCGGCCCCGTTGCAGCACCCGGTCCACCAGGGCACTGGCGATCCCGGTGTAGGTCGCGCACACCGACATCTCGAACCAGATCAGCCCCACCGTGGTCAGCTCGTTCATCTGGTCGGCCAGCTCCGCGTCCGGCAGGACGATGTGCTGGTCGGTGACGAAGACGTCGGTGAGGCGTACCTCGTGGCTCTGCGCGCCGGCCAGCGCGAAGCTGGACCAGAACGGGTGGACCGACACGCCCGGGGTGTCGGCCGGCAGCAGCAGCAGGCCCATCACCAGCTCGCCCTCGTCGTCGCGGATGCCGACGCTGCCGGTGATCAGGTTCATCGACGTGGCCAGGCTGCACGGCTTCTTCGAGCCGGTGATCAGGTAGCCGCCCGCGGTCGGCCGCGCCTCCATCTGGGGAGCGAGGATCCCCTGGTCGGTGCGGCCTTCGGCGAACGCCGACGAGACCAGCATCCGCTCGCTGGCGACCCGCTTGAGCAGGATCTCGTTCAGGCCGTTGCCCTCGCCGACGACGTCGGCCACGGCGTAGAGCGTGCCGATCGAGAAGTGGTGCATCATCGTCGCCACGGCCATCGACGGGGCTGCGGCGCTGAGCGCGCGCAGCGTGCGCACCGCGTCCAGCGGGCTGGCGTCGATCCCGCCGTAGTCCTTGGGCACCAGCAGGTTGGTGCCGCCGTGCTGGCGGAACAGATCGATCGCCGGGCTGTCCTCGGACTCCAGTGTGGACAGTGGAACCTCGCCGAGCCGGTCCAGCAGCCCGGGCAGCAGCGTGTCGCAGGTGCGCCGGTCGGCCTCCATGAACTGCATCTGCGCTCCTTAGTGGATTGTGTTCTGGACAGCTCTGCGGTCAGCCGGTGGTAGAGGTAGCGGTGGCGACCGCGGCGGCGTAGCCGGCGAACACCGCGTCGCGCGGGCGTACCCCCTCAGCCACCGACACGCCCTGCAGGTGCGATGTGCGCAAGGCGAGGTAGTTCGCCTCGCCGAACACGCCGCCCGTCAGCCCGGTGCCGCCGTGGCTGGGCAGGTACGGCAGGAAACCGATGTGCGAGTCGTTGACCTTGAGCAGCCCGCCGTTGCCGACCCGGCCGACGAACTCGTCGATGACGCGCCGGTCCGCCGCCCACAGCGAGTTACGCAGGCCGTAGGGGTTGCTGTTGACGAAGCTGATGACCTCGCCGAGCAGCACGTCGTCCGGGGCCGGCGCCGGCACGACGACCGGCAGCAGCGGGAAGAAGGTCTCCTCCCGTACGGCCTGGATGTCGCGGCAGGACGCCAGGCCGTCCACGCGCAGGACCGTCGGCTCGAGGAAGAGGCCGGTGTCCGAGACGCTGCCGTCGACCTCCAGCCGGCGGGCCCCGTGCACCAGCTGGGCACCGTGGTCGAGCGCGTCCCGCACGTAGCTGAAGAAACGCTCGCTGCGCAGCACCGGCGTGAGCCGGACTCCCGGCTCCTCCGGGAACCCGGGCCGGATCTGCGCGGCGGCGGCGCCCAGCCGGGCCAGCAGCTCCGCGGCGGCGCCCGGGTGCACCACCACCTGGTTGGGGACCATGCAGATCTGGCCGGAGCCGTAGAAGCACTCCACCAGCGCCTCGACGGCGAGGTCGAGGTCGGCGTCGCGCCACACCACCACGCAGTCGTTGCCGGCCAGCTCCAGGATCGGCTTCTTGCCCCGCTCCACGCAGTCGCGCTGGATCCGCAGCCCCTTCTCCACGTCGCCGATGTAGAAGATGTCGTTGACGTGCGGGCTGTCCAGCCAGGCCCGCAGGGTCGGTCCCGGCCGGGCGCAGAAGGCGTTGAGCACGCCCGGTGGCGCGCCCAGCTCGTCGAGGACCGGCACGACCAGCTCCCGCAGGGCGTAGAGCACGCCGAGCGGGGCGCTGCGCGGCGCCCGTACCACCACGGCGTTACCGGCGAGCAGCGCGGTGATGCCGAAGAGCGCGCTGGCCGCGGGGGCGTTCTGCGGCGGGTTCACGCAGACCACCCCGTCGGCGACCCGCCGGATGAGCAGCGTCCGCGGACCGTGTGAGAGCTGCTGGTGGAGCTGGCCGGCGCACCAGCCCAAGGTCTCCTCGCTGAACGTCTCGAACAGGCCCGCGACCTGCCACTCCACCAGGTCCCGCGGGGCGCCCTCGGCCACCAGCACCTCGACCAGCCCGCGGTGGCCGCCGCGCAGCCGCTCGCGGATGCCCGCGCCCAGCCGCATCCTGGTGTCCAGGCTGGTCGCCGCCCACACCGGGGCTGCGGCCGCCGCCGCGCTCAGGGCCTGTTCGACGAGGTACGCATCAGCGAGCGCGCAGCGCCCCACCACGCACTCCGTCGCCGCCTGCGGGTCGAGCGACCCCTGCTCCAGCCGTCGCTTCAAGGTCAGGCTGGCGAGGGCGTCGTCCAGAATGGACCGGGTGGTGACCGTGTAGACGTGGCGGTCCGAGTCGATCTCTTTGCCGTCCACATAGGATTGGTATGTCGGCACCGGATGCTCGGCACCGCGCCACGTCGAAGGCGCCACCCCGAGACCCCCAATCGTCTTGCACCTTTGCGGGCCGTTGCGGGGGAAGCCTCACATCGGGCGCTGACCGCACCCTGACACCGGCCTGACCTGTGGCTTCGATCCGGTTGGGCAATTCCGGTAGCGGCCACGGCGGGCACGGCGAACGATGGTCGAAAACCACCCCGCCAGCCAGGAGCAGCGACATGGGCGAGCCGGTCTTCGACGCCGAGGGGCTCTTCGACGAGGACTACCTCTACTTCTACGAGCCGATGCTCTCCGCCGAGCTCAGCGACGCCCAGACCGAGCGGATCTGGCGGCTGCTCGACCTCCGGCCGGGCATGCGGGTGCTCGACCTCGCCTGCGGCCACGGCCGGATCGCCAGCCGCCTCGCCGCTCGCGGCTGCCAGGTGACGGGCCTCGACGCCTCGCCCCTCTTCCTCGACCACGCCCGGCGCGACGCCGCCAGCCGTGGCGTCACCGTGGACTACGTCGAAGGCGACATGCGTACGCTGCCGTGGAGCCAGCACTTCGACCGGGTCGTCAGCTGGTTCACCGCTTTCGGCTACTTCGACGACGCCGCGAACCGCCAGGTCCTCACCGAGGTCGCGCGGGTGCTCAAGCCGGACGGCCGGGTCGCCTTCGACCTGATGAACCGGGACTGGCTCATACACAACTTCCAGCCCGACCGCGTGGCGGCGGAGCGTGACGGCGACCTGATCGTCGACCGGTCCCGGATCGACGTGCTGACCAGCCGGGTCATCACCGAACGGATCGTGCTGCGCGCTGGCGGGGTCCGCCGCGTCCCGTTCTTCACCCGGCTGTTCGCGTTCACCGAGCTGCGTGACTGGCTGGTCGCGACGGGCTTTACCGACGTCAACGGCTACGGCCAGGACGGCACGGCGTTCTCGTTGACGAGCACCCGGATGATCGTGACCGCCCAGCGATAGGCGCGGTGGGAGGAACGGAGACCTGCCGATAGGGTGCCCAGGTGACGACCTTCAAGAGCCGAGTTCCCCGCGGCACCGTCTTCCCCATCGTTGAGGCTTTCGGGTATCCGCATAACAGCGCATCACCTGCTGCCCAGGTTGTCCAAGCGGCCGAACAGTGCCCTTTCTCCGGGGGGAGATGCGAAAAGAACGTCCAGTACAAGATGGGCTATTGCTCTGTCACCTACGCCGCAAAATGGGATCGGGGCACTCCACACACATATGCGGTATGCGATCACCGACTTGACGGGCCACCAATAGGAGTGGGCAGTCAAGGATCACTTCGGCTCCAAGAACGCCATACTCGTACCGGAGGTCACAGCTACCAGCACGCCGAAGCTCAATGTGGACTTCGTTGCCTTCAGGGATGACCCCTCAGCTGAGGAAGGCGTGGATATAATCGCTATGGAGGCTCAGGCGATCGACCTCCGCGGCGGCAGCGTCGGCCCTGCCTGGCGAGCCTGGAGGGAGAACAACGCTGAACAGTGGCGCGCATACTTTACCGAGGAAGCCAGGCGCAAGGATCGCCGCGACGCGATCGATTACGGCGTGAACACGGGCAACGTGTACAAGCGTTTAGGAACCCAGATTACAGTCAAGGGGGAGTTTTTCAAGCAGGTCCACGTCCCGTTCTATGTGGTGACCCAGCATCGCATCCTCCAGCAACTTCGCGAACGCGTAAACTTCGATCCCGTCACAGAAGGGGCACCATGGGATATCACCTTCGTAAGCTTTGACTACGACGGCACACACGAACCTGACGGAAGACTGGCGTTTCGATTCGTCGAGGCAGTTCGGACCACTTTGGCTAGCTACATCCAAGCAATGACCGCCGCAACGGGATTACTCCGGTCGGACTTCATCAACCGCGTGCGGCTGAAGGCTAGAATGCATAATTAAATAACATGTTTTTTATCTCAATATGATACGATCTCTCTATGTCCGACGCGCGTTCCGCCGAGTTTGCTGCCATGGCAGCCAGGTTGGCAAGCCTTCTCCCTCGCCTGAACGAACGTGACAAGCGTATCGCGCTGGCTACAGAAGCCCGATCGTGGGGGTATGGAGGAATCGCCGCGGTACACAGGGCAACCGGCATGTCCAAGACCACCATCCACCTTGGGATCCGGGACCTGGACTCGGACGTCGACCGCGCTGGGCCGGGTCGTGTCCGCGCTCCAGGTGGAGGTCGGAAGAAGGCCGAGGTCACCGATCCGGGACTCCTGGATGCGCTGGACGCCCTCATAGAACCGGAGACGCGAGGAGACCCTGAGTCGCCGCTGAGATGGACGACGAAATCTACCGAGAACCTCGCTGATGAGCTTACCGCCAGCGGGCACGAGATTAGCCATAACACGGTCGCGAAGATCTTACGGGCATCCGGATATAGCTTACAAGGGACTCGGAAGACCGGCGAGGGGAAACAGCACCCGGATCGGGACGCTCAGTTCGGGTACATCAATGCGCAGATCCAGGGTTTCTTAGCGGCTGGCGATCCTGTGATCAGTGTCGATACGAAGAAGAACGAGCTGGTCGGACGGTTCGCGCAGCGCGGTAGGGAGTGGCGTCGGTCAGGCGAGCCGGTCGAGGTATCAGCCTATGACTTTCCCAGTCTGGCCGACGGAAAGGCCATTCCGTATGGCGTATACGACATCGCCGATGATAGCGCGTGGGTGTCTGTAGGGGTCGATCATGACACCTCCGTCTTCGCTGTCGCCACGATTGAACAGTGGTGGCTGATGGTTGGTAAGGAGAGGTATCCCAACGCCCGTCGAGTTCTCATTACTGCGGATGGCGGTGGCTCGAATGGGCACCGGCCGTGGCTGTGGAAGCTGGAGCTGGCTCGCTTGGCTGCAGCGATCGGTCTCGAGATAGTGGTCTGCCATTACCCGCCGGGCACCAGCAAATGGAACAAGATCGAGCATCGACTTTTTTCGAGGATTAGTATCAACTGGCGTGGGCGACCGCTTGAGTGCTACCAGACAGTCGTTAACCTTATCGCGAACACCACCACCAGAACGGGACTCGTTGTTCGGTGCCAGCTCGATCGTACCTCGTACCCAACGGGAATTAAGGTGACTAAGAAGGAAAGGGACTCGATACCCCTCAAGAGACATGACTTCCAGGGTGTCTGGAATTACACCATCTATCCATCGGTCGAATTAGTTATTTGATTATGCCTCCCTACGACCTGAGGCATGGGTGCCATCAGACGCGGCGGCTCCATGCGGAGACCGATGCCGGGGCACGCTTCCAGCCTAGGACGCGAGGCTTCCTTGAACAGCCACGACACACGAACGGGCAGCAGCCGCGAACGAGCTGTTCATCTCGAACCCAAGTGCGCGACGACCGGACTCAACGGCGACCGATAGAGATCGCCCTGTGCCACAAAATGGATCGAGCACAAGCCCGTCCGGCGGACATGAGCTTACAATGCGTGGTCTGATCAATTGTGTGGGGAATGTAGCCGAGTGACCGTCAGAACCCGGACGGACGTTGACCTTGACGACATCGCGCGCACCGTCCTCTACCGCGCCCATGTCGTAGTAGTACTTTGGGCGCCCTTCCCTGGGTCGCTTTACAAAGTGAAAGAAATGTTCGTGCGCGAGGCGTAACCGATCCTTCTCGGGCCGCGGCGGCACGTTCTGCTTCTCCCAGATCAGATCATTTCGGAGAATCCAGCGCGTCGACTGCATGGCGATTGCAAACCGTGCTGGTATCAATAGCAACTGCTTCTCCTGCCGGAACCCCCCCATCGGGGTCTTCCGACGCATCCGCGGATTGTTCCCGAGTCCCTGGCGGCCATCCATCCTGATGCTTGACCAACGGGCAAAGTAGGTGTCGCCGATATTGACCCACAAACTGCCACTCTGCTTAAGAGCGGCAGACCCTCGCTGGAATATCTCAACAAGATGGGCGATGAACCACTCTGGCAACGGCTCCAAGCCCAGACAACCCCCGTTGACCCGATACCAGTCGTAGGACGGAACAGTGTCTTGATCGCCACCCTCAGCTTTCCAGGCGGCCAAGATATCCTCGTTGTGCTCCTGCCCATAGGTGCGCAAGCCCCAGTAGGGCGGCGAGGTAATGATCAGATCAACCGACTCCGGCGGCAGCTTGGCCATCAAGTCGTAGGCGTCTCCGTCGCGGACTTCAACCACGGCGTCTGGAGCCGGTGACTGCAGGTCACGATGGATCGTCATGGGCAGATCCTAAGGTACGGGTGTGACATAGCCGGGCAACCAGCGGAGCGAGCCTGCGCAGTGCCCCAACAAGCAGGTTGGTGACGATCTGCTGTGGATAGTCCGTGATGTGCCGGCCAGTCGCACGCCACCGATCGCCGTGCCGACCAGCTCACCCTCACCGCATGAGCAGAGTCCCTCCAAAGGAGTCCCTCACTAGGTGCCGAACCAGGCTGAGGTGCGGATGAGGCCGAGCAGAGGCATACCGGTCAGCCGGTATCGGCCAATGGGCCACTTCGAGTCTTACGTCACGACGGCGAGGGTGGGCGTAGCAGCTCCAGCTCATGGCTGAGGGCCTCCAACTCGGCCCCGCCGGCCATCAGCTGGGTCAGCTCGTCGCGGCTGACCTCGGCCTTGGCAAAGTCACCCAGGCTGCGGCCGCGGTTGAGGATGAGAAAACGATCCCCCACCGGGTACGCATGGTGCGGGTTGTGCGTGATGAACACGACCGCGAGACCGCGCTCGCGGGCCTGCACGATGTAACGCAGCACCACACCCGCCTGCTTGACCCCCAGCGCCGACGTGGGCTCGTCGAGGACCAGCACCCGGGCTCCAAAGTGGACCGCCCGGGCGATGGCCACCGACTGCCGCTCGCCGCCGGAGAGCTGCCCGACCGGCTGGTCCGGGTCGCGGATGTCGATGCCCATCGCGGCCAGCTCCCTCCGCGTGGTCTGGCGCGCGAGCCGCACGTCAAACCGCCGCCACGGCCCGAAGCCGCGGGTCGGCTCGTTGCCGAGGAAGAAGTTGCGCCACACCGACATCAACGGCACCAGCGCGAGATCCTGGTAGACCGTGGCGATGCCGCGGTCCAGCGCGTCCCGCGGGCTGGCGAAGCGCGCCTGCGCCCCGTCCACGAGCAGCTCACCCTCGTCGTGCTGGTGCACGCCGGCGAAGATCTTGATCAAGGTGGACTTGCCCGCGCCGTTGTCACCCAGCACGCACGTCACCGTGCCCGGGTGCACCCGGGTCGACACGCCGGCCAGGGCGATGATGTTCCCGTAGCGCTTGCCGAGGTCACGCACTTCCAGGTAAGGGCCGGTCATCGTCGGGCCTCCGCGCGCCACCGGACGTAGTGGTTGAGCATGGCGGCGAGCAGCAGCAGCACGCCCAGGAAGAGCTGGAACCAGTCGGAGTCCCAGCCGGCGAAGACGATGCCCTGCTTAGCCATGCCGAAGATGAGCGCGCCGACCGCGGCGCCGACCGCCGAGCCGTACCCGCCGGTGAGCAGGCAGCCGCCGATGACCGCGGCGATGATGAACTGGAACTCGTCGCCGATGCCCTGGTTGGCCTGCACCGACCGCAGCCGCAGCACCAGCATCGCGCCGACCAGCGCCGCGGTCACCGAGACCGTGACGAACAGGAGCACCTTGGTACGGGCCACCGGCACGCCGACGCTGCGGGCTGCCGCCGGGTTGCCGCCCACGGAGAACACCCAGTTACCGGCGCGGGTGCGCAGCAGCACCCAGGTGGCCAGCGCGGTGACGCCCAGCCACCACAGGATCGTGATGCGGTAGTCGCCACCCGCGATCGAGAACGTCCTGGCGAACATGGCGAACGCCGAGTCGTACCCCTCGGTGCGGTGCACGCCGCCGACCTGCACAGTGCCGGTGACCACCTTGGTGACACCGAGGTTGAGGCCCTGCAACACGAGGAACGTGCCGAGCGTGACGATGAAGCTCGGCAGCCCGGTCCGTACCACCAGCAGCCCGTTGGCCAGGCCGACCAGCGCGCCGAAGGCCAAGGCGAGCAGGATCGCCGGCCAGACGTTGAGGCCGGCCTCGGTGGTGAGCATCGCGATGACAAGCCCCGAGCTGGCGGTCATCACCCCGGCGGACAGGTCGAACTCGCCGCCGATCATGAGCAGCGCCACGACCACCGCCATGATGCCCAGGGTCGCGGCCGGGTCGAGCATGTTGCCGATGCCGCGGGCGGTGGCGAACTGGTCGGTGTAGACGGCGAAGAAGGCGAACACGGCGACGGCACCTACGCCGGCGCCGAGCTCCGGCCGGGCCAGCAGCCGGCGGCCCAACCCGACCCGGCCCAGCCGCTCGTCGTACGCCTCGGGCCCGTCGGGCCGGCCACGGCGGGCCGTGACGGTCGCCATTGGTTCCTCCAGCGGGTGCGGGCTGGCACCGCCGTGGGCGGGCGCGGCCCGATGAGCCGCGCCCGCCTGGACGGCGCTAGCGGGTGCCCTTGCCGGTCAGGTCCTTGACCTTCACAGCGTTCTCCTTGGTCACGAAGCCGGGGCCGGTCAGCACCGGCTTGCCCCCGCCGAGCGTGTTGGCGTTGGTGTGGTAGAGGTTCAGCATCACGATCGGCAGGTAGCCCTGGACGTACTGCTGCTGGTCCACCGCGAAGAGGATCTTGCCGGCCAGGACGGCCTCGATCACGTCGGCGTTCAGGTCGAAGGTCGCCACCTTCGCGCTCGAGCCTGCCTTGCTCACGGCCTCCACGGCCGCCGCACCGACCGCCGGGTTCAACGCGAGCACGCCGTCGATCGACTTGTCCTGCTGGAGCTTTGCGGCGATCGTGCTCTGCGCCTCGGCGATGTTCTCGCCGTTGACCTGGAGCGTGACGACCTGGCCGCCGAGGGTCTCCCCGGTGCCGGTGCAGCGCTGGTCCAGGCCTACGTTGGTCGCTTCGTGCTTGACGCACAGGACCTTCTTGACGCCCGCCTTCTGCAGCTCGCGGCCGGCACCCTGCCCGGCGATCGTCTCGTCCTGCCCGACGTGGGCCAGGGCACCGAGCTCGCCCGACCTCGCGGCGCCGGAGTTGATGGTGATCACGGGGATCCCCGCGGCCACTGCCTTCCTGATCGGGTCGGCCAGCGCGTCCGGGTTGGCCATGGAGACGACGATCCCGCTCACCTTGTTGGCGACCGCGGCGTTGATCATGTTCGCCTGCTCGGCCGGCTGGCCCGACCCCTGGTACTCCACCGTGACGCCCAGGTCCTTGCCGGCCTGTTCGGCGCCCTTCTTGACGACGTCCCAGAACGCGTCGCCGGCCCCGCCGTGGGTGATCACCGCGTACTTGAGATCGGACTTCTGGCCGGGCGTGGCCGGGGCGGCGGCGTCGCCGTCGTCGGTGCAGCCGGCCAACACGAGCGCCGCCGTCGCGGCGAGGGCCACCGCGACGCGCCTACGTGCCTTCATCGTTTCCTCCTGGTGGGGGTGACAGGGGTGGTACCCGACCGCAGCTCAAGGACCGTGTTCGGCGCGGCGGTCTCGCCACCGGCTCGTGACGACCTTGGCGCGGATGTAGAACGCTACGCCTTCGGTGCCGTGCGCGTGGGCGTCCCGGAGCGTGCCGTGGTGGACACCATCATGCCGGTCGTCAATGATTGGGGACCTGCGAGCAGCGCTGTCGGACCGACCGTCAGGGTCAGAAGGGGTGGCACCGCGCAGTGGGTGGTGGGGAGCAATCGTCCTTTGACGCTCGGCCCTCACCGCTTGAGTCCCTGGAGCGGCGCTTCAACCGCGTCCTGTGCGCCTACTGGCGCGTCTCCCGCTGGCTGTACGGGCTCATCCTCGGCGGCCTGGCCTCGTGGTTCCTCCAGTCCGCGCTCCAGCAGGGCCTCGACGGCGCTCCCGACCTGCTCCGGCGGCCTCCGGGGCAGCCGCTGGCAGAGCTCTTCTGGCCGGTCGTCGTCCCTGCTGTGCTGACCATTGTGGCGTCGCTGGTCGTGGCCGGCCGGGCGCACCGGGACCAGCTCTACTACGAGCTTCTCGATGCCTCCGCCGCCGGCTACCGGCGTGCCCGCAAGGGCTACCTGGCGGTCGCGGCCCAGCTCAGAGAGGCTGACTCGCATGCCGGGGCCCGGCCCGGCCGGTCCGACGACGGCCTGGCCATCTTCGACGACCATCTTTACACCGAGCGGTCCGAGGCGGTCGATGCCTACCACAGCTTCGTCGGGCAGCGGAGCAAGCGGATCCTGCTGGTCGTCGGTCGCGGCGGCAGCGGCAAGAGCACGTTCCTCCTGCGCCGCATGGGCGAGCTCGCCGGTCAGCTCACCGCCGCGACGAGACGCCGCCGCCTGCATCCCTGCGTCTTTGTCAACTGCAAGCTCGACCACATCAACGACACGAGCCGGCTCGGCGCCATCATCAGGGACAAGCTCAACGGCGTCGAGCTCACCGAGGTCCTCCGGCGCGGTGTGCGCGGCCGTCACGAGCGGGCGCTGGTGATATTTGTCGACGCGATCAACGAGAACGTCGCGCCGCCCGGCGATGACATCAACGTGCACCTGACGAACTTCGCCCGAGACTACCTGTCCGGCCAGTACGAGATCTACCTCTGCGTCAGCGTGCGGAGGACCTACTGGGACGAGCAGCGGCGCCGGATCGCGGCCAACCCGACCAGCTCGGATCTTGGCTGGCTCGACTACGTCTACCTGCCCGAACGGGCGGCGGACACCGGCGTGGACGCCCAGCGGGGCGCGGAGACGGCCAGCGTGCTGCTCGAGGACTTCGACCGGGAGGAGTTCGACAACGCGTCCCGCAGGCACCGGATGGTGTACGACATCACCGGCGACATCCTCGACGAACGCACCCGGCGGATCTGCAGCAACCCGCTCATGCTCCAGATCTTCTGCGTCACGTTCCGCGGCCAGGACATCAGCGACCTGGAGGTCGTCCGGCACCTCGTCCGGGACAAGGACATCTTCGACGCGTACGCCACAACGGCTCTGGGCCGGGCCGCTGAGCAGATCGGCGCGAGCACCGCAACGGTCGTCCGGCACGGTGAGAACCTCGCCCAGCGCGCCGTCCGCGGCCTGCTGCTCGAGCTGTCCCTGGGGATGGTGGAGCACGGCCGCCAGTTCCTCTCCTCCGACGAGGTCTTCGCGATCGCGCGGGCCCGTGCCGAGGACGCCCTGTTGGTCCGCGGCCACCAGGTCAACACGGTGGAGGGCCTGTACCGGGACGGGTCCGCCCTGAAGGCCATCCTGGACGAGGGCATCGTCCTCGAGTCCGGGCTCGGCGTCCTCCCCGGGGTAGGGCAGGTCAGCGGCATCCGGTTCGTCTCCGAGCGGTACCTGGAGTACTCCATCGGGCGCGCGGTCGTCCGGCGCTGGCGCCTTGACGGCCTGCGTCGGGACGAGATCCTCGCCGACTTCCGCAGCCGGATGGAGCAGCACCTCGCGCTGCGGGAGCAGAGCTTCGACAACCTGCGCCAGGGCCTCGGCATGGCCGTCCTCGTCACCGAGAAGCAGGAGGAGCCGCTGCCGCCGCTTCCCCGGGGCATCCACGTCGACCTGCTCGACATCCTCGTCCGCGACGTGGAGTTCGACTGGAACCAGCTCGCCTGCCGGGTCGTGCAGCAGCTGACGACCTTCAACCGCGCGGCGTCAGACTTCAGCGCGGACCGCCATGAGGACGTGGAGACGCTTCTCGGCTGCCTGGACGAGCTGGCGAAAAAGAACGACTTCGTGCTCCGCTGGGACGTCGAGCGTGCCCTGCTGCACGCCGTGGAGGCCGGCGAGGGCGGCGCCGTGCTGCGCCACCTCCAGGCCTGGCTGGAACCTGCCGCGACGTTCGCGCAGCGGCTGTTCGGCGGCGAGTCCCTGGGGTTCCTTTTCAAGCACCGTGCGGACTACCAGCAGGACGTGGTGAAGATCCTGCGACGCATCGTCGCGACGGCGACCGAGATGGACTTCTGGATCGTCCGCAGCATCATGTTCTCCATCGGCACCATGATGGACACCCTGGACAGTGATGCCCGCCCAGCCGGCGCCGACGGCCAGCTCAGGGACGAGCTACAGCGCCTGCCGCAGGAGCTGCTGAGGTTCGGCCGGCACTGGTGGGACCGCAGCGTGGTGCTCGCCGGGCAGGTCGAGCGCGATGCGCTCTACGGGCGCCTGGCTGCCTGGCTGGCGTGGCCGTGGCCGGCCGAGTCGCCGTGGACCAGGGTGAACGCTGCGCTCGCCACCGAGCAGGCGGCAGCCCGTGGCCTGTCCACAATGGAGACCGTCGAGCTGTTACGGGAGATCTGGCGGTCATCCGACGGCTACGACCCGCACCTGAGCTGGGCGGTCTGGCATGTGCTGGGGCAGGCCGCCGCGGCTGAGGCCACCGGGGCGCAGGTGCGTGGCGCCGCCGCCGGGCTGCGCACCCAGCTCCAGGAGGAGGCGTGGCAGCATCTCGCGGCGGACTCCCGTACCGGCTGGGTGGCCCTTCCCGAGGGCCGCCTGCCGACCGGGGTCACCACCTCGGTCGCGCTCGTCTACCACCCCGAGTACGGCCGTACCGACCTGCACAACCACCCCGAGTCCAAGGAGCGGGTGCAGGCCATCCTCGACACCCTCGAGGTGTCCGGGCTGGCGGAAGGGCAGGACTGGCGCGACCTCTGGACGTACGTGTCGCCGTACCAGTTCCAGGACTTTGACGCCGAGGCGTTCCTCCGCCGGGTGCACACGCGGGAGTGGATCAGGCGCGTGCAGGAGCTGAGCCGGCGCCTGGCTGAGGAGAAGAAGCCCGACATCGTCCTGGAGAGCGACCTGGAGGTGC
This sequence comes from Micromonosporaceae bacterium, assembly GCA_035707405.1. GTDB lineage: Bacteria > Actinomycetota > Actinomycetes > Mycobacteriales > Micromonosporaceae > DASSUC01. The sequence goes on along the minus strand of DASSUC010000109.1, from coordinate 2,211 downwards.
GCGCGGGCTCGTACGAAGGGGCGGTGCTGGCCGTGCGCGGCGCGGTGTGCGCGGTCGACCTGGTCACCACCGTGCCCACGCTGCGGCTCGCCGTTGCCCTCGTGCGGCCACCGGGCCACCTGGCGGGCAACAAGATATGCATCTTCAACAACATCGCGGTCGCCGCACGGCACGGGCAGGACGTCCTCGCCGCGAGGAACGGAGGCCGGGAGATGCCGCGCGTGCTCATCGTGGACACCGATGCGCATCACGGGAAGAGCACCCAGGACATCTTCTACCACGACCCCAGCGTGCTCTACTTCTCGATGCACCAGGCGGGCGTGCATCCGGGGACCGGCCTGTTCCGGGAGCGGGGCGCCGGAGCCGGCGCCGGGTACACCGTCAACGTGCCGATACCGGCGTCGTCCGGCGACAGTGTCTACTCCGCGGTGCTGCGGCGCGTGCTCCGGCCCATCCTCAGCGGGTTCCGTCCCCAGCTCGTGCTGGTGAGCCTCGGCCTCGACTCGTACCATCGCGACAGCTTCTCCCAGCTGGAGATGAGCGAATGGAGCTACCGCGAGCTCGCCTCGACCATCGACGACTACTGCCAGCGGGACACCGACGCCGCCATCGCCGCTGTCTTCGAGGGCGGCTACGACCTCGACAGCCTCGGCCGGTGCGTGCTCCAGTTCATGAGCGTCTTCGGTGGCTGGGACCCGCCCGCCGGCGGCGACCCCACGCCACGTCACGGCACGTCCCCGCTCGACCAGCACCTGCTGGACGGCGGGACCGCCCTGTCGCTGTCACGGAACGACCAGCTCTGGGTCGGCGACTTCGAAGCTCTCGAAGCAGAGGTGCGGCGGCAGTGGGACAGGCCGGAGGTGGGGTCGGGTGGACCTTGAGCAGCTGACCCACCTGGACTGGGGGCCCGGTAGACCGCCGACCACGCTGTGGTTGACCGGAGACGTCGGGCACATCCTGAACAGCACATGTGTGTGGGGTCCTGGCGTCACCGGTGGGGAGCCGGGGGCTGTCCGTGCCGTCGACCTCGCCGATGACGACCTGCCCTTCGGGTTGGGGGCGGCGGCATTCGGCGAGCCGCCGGCCCGCGCGGTGCGACAGCTCGGGGAGTATGTGCTCGTCGATGGGCGGTCGTGGTGGACGCCGGCCGTCCGGCCGGTCTCCTCCCGGTACGAGCCACCCGGCTCCCCTGCCCTGACGCCGTTCCTGTTCCGGTGGGACGCCATGGCGTCGGCGGTGGCCCGGCTCGAGTCCGCCGCACCGGTCCCGCTGGCCTGCTGGTACGAGCACCTGATGCGGCGGCTCACCAAGCTCGGAGCCTGCCCTACCGGCATGATCGCGGTTGAGGTCGTCGCGGACATACCGGCGCGGCTCATCGTGGACAAGCAGCTGGCTCGGGCGCCGCTGCGGGAGCACCGGCCGGCCGACGAACGGCTCATCACGGATGAGGCGCACCTTGACGAGTTCTTCGTCCGCAATGGAGCCTCCGGCGCTTACGGTGGCGGCGTCTGGTGCACTGTGGTCATGGTCGGCGTCGCGGCAGACCCCCACCGGGCCGCGGTGACCTGGGGGGACGATGTCCTCAGGCGCGCCTTCTACACCACGCCGGGCGTCTCGGAGTCCGCGACGCTGATACATCACACGCATGCCCTCGTCACCAAGCGGCTGCATCGAGCTGAGCCGACGGGCGCTGCCGTCGAAAGGTTCACCGGTGCGACCGACGCGATCGCCTCCGGAGCCCACCGGGTCCAGGCCACCCATATCGAAAGCGACACCCAGCTCTACAACGCGGAGGCCCGCGTCGGGGCCATCGGCGAGATCGTGACATCCTGACCGCGACCCTGCGGCTTGACCGTGCGGCACCGATCGGTCCGAGCGTTGCGTCTGCCGGGCTAGCCGCGGAGGCGCCACGGCCTGCTCGGTCGCCAACCCCCGGCAGCGCACCCGATGGCGGCACCGGCGATCTCAGCCCACCACCGACAGCGCCCGATTTATCCCATCCCACCATCCCCGTCCACTCAAGATCGCGATCGCAGCACACAATGTGCAGTCTGACTGCACAAATAGCGTCTGTAGGGTCGGGAGCTGGCGCGGTTGCTTCGCCTGCGGTAGGACCTGGGACCTTAGTGCCGCCGGTTTCCCGGCTGGTTGTCCCATCCCAGTGCCCCTGGCCAGGTTCCTAGCCCCGTCTCCAACTCCCGCCCATCGAAC
>DASSUC010000108.1:0-2925 GCA_035707405.1 Micromonosporaceae bacterium | reverse complement strand
CGGATCCGCCCGCCGTCGGTCCGGTGCACCTGGTGGAACCGGATGTCCTTCTCCTCGGTCGCCGAGTAGAGCTTGACCGCGATGGACACCAGGCCGAACGAGACCGCGCCCTTCCAGATCGCTCGCATGACCGCTCCCTTCCCTGGTCTGCGACCCCCGCCGCCCCAAGCGCCGGCCCGGTATCGACCAGCATTCCACTCCAGCCCTTTCCCTGCGACCACCTTCGCGCCCTAGCATGGCCCATGTGTCCGGAGCGTCGATGTCTCCGATGCTGACAGTAACCGGCACCGGTACGCTGCCTGCCGGTCCGGCGTGGGCCTATGAGTTCAAATGGGACGGGGTACGGGCGATCGCGGTCCTCACCGGCGGCGTGGTGCGTCTCTTCGCGCGCTCCGGGGCCGAGATCACCGCGGCCTACCCGGAGCTGGTCCCGCTCGGTGCGCAGCTCGCGGACGGGGTGCTGGACGGGGAGATCGTGGTGCTCGACGCCGCCGGCCGGCCGTCGTTCACCGCGCTGGCCGAGCGGATGCACGTACGCCAGCCGGGCCGGGCCGCCCGGCTGGCCGCGGCGCTCCCGGTCACGATGATGATTTTCGACCTGCTCCGGCTCGGTGACGCCGACCTGACCCCGTTGCCGTACGCCACCCGCCGGGAGGCGCTGGAGCAGCTCGGGCTCGCCGGCCCGCACTGGCTGGTGCCGCCGAGTTTCGCCGACGGCCCGGCCACCGCTGCGGCGGCCCGGGAGAACGGGCTCGAGGGCGTGGTCGCCAAGCGGGTCGGGTCGCCGTACCGGCCTGGCGTACGGTCGCCGGACTGGGTCAAGGTCAAGATGGAGGCGACCGAGGACCTGGTGGTGGGCGGGTGGAGGCCGGGGGCTCGCCGGCTCGGCTCGCTGCTGGTCGGCGTGCCGGTCGGGCTCGGGCTGGTTGGTCCCGCTGGGCCGGTGGGTGCAGCTGGCCCGGTGGGTGCAGCCGGGCCGGCGGGTGCGGCTGGCCCGGCGGGTGCAGCTGGGCCGGTGCGGTTGCGGTTCTGCGGTCGGGTGGGCGGCGGGATCAGCGCGGCGGCGCAGCAGGACCTGCTGCACGTGCTCGAGCCGCTGCGGGCGCGCTCGTCCCCGTTCGTCGAGCCGTTGCCACGGGAGGATGCCAAGGACGCGAACTGGGTAAGACCGGAGGTCGTCGTGGAGGTGAAGTACGGCCAGCGGACCCCGGATGGCCGGCTGCGCTTCCCGCGCTTCGTACGGCGGAGGTGGGACAAGTCCCCGGAGGACTGTGCCGATGGCGACCGAGCGGATCCTGGTCCGGGTTGATGACCGCGAGCTGGAGCTGTCCAACCTGGACAAGGTGCTCTACCCCGCGGCCGGCTTCACCAAGGGGGAGGTGATCGACTACTACACGCGGGTCTCGCCGGTGCTCCTGCCGCACCTGCGCGACCGGGCGCTCACCCGGATCCGCTACCCCAACGGGGTCGACGCGCCCTTCTTTTTCGAGAAGAACGCGCCGGGCGGCACCCCCGACTGGGTACGCCTGGAGACCTTGCCGGCGCCCGGCTCCAGCATGGGCCGGGAGATGCTGGACTACGTCGTCGCCGACGACCTGCCGACGCTGGTGTGGCTGGCCAACCTGGCCTCGCTGGAGCTGCACACGCCGCAGTGGAGGGTCGGCTCGGACGGGCCCGACCTGATGGTGGTCGACCTCGACCCGGGGGCGCCGGCTGCGCTGCCCGAGTGCTGTGAGGTGGCGCTGCTCCTGCGGGACCGGCTCGCCGCCGACGGCCTCGACGCCCACCCCAAGACCTCAGGCAAGAAGGGCATGCAGCTGTGCTGCCCGATCGCCGGGACGCAGCCTTCGGTCCAGGTCTCCGCCTATGCCAAGCGGGTCGCCGAGGAGCTGGAGCGTGCGCATCCGCGCCTCGTCACGTCGAAGATGGCGAAGCGGCTGCGACCGGGCAAGGTGTTCATCGACTGGAGCCAGAACAACGCGGCGAAGACGACGGTCGCGCCGTACTCGTTACGGGCGATGCCGATGCCGACGGTGTCGGCCCCGCTGACCTGGGACGAGGTCGCATCCGGGGCGGTCACGGCCGCCACGTTCACGGCCAGCGTGGTCCTGGACCGGATCGACCAGTACGGCGACCTGCTGGCGGCCCTCTGCGCCCCCGGCCCCCGGTGCCCATCCACGCATAGCGGACCCTGAGCCTGCTACGGCTGACGGCGATATGGGTAAACGACGAGGCAGATCTGGAATTGCGATTTTGCAGAAATGTGCGCGATGGCGATGAGCCGGGTGCTGGCAGAACTACAATTCCGTCCATCGTGCGTCTAGGGTCACCAAGACGCGCCCCGGCTGCCTATGCGCCAGGTCCCGGCCCTGCTACGCTTGAACCAATATGCAAGGAGCTGTCCTGCGCTATTGGGAAACAGGCTGGAGACGCGAGGTGGGCAATGGCTGTGGCGGAGCGAGTCCCGGTCTCTCCTGCTGTCATGGTCTGGGCCCGTAGGACATCCGGCCTTGATGTCGAGACGGCGGCGAAGCGTCTTCAAGTGCACGACGAGAAGGTTACGGCGTGGGAGTCCGGTGTCGCCTCCCCGACCATCAATCAGCTTCGGCGGCTAGCCAGGCTTTACAAACGACCGCTGGTGGTAATGCTCCTGCCGGAGCCGCCGAGGGACTTTCAGGCACTCCAGGACTTCCGCCGGACCGGCGGAGGCGTCGGCTCGACCTGGTCGCCGGCGTTGCACGCCGAGCTCAAGCGGGCGGTCTCACAGCGCGAGGTAATTCTCGAGCCACGGTCACGGCAAAGTCGGAGAGTGTGCGCCTGGGAGCTTTTCGTGAAGGTTCAGGGTGGACTTGACAGGGCGGGCACAGCTCCGATGATCTTGAGGTTGTCGACGCCTTCAGATCACACCGTGGAGTACCGTGCCCG
>DASSUC010000107.1:0-2931 GCA_035707405.1 Micromonosporaceae bacterium | reverse complement strand
CAGCTCCTACAACAGGCAGGGCACAGGATCCAGCCCAGCCCACACCGGCTCGCTACGCTCAACGACCTCTACAGCTACGCGACCACACACGGCATCGCCTCGTCACCGGCCAAGACCACGTGTTAATGATCTGCAAGCCCTTACGCGCCGCTGTTGGTCACCCTCGCGAACACCCGGGAGGTGCTCTACCTGATCAACCGGCCGGGCAACGCCCCCAGTCACCTGGACGCGGCGGCGTGGATCGACCGGGCGATCACCCTCGTGGCACCGTATGCGAAGCGGGTGTGTGTGCGCGGTGACACCGACTTCCCCCTGACCGCCCAGTTCGACCGGTGGGCCGATCAGGTGGACTTCGTACTCGGCACGGACAACATCGCCGCCCTGCGCACCCGGGCCGAGGCCCTGCCCAACACGGCGTGGCAGAGCCTGCAGCGGCCAGCCTCGTACGAGAACAAGACCGGCAAGACCCGGGCCCGACGCCCCAACCGCAAACAGCAGGTCGTGCGGGAACGGCAGTTCCTCAACCTGCGGCTCAACCACGAGGACGTCGCCGAGTTCACCTACCAGCCCAAGAAATGCCGGCGAGCCTACCGCGTCGTGGTGCTACGCAAGAACATCAGCCGAGCCAAGGGCGAAGACGTACTCATCGACGAGGTCCGCTACTTCTTCTACTTCACCACCTACAGCGCCCACACCCACACCCCGGCGCAGATCATCGAGCTGGCCAACGAGCGCTGCGACCAGGAGAACATCCACGGCCAGCTCAAGTCCGGCCTCGGCGCCCTCCGCGCCCCCGTCGACGACCTGCACAGCAACTGGGCCTACATGCTCATCGCCGCCCTGGCCTGGAACATCAAGTCCTGGCACGCGATCATGATGCACCGTAAGCACGACCGGCACGGCTTCATCCGTATGGAGTTCAAACGGTTCCTCGACACCGTCATCCGCGTCCCCGCCATGGTCATCATCTGGGCCCGCGCCATCGTCGTGCGCCTGGTCGCCTACACCGTCAACCTCGACCGGTTCTTCAGCGCATGGACCACCACCGAACGAACCCGCTTCGGCTACGGCTGAGCACAAGCCGAACCGCGTCACCGAGCACCGCCGCGCGGCGCGGCGGCGGACTCACGCGTCCAGCATCGGAAACCTACAAACCGAACCGCAGCAAAACGGGCACAAGCCCGGGACAGGCCAACGCTCGACCAAGTCCACCGACCGCCGCGACCACCCTCAGCACATGATCATCCGCCTCTTCGACGGTGACGGACACGCTCAGCCCCGAACCTCGCTTACTTGAGGGCTAGCGCAGCACCAGGCGGTCACCGGCCAGGCGGGGCATCACCGGCGTGGCCGCGTCCCGGCCGGCCGCCGCGGCCAGCGCCGAGTCCACATCGGAGTAGGCGGCCAGCTCCCGCAGCACCACGATGGTCGGCGGCAGCATCGCGATCTCACCCGCCGCGAGCCGGGCCAGCGCCGCGGACGGGCTGGTCCACACCGTGTGGTCGGCCTCCCCGCCCACATCCCGGGTACGCTGCCCCGCCGGCAGCCGGGCCAGGAAGAAGTACGTGTCGAAGCGGCGCGGCTCGAACTCCGGCGTGATCCACCGGGCCCACGGCGCGAGCAGGTCCCCGCGCAGCGCCAGCCGCTGCTCGCGGAGCAGCCCGGCGAAGCCGAGGGTACGGTCGACGAGCGCCCGGCGCCGCTCCTCCCACTCCGGCCCGGACACGTCGCCGACCACAGTGGACTCGTCCGGGCCGGCGAGCAGGACACCGGACTCCTCGAACACCTCCCGGGCCGCCGCGCAGACGACGGCCTGGGCCCGGTCCGGGTCCAGCCGCAGCCGGGCGGCCCAGTCCACATCGGACGGACCGACCCAGGACAGCTCACCGCCGGCGTCGCGCGGGTCGACCGAGCCGCCGGGGAACGCGTACATGCCGGAGGCGAAGGCCATCGTGGCGGCCCGGCGGATGGCGTACACCTGCACGCCGCCGGCGGGTGCGGGCCGCAACAGGACGACGGTGGCGGCCACCCGCGGCGCCACCGGCTGGCCTCCCTCGGCGTAGAACCGGCGCGCGTGCTCGGCCAGGCGCTCCGGGACCGCCCACCCGTCTGTGTCAGCCAACCCGCACCACCATCGCCGTGCCCTGCCCGACCCCGATGCAGGCGGCGGCCACGCCGTAGCCGCCGCCGCGGCGGCGCAGCTCGCGGCAGGCGTCCACGACGACCCGGGGGGCCGAAGCGCCGAGCGGGTGGCCCATCGCGATGGCACCGCCGTTGGGGTTGACCCGCTCCGGGTCCACCTCCGGCAGCTGCCGCAGGCACGACAGCACCATCGCGGCGAACGCCTCGTTGATCTCCCAGACGGCGATGTCGGCGGTGGAGAGACCGGCCCGGGACAGCGCCTTGGCGATCGCCGGCACCGGCGCCACCGAGAACCGGTGCGGCTCGACGCCCACCGTGGTGCTGGCCATGATCTCGCCGAGCGGCTCGAGGCCCAGCTCGGCGGCGACCGCATCGCTGCCCAGCAGCACCGCGATCGCGCCGTCGTTGATCGGCGAGGCGTTGCCGGCGGTGACCGCGCCGTCCGGGGAGAACGCGGGCGCCAGCGCGGCGAGCTTGGCCAGGCTGGTGTCGGGCCGGATCGACTCGTCCCGCACCACCCCGTCCACCGCCACGGCGAAGCCGTCGTGGCGCCCGGCGTCCCAGGCCGCCGCCGCCCGCTGGTGCGAGCGCAGCGCCCACTCGTCCTGCTCGGCCCGGCCGATGCCGAGCTCGGCGGCGACCGCGTCGGCGCAGGCGCCCAGCGACGCGGTCCACTCGTCCGGGAACCTCGGGTTGACCATCCGCCAGCCGACCTGCGTGTGGTAGAGCCGGGCCTCGACCGGGAACGGCACGTCCGGCTTTGGCAGCACGAACGGCGCCCGGCTCATG
>DASSUC010000106.1:0-11244 GCA_035707405.1 Micromonosporaceae bacterium | reverse complement strand
GTACTCGGCCAGGCGCTGCGCGGTCGTCGAGCCGTAGAAGCCGGCGCCGACGACGGTGACCTTCTTGCCCATGAGAAAGAGACTCCCCGGACGACTGCGGGTGACGACCGCACCTTAGCCTGGCCGCCACCCGCGTCGTCAGCCGAGGGTCGCTCGGGTGAGGGTCAGCACCAGCCGTTGATGGGGCCGTCCAGGCCGGTCCACATGAACGCGTCGGTCACCCAGGTGCCGTCGCTCAGCCGGTTCCACAGCGCGGTGGTGCCCCACCGTCCGGTGTGCGTGGTCCCGTTGGCGGAGCAGGACACGGTCACCGTGGTGCCGTCGTTGACGGTGCCGACGACGGCGTAGCCGGTGCCCGGCCCGCTGCGCTTGTTCACGTAGCCGCCGCCGTTGGCGTCGATGATGCCCTGGTTGAAGCCGAGCGCGCCGTAGTTGTAGAGCCCGCCGCCCACGTTCACCCGGGTGGACCCGTGCAGCGCGTAGCCCTGGTACGCGGCGCCGCCGTTCATCGGTACCCACTTGCCGAAGTTGTGCCCGGCGATGCCGACGTAGGCGTTGTTCTGCCGCAGTGCGAAGTGCACGTGCCGGCCGTTGGCCGAGCCGCCACAGGTCACGTCGGTGCCGGTGTAGCCCAGGAAGGCGCCCTCACCGACCGGCGCACCGTTGACGTTGATGTTGCTCCAGAGGTGGTAGTAGTCGGTGGCGTAGCCGCGGTCGTGGATGACCCGCAGCCACCCCCGGCACATCGTGTACGCCGTGCCGCCGCGCGCGGCGACCACGACCTGGTCCCCGCCGGAGAGGTCGATCGAGCTCCACGGCGTGTTGTAGCCGGACCAGCCGTGCGGCCCGCCCCCCATGTACCAGGTCTGGCCGACCCCGAACGGCAGCCGCATGCCGGTGCGGTAGTCGCCGTAGGCGAGCGGGGCGACCGGGGCGAACAGCTCCCGCTCCTCGGCCGAGACCAGCGGGGCCGCCGCGGCGAGGCCGGCGAAGCCGGAGTCGCCGTGGAAGGCGAGGCGCCAGCTGCGCCCGTCCCACTGCCCGAGGAACAGGTCGCCGTGCGGGAAAGCGCCACGGAACCGCGGGGCGACGACCACGGCGGTGCCGAAGGCCCAGTCGCCGGCCCGGCGCGAGACCGTCACCCGGGTGTCGCCCGCCGTCGCTCCGGCGAGGGCCCGGTCGTCCCGGGCGCGGTCCAGGACCTGTGCCGTGACCATCTCCCGCAGGGTGACGTCGGGATCGACCGGCGCGGATGTAGCAGGGGTAGCCACGATCGGCGGGAGCGCGAGGAGCGCGCCGGCGCCGACGGCCACGAGGATCTTGCTGAGCGCGGACATCTATCGCTCTCCCATCAGCCGAAGAGATAGAGCGATATAACTTTATTCGGCGTCCCGGGCGCGCGCCAGCAGAGAAGCATGTCGATAAATCTGGATGACTACGCCCCGCGGGTGGCCAGCCGCTCAGTACGCTCGACCACGTTGGCCAGCAGCATCGCCCGGGTCATCGGCCCGACGCCGCCGGGTATCGGGGCGAGGAAGCCGGCCACCTCGGCCACCTGCGGGGCCACGTCGCCGATGTAGCGGCCCTTACCGTCCTCTCCCACCACCCGGGTGATCCCGACGTCGACCACGGCGGCGCCGGGGCGCACCATCTCCGGGCCGAGCAGGCCCGGCATGCCGGCCGCGACCACCACCACGTCCGCGGCGCGGGTGTGCCTGGCCAGGTCCCGGGTGCCGGTGTGGCAGATGGTGACCGTGGCGTTCTCGGTGCGGCGGGTGAGCAGGAGGCCGAGGGGCCGGCCCACCGTGGTGCCGCGCCCGACCACCACGACCTCAGCCCCGGCCAGGGGTACGCCGTACCGCCGCAGCAGCTCCACGATGCCCCGGGGGGTGCACGGCAACGGGCCCGGGTAGCCGAGGACCAGCCGGCCCAGGTTGACCGGGTGCAGCCCGTCCGCGTCCTTCTCCGGGTCAACCCGCTCCAGCACCCGCTGGGTGTCCAGATGCCCCGGCAACGGCAGCTGCACGAGGTAGCCGTGGCACGCCGGGTCCGCGTTGAGCGCGTCCACCACGTCCTCGACCTCGCGCTGCGTCGCGGTGGCCGGCAGGTCCCGCCGGAAGGAGGCGATGCCCACCTCGGCGCAGTCACGGTGCTTGCCGTTGACGTACGCGCGCGAGCCGGGGTCGTCGCCGACGAGGACCGTGCCGAGCCCTGGCACCAGGCCCCCGTTCGTCAGCGCCTTCACCCGCGCCCGCAGGTCCTCCCTGATCGCTGCCGCCGTTGCCTTACCGTCCATGGTCGTCGCCGTCACGCCATCGATCCTGCCACGCGGGCCCCACCCCGCCCGCCCCGAACACCCAGAGCTACCGGCCACCACGCGTCGTGCGCCTGTGCCAGCAGGTGCTGCCGCGGATAGAAGGGGCGGCCGCGGCTTTCGCCGCGGCCGCCCTCGTGGTTCGGGTGTTGCCTACGGATAGACCCGGATGGGTACGAAGGCCGGCCCGGACTGTAGGCCGGTGGCAGTACGGCTGCGCACCGTAAGGAAATGCGTGTACGGAGTCTGCGGCGTCCAGCTGATCGTGGCGGTCCCGTCGGCGCCGACGCTCACCACCTGCGCCGGCTCGCTGTCGAAGAAGTACACGAACTCGACGCTTGCGGGTAGGCGTGCGGTGAAGGTGAACCGGCCGGTCTGTCCCACCCGACCACCGTTGGGCCACTGGTAGATGTCCGAGACCACGGTCGGCTCCAGGGCGTTGACCCGGAAGCCGTAGTACGCCCGGTCGGAGACCAGGCCGTTCGCGCTGCGGCTACGCACCTGCAGCGTGACCCAGCCGCCCCACGCCTCCGGGTACTCCTGCGGCGTCCAGCGAATGCTCGCGGTGCCGTCGGAGCCCGCCGGGACCGTCTGCTGCGGCTCGTCACCGAACTGGTAGGTGTACTCGACGACGTTCGCCGCGACCGGCTGGAACACGAACGTCCCCTCGATGCCGGGCCCGCCGCCGGACTGGCCGGCAGGATACTGGGTCGAGGAGACCCTCGGTGCGATCGAGGCCGGGTAGAACGCCACCTCGGTCTCGTCGGAGACGTAGCCGTCAGCGGTGCGGCTGAAGACCAGGAGGGTGTTGTACCCGGCGCGGGTGGCGGTGAACTCGACGGTGGCGCTGCCGTCCGGCCCCGCCGGCACCGCCTGCGGCGGTTGCTCGTCCTCCTGGTACCGGTTGAACTGGTATACGTACTCCACCACGCCGTGCATGTGTGGTTTGAGGGTGAACGACCCCGGGCTGCCGACCGGCATGCCCGGCCGGCCGTCGAGCGGGAAGTCCGCCGACTCGATGACCGGCGCCGTGCTGACCCACAGGTAGATGGAGTTCACGCCGGAGCGCAGGCCGCCCGCTGTGGTGCTGTAGACGGAGACCATCGTGCCCTGGGCGGCCGGTACGACAGCCACCTGGGCGCTTCCGTCCGGCCCGGCCGCGATGGTCTGCTCCGGGCCGTCGTCTATCTGGTAGGTATAGGTGACGGTGTCAGGCATGTTCGGCCGGAATATCAGCGTGTGCGGGTCACCCAGCCACGCGTCGGGGTTGGCGTCCTCGATCGACGGTGCGGTGTCGCGGACCCGGAAGCTGTACCGCACCTGGTCCGAGCTGTTTCCGGCCCGGTCGACGCTCGCCACGTAAAGGGTCGTCGGACCCGGATAGGTCGGCGTGAACTGCACGGTCACCGACCCGCCCATCGTGTCGGCCGCGACGAACCGGGTCGGGGCGTCCGCCGCGCCGTACCTGAAGCCGACCACGTCGGACACCCCGTCGGCGGAGAAGGTGAAGTCACCGGGGATGCCCGGCCCGCCGTGGTAGGAACCGTCGTCGGGGTAGTCGGTGGAGGTCACCACCGGCGGGCGGTCCGGGCGCTGGGTGTCGACGGTGAACCGGCACTCCGGGCTCCACGCCGAGAAGTCGTAGTCGTCCCTGGACCGTACGGCGAAGGCATAGCTACCCCCGTTGGCCAGGAGCCCGGCAGGCACCCACGCCCACGCCCACGTCGGCGTATACCCCGCCCAGGACTCGGGCAGCTCGATGCGGTCCTGCGGCCGGTCCACCGGCCAGATGGCGAACGTCGCGTAGGCCGTGTCGCTGCCTTCCGGATCGGTCAGCAGGGCACTGAGCGCCGGCGTCGTGGTGGTGATGAACTGCGGTTCGGGACCCGCACACGTCTGGTAGTCGAGCCTGAGCTGGGTGGGTGTTCCCGGTACGGCGTTGGCGTGGATGGAGATGCCCGGGTCGTGGCGGATACGCCGTCCGAAGTGGACATTGACCTCCTGCCTCCCCCGCACCCGCAGCTCCAGGGTGAGCGTGGACCGGCCCTGGGCCACCGCGTCCTGGACGGCGTCGGTCAGGTCGGCCTCGATGTAGAGGCCGGGGCACGCCCGGCCGCCGATCTCGGCGACCTTGACCAGCTCACGTGGCGGGTTCGACCACGATGTCGCCGGTGTGATCGGGTCCGTGGACCACAGCTCCCAGGCCCGCGGCGGGTTGCAGTCGTTGACCTCGGTCTCCCTGGCGACGAACGTCGCGGAGATGATCCGGTTGCCGAGGAACGGCCTGAGGTCGTAGGCGAAGTACGAGCGCGAGACGTGCCTGTCGCCCGCCGGGTCGCGCCAGGCGCCGACCGGGGCGTCGGGCTCGGGGTTGACGTACGGCGTGTCCGGCGTGCTCGAGTCCGTGTAGGCCCAGGTCGCCGGCCGGGCATACGTATAGGTTGAGGCTGTTGCGGGTGACGCCGGGACCAGCGCCAGGCCGCTGACGATGACGGCGGCGGACAACGATCCGAGGATCCGGCGTCGTGCACCCCAGTGCAGGTTGGGCACTGTCGTTCCTTCCGGGCGAACCAGGGTTACCGTGCCAGCTGATCATAGGGTCCTTCGCAGTAGCCAACTGCGAAGGCCAATCTAGACATATATGTCAATTTTTTGATCTTTGGCTCTCCCGGACGCGTAGAGCCATCGGCCGTGAGGCTACGGCTCCACGCGGGCGCCGTACGCCGAGGCGAGCAGCACGGCCTGCACCAGGTCGATGCGGACCCCGGTGACGTCGAGCCCGCGCAGGCCGGCCCCCTCCAGGTTGGCACCGCGCAGGTCGGCGTCGCGCAGCTTGGTGTTGTGCAGCCGGGCATAGCCGAGATTCGCCCCGGTGAGGTCGGCGCGGCGCAGGTCGGCCTCGGTCAGGTCGGCCTCGCGCAGCCGCAGCCCGGACAGGTTGCAGCCGGTGAGGTCCTGCCCGCGCAGGGCCACGTACGACCAGTCGCCACCGGTGACGTGCAGCGGGCGCAGCTCACACTCCACGAACTGGCTCCCGGTCAGCTTGCAGTCGTCGAACCGGGCGTCGAAGAACACGCAGCGCCGGAACAGGCAGTGCAGGAAGGCGCAGCGGGTGAGCGTGGCCGCGTTGAACCGGCACCCGTGCAGCTCACAGGAGTCGAACCGGGCGCCGGTGAGCGTCGCCTCGGTCAGGTCGACCTCGACCAGCTCGGTCCGCTCGTACTCCACTGCGGACAGCTGCGCGAGCGACCAGTCCTCGTAGGCGATCCGCTCGTCCATCGGCATCTCAGTGGAAGAAGTGCCGGGAGCCGGTGAGGTACATGGTGACCCCGGCCTCCTTCGCGGCCGTGACCACCTGCTCGTCGCGCATCGAGCCGCCGGGTTGGACCACGGCTCGCACGCCCGCGTCGGTGAGCACCGTAAGGCCGTCGGCGAAGGGGAAGAACGCGTCGCTCGCCGCGACCGCCCCGGCCGCGCGCACCGCCCCGGCCCGGGCCACCGCCAGCCGGGCCGCGTCGACCCGGTTCACCTGTCCCATGCCGATGCCGACCGTCGCGCCGTCCGCGGCGAGCAGGATCGCGTTGGACTTGACCGCGCGCACCGCCCGCCAGGCGAACTCGAGGTCGGCGAGGGTGGCCGGCTCCGCCGCCGGCCCGGCCACCAGCCGCCACCGGGCCGGGTCGTCGCCCTGCGCGTCCAGCCGGTCGCTGGTCTGCGTGAGCAGGCCACCGGAGACCTGCCGCCACTCCACAATGGACGCCTCCCGCGGCGGCGCCTCGAGCAGGCGCAGGTTCTTCTTTGCGGCCAGCACGTCCAGCGCGCCACCGGCGAACGACGGGGCCACCACGACCTCGGTGAAGATCTCCGCGATCTGCTCGGCGAGCGGCACGGTCACCGGGGCGTTGACCGCGATCACCCCACCGAACGCGGAGACCGGATCGCACGCGTGCGCCTTGCGGTGCGCCTGCGCCACGTCCTCGCCGACCGCGATGCCGCACGGGTTGGCGTGCTTGACGATCGCCACGCACGGGGCGGTGAAGTCGTGGCAGGCGCGCCAGGCGGCGTCGGCGTCGACGTAGTTGTTGTAGGACATCTCCTTGCCGCCGAGCTGGCGGGCCTGGGCCAGCCCGGCCGGCGCGTGCGGGTCGGCGTAGAGGGCGGCCCGCTGGTGCGGGTTCTCGCCGTAGCGCAGGCTCGCCACCTTGCGCACGGCCAGCCCGCCGAACTCTGGCCACCAGTCCTCCGCCGGCGCCAGCCGCTGGGCGCACCACTCGGCGACGGCCACGTCGTACTCGGCGATGTCGGCGAAGGCGCGGGCGGCGAGCGAGCGCCGCTGCGCCAGTGTGGCGCCGCCGGCCGCCACGGCCGCGATGACCACCGGGTACGCCTGCGGCGAGGTGACCACCGTGACGCTGGCGTGGTTCTTCGCGGCCGAGCGGACCATCGCCGGCCCACCGATGTCGATCTGCTCGACGCACCCGGCCTCGGACGCGCCGGAGCGGACCGTCTCGCGGAACGGGTAGAGGTTGCAGACCAGCAGGTCGAACGGCTCGATGCCGAGCTCGTGCAGCTGGGCGGAGTGGCTCTCGCGGGCAGTGTCCGCGAGCAGGCCGGCGTGCACCGCCGGGTGCAGCGTCTTCACCCGGCCGTCCAGGCACTCCGGGAACCCGGTGACCGCCTCGACCGGCGTGACCGGCAGGCCGTACGACCGGATCGTGGCCGCGGTCGAGCCGGTGGACACGATCGTCACGCCACCCTCGTGCAGCGCCCGGGCCAGCTCGTCCAGGCCGGTCTTGTCGTACACGCTGACCAGCGCCCGCCGGATCGGACGGCGACCGGCGCCCTGGGTGCTGCTCATGGGATCGTGACCTTCCGTCCGGTGATGGTCCAGCCCTCGCGGGCCAGGCGGCCGACATAGTCGACCAGCTGGCGCCGCTCGGCCTCCTTGATGCGCTCGGTCAGCGAGCCCTCGGTGTCGTCGGCGAGCACCGGCACGGCGACCTGGGCGATGATCGGCCCGGTGTCGACACCGGCGTCCACGAAGAACAGCGTCGCCCCGGCGATCTTCACGCCGTACGCGAGCGCGTCGCGCGGCCCGTGGATGCCGGGGAACGCCGGCAGCAGCGAGTTGTGCGTGTTGACGTAGCGGTCGCCGAACCGGTCCAGGAAGACCTTGCCGACCAGCTTGCGGAAGCCGGCGGAGACGACCAGGTCCGGCTCGTGCCCGGCGACGTGGCGGGTGAGCGCGGCGTCCCACTCCTCGCGGGTCGGGTGGTCGGCCAGCGCGTCGACGAAGGTCGGCACGCCCGCACGGGCGGCGCGGTCGAGCCCGGCGATGCCGGGCCGGTCGGCCCCGACCGCCACCACCCGCGCGCCGTACGCCGGATCGGCGCCCGCGTCGAGCAGCGCCTGCAGGTTGGTGCCGGAGCCGGAGACCAGCACGACCAGGCGGGCGACGCCCGCGGGTTGGCTCACCCGCACACGATAGCCAGGCCGCGGTGCCGCCCGCCCCGGGGCCACGGCCCCTCCCGGCCGGCCCGCGCGCCGCCCGGCCTGCCGCCCGCGTGCGGCAAGATCAGCCGTTCGGACAGCTGCGTGGCGCGTATCAGCCGCTGACAGGGCTTCACCGGGATGAGTACGCTCCCGGCGGCCTGCGCCTCCCACCCCGGGGTCCGCGCCTGCCGCACCGCCCCGTCCTGTAGTGAGGAGCCGCGAATGCAGCCTGGATACCCGCCCCAGCAACCGCCACCGGTCGACAACAACATGACGATGTCGATCGTTGCGATCTTCTTCTTCTGGCCGCTGGCGATCCCCGCGATCATCAACGCGTCAAAGGTGACCCAGCTCCTGCAGCAGGGGAACTACGCCGGTGCGCAGCAGGCGGCGGCGGAGTCCAAGCGGTGGTCGAAGCTGGCGCTCATCATCGGCATCGTGCTGTGGGTGCTCGGCCTGCTCTGCTGCGCCGGATACGCCGTTGTCGTCGCCGGGTCGAACGCCACATCGTCCTAGTCGATAGGGTGCTCGGGTCGAGGAGGACGGGTGCCGGGCGTGCCCGCCCCTCCCCCACGTTCGCAGCGCACGTTGGCCTGGCGTGCTAGCGCCGCCGCCTGCGCGGCGCTAGACGACCGCAGAAGGAGTGAGCATGCAGCCCGGCTATCCGCCTCCGGGGCAGGACCCGTACGGCCAGCAGCCGCAGAACCCGTATGGTCAGCAGCCGCCCAGCTACGACCCGTACGCCCAGCCACAGCACCCGCAGTACGGGGACCCGTACGCGGCACCGCAGCAACACCCCCAGTACGGTGACCCGTACGCCCAGCAGCAGCCCCAGTACGGGCCGCCGCAGCCGCAGTACGGCGACCCGTACGCGCAGCAGCCGGTCTCCGGGGACCCGTACGCCCCGGCGTCCCCCGGCTACCCGCCCCAGCAGTACGGCGGCGGCTACGGCGCACCGCCTGCGGCGCCGAACAACAACCTCGGGATGCTCGCCCTGATCTTCGGCGCGCTAGGGCTCCTGCTGGCGATCTGCTGCGCAATCCTCGGCCTGCTGGTCTCCATCGCCGGTGTGGTCCTCGGCCTGCTGGGTATGAAGAAGGCGAGCGAGGGCCTGGCCACCAACCGCGGTATGGCGCTCGCCGGCCTCATCTGCGGTGGGGTCGGCGTTCTCATCGCACTCGTCAACATGGCGATCGGCACCGCGGTCGGCCTGCCTGGATAGCGGCGTGGGTCGGCTGCGGTAGGTGGTTGCCGGGCCGAGGCCCGGCAACCACCCGTATCCGGAGCACCCGGACAAGGGGCTTGCGGGATGCGGCTCAGGAACGCAGAAGCGTACGGGCGACCGCCGCGCCGAGGACGGCACCCGCGGCGACCACGCCGGAGCTGATCAGCGCGACCTGCCAGCCGACCGGGCCGACGGCTGCGAGCCGCCCGGCCCCCAACGGGCCGCCGGAGATCTGGGCGGCCAGGCCGAGCAGCGCCCCGGCGACCGGACCGGCCAGCCCCGCGCCGCCGAGCAGTGCCTGCCACGAGCCGCCGCCCGGCGGCCCGCCGTCCACCCGGCGGGCCGCGTGGACCCGCCGCCCGCCCGCCAGGCGGATGGCGCGCAGCCGTTCACGGGCCAGCAAGGCGCCCGCGGCCAGGCCCGCCAGCAGTGGGGTGCCGAGCAGGACCGCGCCGGCTCCTCCGGTCGGCCCGGACGGCAGCGCGGCGACCAGCGGCAGCGCGGGCAGGGCACCGACCGAGACCTCGCTCGTGCGCACCACCGAGTCGACGCCCAGCGTGAACCCGGGGCCCACCAGGTAGCTGGCTCCCCAGGCGGCCACGTTGGGCGCGTACGCGAGACAGACCAGGGTCAGCCCGGCCTGGCCGGCCACACCGGTCCGGTACGACGCCAGTGTCTCCCCGGCGTCCCCACCGCTCACCGCGACCGCGGTGCCGGCCAGCGCCGCGCCGGCGGCCAGCACCAGCAGCGCGGCGACCGCTCCGGTGCGGATCCCGTCGCGGGCCACAGCCGGCAGCCGCCGGGCGAGCGGCACCCAGGCCCCGGTGGCCCACAGCGCTCCCGCGCCCGCCGCGACGCTGCCGAAAACCCCGAGGACCAGCCCGGCTCGCACCGGCGACACGTGCAGCGCCGGCCCGCCGATGACCGCCGCGACCAGCGCTCCGAGCAGGCCGTACCCGCCGCCGACGGCGAGCGCGGCCCGCCCGGCGATACGCGGTGACCGGCTGTGCCGGGCGCCGACCGCCCGGGTCACATGCACCCCTGCCCGGACGACCCGCCACGCGGCGAGCGCGGAGACGGCCAGCGGGACGAGGCCCAGCGGGCCGACCGCCGTACGCAGCGACACGCCATGGCTGAGCAGCCACGCGGCAAGGCCGTACCGGGTGATGTCGCCAACCCGGACCGAGGGGCCCTCGGCCAGCTGGGCGAGCGCCACCGCGCCGGCGACCGGCAGGGCCGAGAGCAGTGCCGCCCACAGCGTGGCGACAGCGGCGGCGACCAGCAGCGGGGCGCGGGCCGGGCGGGGCGTCGGCGCTGTCCGGCCCGGACCGGACAGCGCTGGCCGCACCGGCCGCGCGCGCGGGGTCACTGCCTCCGGTGCGCGCGGCGGACCGGCGTCTGCGCGCGGCGGACCGGCGTCCCTCGGCGCGGCGCCGGCGGGGCGGCGTTGCTCGTCCGGGCTGGCAGCCATCGCGCCTACTTTTCCACGGTGTGGCTGCTGCCCGGCGCCGCCACACCAGGACACCTTCGTGTGCCCGCTCAGCTGCGGGTCATCACCTCACGCATGAGCTGGGCCGTCTCGCTCGGCGTACGCCCCACCCGGACACCGGCGGCCTCGAGCGCGACCTTCTTCGCCTCGGCCGTGCCCGACGAGCCGGAGATGATGGCGCCCGCGTGCCCCATGGTCCGGCCCGGAGGCGCGGTGAACCCGGCGATGTAGCCCACCACCGGCTTGGTCACCTTGGCCTTGATGAACTCGGCGGCCCGCTCCTCGGCGTCGCCGCCGATCTCACCGATCATGACGATGGCGTCGGTCTCCGGGTCGGCCTCGAACGCGGCCAGGGCGTCGATGTGGGTGGTCCCGATGATCGGGTCACCGCCGATGCCGACGCAGGTGGAGAAGCCGATGTCGCGCAGCTCGTACATCATCTGGTAGGTCAGCGTGCCGCTCTTGCTGACCAGGCCGATCCGGCCGGTGCCGGTGATGTCGGCCGGGATGATGCCGGCGTTGGAGGCCCCCGGCGAGGCGATGCCCGGGCAGTTCGGGCCGATGATCCGGGTCCGCTCGCCCTTGCTCACGTTGTACGCCCAGAAGGCGGCGGTGTCGTGCACCGGGACGCCCTCGGTGATCACCACGGCCAGCGGGATCTCGGCGTCGACGGCCTCGATCACGGCGCCCTTGGTGAACTGCGGCGGCACGAAGATGACCGTG
>DASSUC010000105.1:0-6823 GCA_035707405.1 Micromonosporaceae bacterium | reverse complement strand
GGTGTGCCGGCGGGACACCGGCAGCTCGGTGCCGTCCACCACGACCACATAGCCCGAGCTGGCCAGGCGCAGCTCGCTGATGCGGCTGAGCTGGACCAGGTAGGACCGGTGGATCCGGACGAACCCGGCGTCCGCCCAGCGGTCGGCCAGCGTGGTGAGCGGCACCCGTACCAGGTGGGACCCGTCACCGGTGTGCAGCCGCGCGTAGTCGCCCTGGGCCTCGACCCACCGCACCGCCGACCGCGGCAGCAGCCGCGTGGTGCCGGCCAGCTCGACCGGGATGGTGGGGTCGTCCTCGCGGCGCACTCCCGCGGCGGCGGCCGGGTCGGGCACCAACCGGGAGCTGATGATCCGGCGCAGCGACTCGGCCAGCCGCTCCACCTGCACCGGCTTGCGGACGTAGTCGGCGACGCCGAGGTCGAAGGCGTCCGCGGCCCGGTCGTCGTACGCGGTGACGAACACGATCGCCGGGGGCCTGGCGAAGCGCCGCAGCACCCGGGCCAGCTCCATGCCGTCCAGCCCGGGCATGCGGATGTCGAGGAAGACCGCGTCGACGTCGGCGTCCCGCAGCACCCGCAGCGCCTCGGTCGCGTCCGCGGCGGTGTGCACCCGGGCCACCCGGGAATCGCCCCGCAGCAGGTACGCCAGCTCGTCCAGGGCTGGCGGCTCGTCGTCCACGGCGAGCACCCGCAGGAAGCCGGTCATGGCCGCACGTCCGGATGGAACTTGGGCACTCTCATGCTGACCTTGGTACCCGCTTCCGGCGCGGTCTCCACGACGAGACCGTACTCGTCCCCGAACACCGCGCGCAGCCGATCGTCGACATTGGACAGCCCCACGTGCTGTCCGGCCTCGGGCTGGTCGTCAGCGCCCAGCCCCGAGGTGAGCACCACCGGGTCCATGCCCACGCCGTCGTCCTCGACCGTGATCAGGCACTCGGCTCCGGCGTCGCGGGCCACGATGCTCACCATGCCGACGCCGGGCTTGCGCGACAGCCCGTGCCGTACGGCGTTCTCCACCAGCGGCTGCAGGCACAGGAACGGCAGCCCGACCGGCAGCACCTCCGGAGCGATCTGTAGCCGCACCTGGAGCCGCTCGCCGAAGCGGGCCCGCTCAATGGTGAGATAGCGGTCGATCGAGCGCAGCTCCTCGGCGAGCGTGGTGAACTCCCCGTGCGAGCGGAACGAGTAGCGGGTGAACTCGGCGAACTCGAGGATCAGGTCCCGCGCCAGCTCCGGGTCGGTCCGGACGAACGAGGCGATCGCGGAGAGCGCGTTGTAGATGAAGTGCGGGCTGATCTGGGCCCGCAACGCGCGTACCTCCGCCCGGGCCAGGCGGGCGCGGGACGAGCCGAGCTCGGCGAAGGCGAGCTGTGCCGCGACCCAACGACCTGTCTCGATGGTCGCCTGGACCAGCCCAGGTGCGGGCGGCCCGGCGGCGAGCGCCACCAGGGCGGCCGACACCACCGAGTCCGGCCCGGTCAGCGGCGCCACCACGGCCCCGCTGATCGGGCAGTCCACCCGGTCGCACGGCAGGTCCGTCTCGCTGAGGATGGCCGAGCGCCCGCTCGCCACCGCCTGGGCCGCCGCCGCGGTGATCTGGGCCCGGTGATGCTCACCCTGCCCGTCGAAGGCGAGGACGTCGTGCGCGTCGGCAACGGCGAGCCCGGGCCCGCCGACCAGCGCGCGCAGGTGGCGTACCGCCTTTGTGGCGCTCGTCGAGGTCAGGCCGCCACGCAGGGGTTCGGCGGCCAGCCCGGCGGTGTGCAGGACATCGTACGTCGCGCGCTGGGTGGGTGTGGCGATCCCGCGCCGGCCGCGCAGGCCGACCGCCAGGTGCACAGCGACCAGGAGCGCGGTGAGCAGGGCGACCACCGCGACGGCTGCGGAGAGGCTGCCGCCGGTCAGTATGCGCCCTTGCCCGCGAGGACCACCCCGACCGTGCGCCAGAGGATGCTCAGGTCGAACGCGAGGGACCAGTTGTCCACGTAGTAGAGGTCGAGCCGCACCGCGTCGTCCCAGGACAGGTCGGACCGGCCGGAGACCTGCCAGAGGCCGGTCATGCCGGGGCGGACCAGCAGCCGGCGCCGCACGTCGCCGAGGAAGTCGCCGTCGTCGGCGGGCAGCGGCCTGGGCCCGACCAGCGACATCTCACCCTTCAGGACGTTGATCAGCTGGGGCAGCTCGTCCAGCGAGGTGCCCCGCAGGAACCGGCCGACCGGGAACACCCGGGGGTCATTCCTCATCTTGAAGAGCAGCCCGTCGCTCTCGTTGTGGTCGACCAGCGCCGCGAGCCGCTCCTCCGCGTCGACGTACATGGTCCGGAACTTCCAGACGTTGAACGTCTTGCCCTCGCGGCCCACCCGGGGCTGGCGGAAGAAGACCGGGCCCGGGTCCGAGAACCGGATCGCCACGGCGACCACGGCGAAGACCGGGGCGAGCAGGAGCAGGCCGACCGCTGCGGCGAACCGGTCCAGCAGGTTCTTCGCCAGCCAGGCGACGCCGGAGAGCGTCGGCTCCTCGACGTGCAGTAGCGGCAGCCCCTCGACCGGGCGGATGTGCACCCGGGGGCCGGCGATGTCGGTCAGCTGCGGCGCCACCACCAGGTCGAGGCCGGTGCCCTCAAGGTGCCAGGCGAGCCGCCGGAGCTCACCCGGCTCGGCGCTCACCGACCCGCACACCGCGATCGTGTCGGCCCGCAGCTCCCGCACCAGGGCGAGGATGTCGCGCCCGGCGAAGACCGGCACCGGCGAGCTGTGGTCCCGGGCGACGTACCCCTCGGTGAGGTGGATGCCGACCGGCACCATGCCCGCCGCGGGGTTGCGGGTGACCGTGGTGTAGACCTCCAGCGCCTCGGGCAGCGTTCCCACCAGCAGCATGCGGTGCGCGGCCTGGCCCCGCTTGCGGCCGGCGTAGAGCACCTGGCGGGCGACGTACCGGGCGATGACGACGAAGGCCATGGTGCCCAGCAGCGCCGTTGACACGGACAGCCGGGACAGGTCGGCCTTTGTGCTGAAGGCCAGGAACGAGACGATCGCCACCATCATCAGCGACGCGCGGAAGATCCGTTTGAACTCGTCCGTGCCCATGCCGATGTAGCGGCGGTCGTAGGCGCCGTGGCCCCAGAGCACCACCAGCCAGCCGAGCGGCAGCAACAGGTAGGCCACGGTGTAGAACCAGGCGATGCCGTTGCCGGCCGTCCCGATGCCGGAGATCGCCTGGGTGAACAGCGAGATCGCCAGGAAGCTGGCCAGGGCCGCCGCGGCGTAGTCGAGGACCAGCAGAACCGCGATGTACGACCGGTGCCAGGTGGACGCCCGGGGCACCCGGCTGAAGGTCGAGCGGAGAACGCCGTTCGCGACAGGCCTGATCTCGGGACTGTCGGGCAGGCTGCCCGGGCTCAAGGGTCGGCCGGGCGGCTTGACGGCTGGCGGGCGCAGGCGGGTGGTCACCTCAGATGCGTCCTCCCGCCACACCGGGCATGCGGGTGCGGCGTCTCAGCCGCTCGCGAAGGTCTGAAAAGATCATCAGGTGGAGCTCCGCCTTCAGTCTGCCATGAGGAACCAACCCGAACTGCCGACCGCCAGAGGTTAGTGTGTCGGCAAGGCTGCTGTCGACCGGCTGGCTCGTCGACGCTACCCGACCAGCCACCGTGATCGCCGGGCCAGCTGGCCCTTGCGGCCCGCCCCGCCTCGGCCGACCGGCCATCGCCGCAGGTACCGGGGGCACCGTGCGTGCCGGGCTCACCGGACGAGCCTGGCTCACCGGACGAGCCGGGAGAGCCGGCGGTCGGCGAGCGGCCTGCCGCCGGTCTGGCAGGTGGGGCAGTACTGGAGGCTGGAGTCGGCGAACGACACCTCCCGGATGGTGTCCCCGCACACCGGGCACGGCAGCCCGGTCCTCGCGTGCACCCGCAGACCGGAGCGCTTCTCCGACTTCAGCGTGGCCGCGCGCTGCCCGACCGACCGGGCGACGGCGTCGGTGAGTACCGTACGGACCGCCTCGTGCAGCCGGACCAGCTGTGCGTCGTCGAGCCGGTCGCTGATGGCGAACGGGGACAGTCGCGCCGCATGCAGGATCTCGTCCGAGTAGGCGTTGCCGATGCCGGCCAGCACCTCCTGGTCGGTGAGCACGCCCTTGAGCTGTCCCCGCCGGCTGCGCAGCCGGGCGGCGAAGGTCGCCAGGTCCGCGCCGAGCGCGTCCGGCCCCAGCCGGGCCACCCCGGGCACCGCAGCCGGGTCGGTCACGAGGTAGACCGCGAGCTTCTTCTGGGTGCCGGCCTCGGTCAGGTCGAAGCCGGAGCCGTCGTCGAGGCGTACCCGCAGTGCGATCGGCCCCTTGCCCGGCCGCAGCGGGACCGGGGAGAGCCCTTCCCGGTAGTGCAGCCAGCCGGCCCGGGCCAGGTGCGCGACCAGGTGCAGGTCGTCGCCGAGGCGCAGGTCGAGGAACTTGCCGTGCCGCCCCGCCCCGGTCACCGGGCGGCCCGCCGCGGCGGCCGGCGGCGGGTCGTACGTCTTCAGCACGCTGACCGCGGCCACGTCGATGCGCTCCACCGCGTGGCCCACCGCCCGCTCGCGCAGGTAGGCGGCGAGCGCCTCGACCTCGGGCAGCTCGGGCATGAGCCCAGTCTGCCCTACCGCCCCAGCGCCGACAGGTCATCGAGCAGGTCCCGGCGCTCGGGTGCGGTCAGCGCCGCGTACGGCGCCGCCGCCCGGGCGTTCGTCTCCTCCTCGACCGCGTCGCGCGCCGGACCCGGTGCCATGGCCTGGATGCCGGTCGCGGTCTGCCCGGCCGCCGCCCACGCCGTGGCGTGCGCGTCCGCGCGGTGGTAGCGCAGCGTCCCCAGCCGGTTCAGCAGGAGCAGCCCGGGCGGGGCGCCGGCCGGCTCGTAGGGCGGCGCCATCGCGTGCAGCGCCGGTCCTGGCCCGGCGTCGACCGCCGCGGCCAGCACGCGACCGACCCGTGCGACCAGCTGCCCTGGTACGCCGGGCCAGAGCCGCCCGGTGACCTCGGCGTGCAGGGCGTAGAGATCGCGGAGGAAGGCGTGCCCCCGCTCGGTGGCGGAGAACGTGCCGTCCGCGTCGACCGCCAGCCATCCGTGCGCGGCCTGAGCGGCCACCCCGCGCCGGGCCTGCGCCAGCTCCCGGTAGCGCAGCACGGCCGCGAAGCCCTCGGGGCGTACACCGCGCCCGGGCCAGGCCAGGGCGGTGCGGAACTCCACCAGCAGCCCGCCCGCGCCCGGGCCGTGCCGGGCCACCAGCTCCCGGCCACCGCCCTCCCGCCCGGCCGCCATCGCCCCGACGAACAGCCGGTCGATCTCGACCGCCACCCGTGCCGCGTAGCCGGCCGCCGGCTCATCGGTCATCGCGACTCCACCCTCACTACGAACTGTTACCTACGGCGCAGGCACGGAACCGGCTCCATCCTCCTTTGACCTCGGGGTGTGGACCATGCCGCGGCAAAGCGCAAGTCTTGTGGGTTCGGCACAACACGGCGAGGATGTCCGTACCGTCGTTCCAGGGGTGATGCAAATGCAGGTGCGCGAAGCGATGAGCAAGCCGGTGCTGGCGGTCGGCCCTGAGCACACCCTGCGACAGGCCGCCCGGCTGATGGCGGCGCGGCGGGTCGGCTCGGCCGTGGTGGCGGATCCGGAGGGTTCCGGCGTCGGGATCATCACGGAGCGCGACGTCCTCTACGCCATCGGGCGGGGGCTCGACCCGGACGTCGAGCGGGTCGCCGCGCACATCACCTGGGACGTGGTGTACGCGGGTGCCGACTGGACGCTCGACGAGGCGGCAGCGGCGATGGTCCGGGGCGGGTTCCGCCACCTCGTCGTGCTCTCCGACGACGAGGTGCTCGGCGTGATCTCGGTGCGGGACATCGTGCGGGTCTGGACGCGCACCCGCACCTCCGCCCCTGCCGCGTAGGCGCGACCCGTCCGGTCGCCGGCGTGGGCAGCCGGCCCGGTCTCGGCAGTTCGGCGGTGAGTGCTGGCCTGCCTTGCGTTCCGCGCCAACTGGGTAGCGCACCTGCTACCCGCACACCCGTGTAAAGGATCAACGATCCATCCATCGGCCACGCCGTTCATCCCGCTCCACCGCCCAGATCTCCTCAAGATCACGATTAGCGCAGCAAATGTTTAGTCTGACTGCACATCCGGCGCAACAATCGCGATCTTGGTAAGGATGCCGCCTCGATAGCGGGGGAATACGTCCCAATTTCCCTATATAGGGGCCGGTAAGGTCGCCGACCCTTACGGTCGCCGCGCCCGCACGGGAGTGGGGGCTCGATGGGTTGCCAGGCTCGCTACCTGGCCGCCATGCCAGCGGTGATGAGGCAGCACAGAGGGACCACACAACCCCGCAGACCCGGCAAGGGACGTCAGGCTGGCCCGGCGGACGAGGGACAGGCTGCCTCGACGGGCCAGGGGCCTGCCGCGCGCCGTGCGCCGGCAGGCCCCTGGCCACCTGACCTCTGGTCGGGCTACGGGCCGATGAAGACCGCCCGGGCCCGCCAGTCCTGGCCGTCGACCCCCGGGCCGCTCACCGTGACCGGCGAGCCGGCCGGTGCCCCGTCCACCCAGTCCTGCCGGGACAGGTTTCCGGTCGAACGGCTGACCAGGTAGAGCTTGTCACCCGAGACGAACACGCCACCGGAGTCGCCGAAGCCTGCGGCGCCCGCGGCGGTGAACCGCTCCGGGCTGACCGCGCCGCTGTCCGGGGTGAACCAGCGCCAGAACAGCCCGCTCTGGCCGAGCAGCGTGTAGTAGAGCCGGCCCTGCCAGTAGAACATCCCGGTGACGCTGGCGATCTCACCGTAGAAGC
>DASSUC010000104.1:0-2012 GCA_035707405.1 Micromonosporaceae bacterium | reverse complement strand
TCATCCCGATCTGGACCCGCAACGTGGGCCTGCTCGCCGCGACGTTCTCCACCCTGTCCGAGCTCGCCCCCGGCCGCGTCATCCTCGGCCTCGGCGCCTGGTGGGAGCCGCTGGCCAGCAAGGTGGGGGTGCACCGGCACCGCTCGCTACAGGCGATGCGCGAGGTGGTCACGGCCACCCGGCGCCTGCTCGCCATGGAGCGGGTGACCTACCACGGCGACTTCGTCCACTTGGACGACGTCGAGATCGACGTCGTCCACGGCGACCGCGAGCCGAGGCGGGTGCCCATCTACGTCGGGGCGACCGGCATGCGGATGATGGAGCTCGCCGGGGAGATCGCCGACGGCGTGGTGCTGAACTACATGGTCAGCCCGGAGTACAACCGGCGGGCGCTGCAAGCCCTGGCCGCCGGCGCCGAGCGGGCCGGCCGCAGCGTCGACGACATCGACCGGCCACAGCTCGTCGTCTGCTCGGTCGACGCCGACCGCGACGTGGCCCTGGACCGCTCCCGCGAGCTGCTGACGCAGTATCTCGGGCAGCAGCCGCACATCATGGCGGCGAGCGGGGTCGACCCCGGGCTGGTCGAGGAGATCGGCAGGATCCTCACCTGGCCGGCGGGCCCGGACGAGATCCGCAAGGCGATGCGCCTGGTGCCCGACGACGCGGTCCAGATGATCTCGGCCTCCGGCACCCCGGACGAGTGCCGGGCAAAGGTCGGCGAGTACCTCGCCAGCGGCGCGACGTGCCCGGTCCTCTACCCCCTGGGCGACGACGTCCGGCTAATGATCGACACATTTGCACCAGTAACCGTCTCGTAGGGAGAGTGGCGATGCGCAGCTTCACCGGTCGCGACATCCTGTCGCTGAAGGACATGGAGCGCGAGGAGTACTTCCACATCTTCGGGGTCGCCGACCGGCTCAGGCCGGGAGCCGAGCAGCGGCGCAACACCGACCTGCTCCGGCACAAGACGCTGCTGACCGCGTTCTACCAGCCCAGCACGCGTACCCGGCTGGCCACCGAGGCGGCCATGCACCGCCTGGGCGGTCATGTCCTCGGCTTCTCCGACGCCAGGATGACCCGCGCCGGCGACTTCTACCAGGAGTCCATCAAGGACACCGTGCACATGCTGGAGTACTACGGCGACGTCATCGCCATGCGCCACTACGAGCAGGGCGCGCCGCACGAGGCGGCCAGGTGGGCCTCGGTGCCGGTGATCAACTGTGGGGACGGCTGGGGTGAGCACCCGACCCAGGTGCTGACCGACCTCTACACGATCTGGCGGGACAAGGGGAGGCTGGACGGGCTGACCGTGCTGTGCGTGGGCGACATGCGGATGCGCACGATGCACTCGATCCTCTACGCGATGTCGCAGTTCGACATGCAGGCACTGGTGGTGTCCCCGCCGGAGATGTCGCTGCTGCCGGCGCTCAAGGCCGAGCTCGACGAGCGCAACGTCACGTACCACGAGCTCGAGTCCGTCGAGAAGTGCATCGCCGACGCCGACGTCATCTACATGGAGCCGGTGGTCCAGGCCGACTACACGAAGGCGCGGGTCGAGGCGAGCGCGGACCGGCCGGTCACGCCGGCGGCGTACCGCGTGACACGGCAGCTCCTGCGGGAGCGGGCGAGGAGCGACGCCATCATCCTGCACTCGCTACCGAGGATGGACGAGCTCCCGCCGGAGGTGGACAGCACCCGGCACGCGCGGTACTGGGTGGAGGCGTTCAACGGCGTCGTGCTGCGGATGGCCCTGCTCGCCCTGGTGCTCGGCGCGGCGGACTGAAGGGGCAGCGATGCAGACCAACCTTCGGGGTCGTGACCTGGTCACGCTCCAGGAGTGGACAAAGGACGAGATCGCGACGGTGCTCGACGTCGCGTTCGCCCTCAAGCGGGACCGCGCCCTCGGCCGGCCGCACCCCTACCTGCGCGACCGCGTACTCGCGATGCTCTTCTTCTTCGCCAGCACCCGCACCCGCGCGTCGTTCGAGGCGGGCATGGCCCAGCTCGGCGGG
>DASSUC010000103.1:0-3319 GCA_035707405.1 Micromonosporaceae bacterium | reverse complement strand
GCGCCCGCGCGGCTTCAGCTCGGCCGAGCTGGTCACCGCGGGGCTGGCCAAGGAGGCGCGCAGCGGCTCGCTGATCGACCGGTTCCGCAACCGCCTGCTGTGGCCCATCCGCGACCTGGCCGGCGACGTGATCGGCTTCGGCGCCCGCAAGCTCGCCGAGGCCGAGGAGGGGCCGAAGTACCTCAACACCCCGGAGACCCCGCTCTACAAGAAGTCCCACGTGCTCTACGGCATCGAGCGGGCCAAGCGCGAGATCGCCCGGCAGGGGCGGGTGGTGGTGGTCGAGGGGTACACCGATGTCATGTCCTGCCACCTGGCCGGCGTGCCGGTCGCCGTGGCGACCTGCGGGACCGCGTTCGGCGCCGAGCACATCAGCGTGCTGCGGCGGCTGCTGATGGACACCGACACGTTCGCCGGTGAGATCATCTTCACCTTCGACGGCGACGCGGCGGGGCAGAAGGCCGCGCTGCGGGCGTTCTCGGACGACCAGCGGTTCGTCGCGCAGACCTACATCGCGGTGAGCCCGGACAGCATGGACCCCAACGAGCTGCGCCTGGCAAAGGGCGACGCCGCGGTGCGGGACCTGGTCGCCCGGCGCGAGCCGCTGATCGCCTTCGCCCTGCGCTCGGCGCTCGCCCGCTTCGACCTGGACACCGCCGAGGGCCGGGTCGGCGCGCTGCGCGCCACCGCGCCGCTCGTGGCCAAGATCAAGGACCGGGCGCTGCGCCCGGAGTACGCCCGCAAGCTCGCCGGTGACCTCGGCATGGAGGTCGAGCAGGTGACCCGGGCGGTGGCGGCGGCCGCCAAGAGCGGCGGCGTGGTGGACCCGCCCGCCCCGCAGCCCTCGGCCCCCGACCCTGATAGTCCACACTGGACAGTCGAGCGGGAGGCACTCAAGCTCGCGTTGCAGGAGCCCGTACTCGCCGGGCCGATGTTCGACTCGGTCGAGGTCGGCTTCTACCTGCACCCCGTGCACGCCGCGGTGCGGGCGGCCATCACCGAGGCCGGCGGCGCGGCCCGGGCGAGTGCCGGGGTGGTCTGGGTCGAACGGGTCCGCGACGCATGCACCGACCTGGCCGCCAAGGCGCTGGTCAGCGAGCTCGCCGTGGAGCCGCTGCGCCCCCCCGGCGAGCTGGACCTCAAGTACGTGGCGATCCAGCTGGCCCGGCTACAGCTGCCGACCGTCACCCGGCAGATCCGCGAGCTCAAGTCCCGGCTGCAGCGGCTGAACCCGGTGACCAACCAGGACGAGCACCTGCGGCTGTTCGGGGAGCTGGTGCCGCTGGAGCAGCACGCCCGGGCGCTGCGGGAGCAGGCCGTAGGAGGGTTGTGACGTGTTCGGCCGCTTCCGGCGGGCGCGCCGGCTGCCCGCCCAGCACCGGCCCGCTCTGGACCGCGACGAGCGGGTCGTCGCCTGGGCCGCGCTCGCCGGGGACCGGGCGGTGGTCGCCACGAACCGGGGGCTGTTCCTGCCGGGACGGCCCCGGCTGGGCTGGCACGAGATCCACAAGGCGACCTGGTCCGGGCAGGAGCTCACCGTCGTGCCCGCGGCCGTGGTGGAGGAGCGGGAGGGCTACCTCGTCGTCGCGGACCTGCCCGCGGTGACCTGCTCACTGCCGGAGCCCGGGGACCTGCCGCACCAGGTGCGCACGAGGGTCACCCGGTCGGTGGGGTACACCGCGCGGCAGGCCGTACCAGGTGGGTTCCTGCGCCTGGTCGCACGCAGGGCGACCGGTGTGGACGGGCTGACCTGGACGGTCCGCTACGACCCCGGCACCGACGGGGCATCGGCGGCGGTGCGGCAGGCGACCGACGAGCTGGTCGCGGCGGCGGCGCAGGCGGCCGGGGAGTGACCGTGGCACCGGTGCGGCCCGCGCTGCGTACCCTCTGGCCATGAGGCTGCGCACGCCGGAGGCGCCGCTCGCGGTGGTCGGCGCCCTGTTGCTGGTCGCCGCGCTGGTCGGCGGCGTCGAAGCGGCGGACCTTCGGGTCTCGGTCGCGGGCAACTGGTGGGTTCGGGTGCTGCTCGGGCTGCTGGGGTTGTTGCTCCTGCTCGCCAGCATGGTCGCGTTCGACGGGCCGGCGACCCCGGCCGCCTCCGCGGTCCCGGCCGCGCTGGCGGCGCCCGCGCCCACACCGGCGGCGGCCGGCCGGGGGCGCGGCGCGCGGCTGACCGTCCACTACCACCGGCCGGACGGGGACTACGCGGGCTGGCAGCTGCACGTGTGGGGGGACGTCCACCCCAGTGCCCACTTCACGTGGCCGCGCGGGGTGCCGTTCGACGCCGGCGGCGGCTTCGGCGCGACCGCCCTGGTCCGGCTGCGCGCCGGCGCCCGGCAGGTCGGCTTCCTGGTGGTCCGCGACGGCATCAAGGACGTGGCGAACGACCGGCTGGTCACGGTCGCCGAGACCGACGAGGTGTGGCTGCGCTCCGGCGACCCGCGGGTGTTCGGCTCGGCGGCCGGCGCCCTCGGCTACGCCAGGGTGCACTACCGGCGACTGGACGGCGACTATGACGGTTGGTCGTTGCACGTGTGGGGCAACGGCCTGCTGCCGGAGGCGCACACCACGTGGGAGGAGCCGCTGCTGCCGGACGGCGCCGACGAGTTCGGTCTCTTCTGGCAGGTCGGGCTCTTCGACGCGCAGGCGTGGCTGGGGTTCGTCGTGCACCGGGGGGACGAGAAGGACCCCGGGCCGGACCAGCATCTGCTGCCGGCGCGCACCGCGGACGGGTACGTGGTGTCCGGCGACCCGGTGGTGTATCCGAGTGCCGGGGCGGCGATCGCGGCGGCGGGCTGAGCCTGTCGCGGAAATGGCTGCGGGGCTGTCGTACCGCCGAGCTATGGTCGCCTCGTGCCTGCTGGTCAGCCTCTCATCTGCGCGCGGAGCCTGGTCAAACGCTTCGGCGGGCTCACGGCCGTCGACGGCATTGACGTCGACGTCCACCCCGGTGAGGCGTTCGGGTTCCTCGGCCCCAACGGGGCCGGCAAGAGCTCCACCATGCGCATGATCGGCTGCGTCTCCACGGCGACCGCCGGCACCCTGCGCGTCCTCGGCATGGACCCGCAGACCGAAGGCGTGGCCATCCGCGCCAGGCTCGGTGTCTGCCCGCAGCAGGACTCGCTCGACCCCGAGCTGACCGTCCGGGAGAACCTGACCACCTACGCCCGCTACTTCGGTGTCCCCCGGCGCGTGGCCCGGGCCCGGGCCGACGAGCTGCTGCAGTTCGTGCAGCTCGCGGAGCGGGCGGGCAGCAAGGTCGAGCCGCTGTCCGGCGGGATGAAGCGGCGGCTGACCATCGCCCGAGCGCTGATCAACC
>DASSUC010000102.1:0-10277 GCA_035707405.1 Micromonosporaceae bacterium | reverse complement strand
ACGTGTCGAACACCTCGTACACGTCCGGGTAGTTGCGCAGGCTCTTGGACATCTTGCGCCCGTCCGAGCCGAGCAGCGTGCCGTGCACCACGCAGTCGCGAAACGCCGGCCGGTCGAACAGCGCGGTGGCCAGCACGTGCAAGGTGTAGAACCAGCCCCGGGTCTGCGCCGTGTACTCCACGATGAAGTCACCGGGGTAGTGGTCCTCGAACCACCGCGCGTTCTCGAACGGGTAGTGCACCTGCGCGAACGGCATCGACCCTGACTCAAACCAGCAGTCCAGCACGTCCGGCACCCGGCGCATGACCGACCGCCCGGTCGGGTCGTCCGGGTTGGGCCGGGTCAGCTCGTCGATGCCGGGCCGGTGCAGGTCGCTGACGCGTACCCCGAAGTCCCGCTCCAGCTCCGCGAGCGAGCCGTAGACGTCCATCCGGGGGTAGCTGGGGTCGTCGGACTTCCACACCGGGATCGGCGAGCCCCAGAACCGGGTACGGCTGATCGACCAGTCCCGCGCCCCCTCCAGCCACTTGCCGAACTGCCCGTCCCGCACATGCGCCGGCACCCAGTTGATCTGCTTGTTCAGCTCGACCATCCGGTCGCGGACCTTGGTGACCGCCACGAACCACGACGACACCGCCTTGTAGACCAGCGGCGTGTCACAGCGCCAGCAGTGCGGGTACGAGTGCACGTACGTGTCCTGCCGCAGCACCGCGCCGCGCGCCTTGAGCTCCGCGGTGATCGCCTTGTTGGTGTCGAAGACCTGCTGCCCCTGGTACGGCGGCACCAGCGCGGTGAACCGGGTGTGGTCGTCCACAGTCACCACGGTCGGGATGCCGGCCGCGTTGCACGCCTGCTGGTCGTCCTCGCCGAACGCCGGCGCCAGGTGCACCACGCCCGTGCCGTCCTCGGTGGTGACGAAGTCCCCGGCCAGCACCTGGAAGGCGTTCGGAGTGTCGGCCAGGAAGTCGAACAGCGGCCGGTAGCGCCGCCCGACCAGCTCCGCCCCCCGCACCGTCCCCACCCTCGCAAAGTCCCCGAGCTCCCGGTCGTACGCGTCCAGCCGCGCCGCACCGACCAGGTACCGCTGCCCGTCGCGCTCCAGCACGGCGTACTCGACGTCCGGCCCGACCGCGAGCGCGAGGTTGGACGGCAGCGTCCACGGCGTCGTGGTCCACACCGCCACCTTGGTCGGCTGCTCGCCCTCGAGCTCGAACCACACCGTCAGCGCCGGGTCCTGCCGGTCGCGGTAGACGTCGTCCATGCGGGTCTCGGTGTTCGACAGCGGCGTCTCGCACCGCCAGCAGTACGCGAGCACCCGGAAGCCCTCGTACGCCAGCCCCTTGTCGTAGAGCGTCTTGAAGGCCCACATGACACTCTCCATGTAGGACAGGTCAAGGGTCTTGTAGTCGTTGGCGAAGTCCACCCAGCGGGCCTGGCGGGTGACGTAGCGCTCCCAGTCCTTGGTGAACTGCAGCACCGACGCCCGGCACGCCTCGTTGAACTTGTCGACACCCAGCTCGAGGATCTCGGCCTTGGTCGAGATGCCCAGCTGCTTCTCGGCCTCGACCTCGGCCGGCAGCCCGTGGCAGTCCCAGCCGAACCGGCGCTCCACCCGCCGCCCGCGCATGGTCTGGTAGCGCGGCACCACGTCCTTGACGTAGCCGGTGAGCAGGTGCCCGTAGTGGGGCAGCCCGTTGGCGAAGGGTGGCCCGTCGTAGAAGACGAACTCGTTCTCCCCGTTCTCGCCGGCCGGCCGCGCTTGCACGGACGCGTCGAAGGTCCGGTCGGCCGCCCAGTGCGCAAGCACCCGCCGCTCGACCTCCGGCAGGTGGGGGCTAGCCGGAACGCCGCCACCGGCGCTTGAGCTAGCCGGGACGCCGCCACCGGCGTCTGAGCTAGCGGTGTGCTTCGGGTACGCCATCGCAGGTCGCTCTCCTCGCGTCGTCACGTGGCGAAGATGCCGGCTGGCGCCGCATCTTCTTCGCTGTCAACGCGAGGACGAGCCAGGGCCCGCGGTACCACCTCGCTTGGCCGGGACGCCGCCCCGACCCGCTCGTTGGCCGGCTGTCACGGGCCGGACCCGTCCGGTTCTACTGAGGCGCCCGCCAGGGCGCCCGTTCTTCCGGAGGCTCACCGGTGATAGCCGGGTCATCGCCTATGCGGTAAAGGTTAGCGCACCCTGCCCGGGCCCTCACTGCGGTTTCCCACCGCCCGCGCGCTACGCCAGCTCCGGGAACCAGAGCCCGACCTCCCGCTTGGCGCTGTCGGCCGAGTCCGAGGCGTGCACCAGGTTCTCCCGTTTGGACAGGGACAGGTCACCCCGGATGGTGCCGGCCGCAGCCGCCCGCCCGTCGGTGCCGCCGGCCAGCAGGCGCACCACGTCGACCGCCTGGTCGCCGGAGAGGACCATGGCGACCAGCGGGCCACCGGTCATGAACTCCCGCAGCGGTGGGTAGAAGCCCTTCTCCAGGTGCTCGGCGTAGTGCAGGTCGGCCAGCGCCCGGTCCATCGTGCGCAGGACCATGGCCTCGATCGTGAGGCC
This sequence comes from Micromonosporaceae bacterium, assembly GCA_035707405.1. Classification (GTDB taxonomy): domain Bacteria; phylum Actinomycetota; class Actinomycetes; order Mycobacteriales; family Micromonosporaceae; genus DASSUC01. Next base: position 7,735 of record DASSUC010000102.1, on the reverse strand, counting down.
CTTCCGCTCCAGCCTGCCGACGATCTCACCGACCAGGCCGCGGCGCACCGCATCCGGCTTGATCAGTACGAGCGTGCGCTCGGTCACCTGGCTCCTCCTCGGGTAGTTTCGTCGACACAGCGTAACGAGGGGCTTCCCCTGGACCGCCCGGCACGCCTAGCCTGACGGGTGATCGGCAATGGGAGGTTAGGCCGTGCCGAATGGCCGTCGGTGGAACGTCTCGTACCCGCGCAGGTTTACGGCCGTCATACTCGGCGCCTGCGCCGTCTTCACCATGTGCGCCGGCGTGGGCCTGGCCAACTGGGCGGTCGTGGCGCTCGGCGTGGCCCTGCTGATCCTCGCGGTGACAGTGGTCGTGGTCGCCGTGGTGCGCGGCAACATCCGCGACTTCGTGCGCGGCACCGCCCACGTGCTCGACGTGACCGAGCCGCCGGCCTCGGTGCCGATCGGCCGGTGCGAGCTGCAGATCGTGGTGGAGGCGCCGGGGCTGGCCCCGGCGAAGGTCAAGGTCCGCGACAGCCGGGTCCCGGTCGGCAAGTGGCCGGACATCGGCACCACCCTGCCGATCCGGGTAGCCATCGACGATCCCAGGCACGTCCGCATCCTCTGGGACGAGGTGCGCAGCCACGGCGAGGTCGCCGCCGACGAGGAGCGGTTCAACGAGTACGTCCAGCGCATCGTCGACGCCGAGCTCGGCCCCGACGAAGAGCCGGACAACGGGGCGTACCACGAGCCGTACGAGGGTCCGATGAGCGAGGCGGCTCCGATCTCCCCCGCCGCGCCGACGGTGCCGGAGCCGGCGGCCGGTGAGCCGGCCCCCCCACGCCGGCCGAGCCCCCGCCGCCGCCGGTCAGCCTCCGCTTCGGCGGCCGGCTCTGCCGGCGGCGAGACAGTCCCCGGCGGCGCGCCGACCACCGCGTTCTCCCCGGACCTCGGGCACCGTCAGGACCTGGCCCACCAGCCGCGCACCGACCTCGTCGTGGCCGGCGAGCTGCTGCCCGCCCAGCGTGCGCCTGCCGCGGTCACCGCCGCCGAGGAGGACGTGCTGGTCATCGACATAGCACCGATCGAAGGAGGCGCCTCGGCGGTGCTCGGCGTGCGGCCAGCCCCGCCGTCCGCCGCGCCCGAGACGACGGCCGTCCGCGAACGCGAGACCGCCACCGCCAACGGGACGCCCGAGACGGCCGCAGCGACGGCGGTGTCGGACACCACGACCGGCAGCCCGGTCGGCGCCATCCACGGCGTGGGGGTCACCCTGATCGTGACCGACCTGGCCCGCTCCATCGACTTCTACCGCGACCTGCTCGGCTTCACCGTCGTCGACAGCGGGTCCGCCAGCGCCGTGCTCGCCTCCGGCGAGACACGGATCATGCTGCGCCGGGTGTCGGACATGGCGCCTGTCGACCGCCGGCTGGTCCACCTCAACCTCGAGGTCACCGACCTGCCCGCGGTCTACGACGACCTGCGTGGCAAGGGCGTCAAGTTCCTGCACCGGCCCCGGCCGGTCGCCAAGGGCGAGCAGATGGAGCTGTGGGCGGCGGCGTTCCGCGACCCGGACGGCCACGGCATCTCCATCATCCAGTGGCGGCCCCGCACCATCTGACGCCCGCTCGCCTCACCCCAGTACCCGGCGCCGCACGTAGACCAGGTACCCCCAGACCGCGCCGAACACCAGCCCCAGCACCGCCAGCGACCAGTGCAGCAGCCCCGCGCCGACCAGCGCCAGCTGCAGGCCGGCACCGGCCGCCCAGACCCAGCGCCGGCGCAGCAGCCCGGCCAGCACCACTGCGGCCACGGCGAACCCTGCCGCGGCCCACACCGCGGCATCCGCCCGCGAGCCGCCCAGCGTACGCAGTGGCTGGACCGCCAGCAGCAGGACGACCGCCTCGACGGCGAGCGTGCCCGCCCCGACCCCGCGGACCGCGGCGACCGGGTCACGCAGCCCGGACGGGCGCTCGCCGGTCATGGCCGCAGCAGCTTACGGGCGTCGGCCACGGTGATCACCGAGCCGGTTACCAGCACGCCCACACCACCGAGCGGGCCGTCCATATCAGACTCGGCCATCGCCACCGCGGTGGCGATGGCGTCGGGCAGCTCGGGCTCGACCCGTACCCGGTCGGCACCGAAGATCTCGACGGCGGCCGCGGCGACCGCGGCGACCGGGGCCGCGCGCGGCGACGAGCTGCGGCTGACCACCACCGCGTCGGCCACCGGCTCCAGCAGGCTGAGCAGCCCAGGGATGTCCTTGTCGGCGAGCACCGCGACGACCGCGATGAGCCGGCGGAAGGCGAACTCCTCCTGCAGCGCCGCGACGGTCGCGGCCATGCCGTGCGGGTTGTGCGCGGCGTCGAGCAGGATCGCCGGCGCGCTGCGCACCCGTTCCAGCCGGCCGGGAGAGGTGGCCGCCGCGAAGCCGGCACGGACCAGCTCCGGGTCGAGCTGCCGGCTCGTTCCGGCGCCGAGGAAGACCTCGACCGCGGCGAGCGCCAGCGCCGCGTTCTGCGCCTGGTGCGCCCCGTGCAGCGGCAGGAAGACATCGTCGTACGCGCCACCGAGGCCTTGCAGGGTGAGCACCTGCCCGCCCACCGCCAGCGCCCGCCGGAGCACGCCGAACTCCCGGCCCTCCCGGGCGATCGTCGCGTCGACCTCCAGGCACCTCTCGGCGATCGGCCGCAGCGCCTCCTCCGGCTGCACGGCGCAGACCACGGTCGCTCCACTGTGGATGATTCCGGCCTTGGCCAGAGCGATGTCCTCGACCGTGTCCCCCAGCCACCTGGTGTGGTCGAGCCCGATCGGGGTGAGCACGCAGACGCCGGCGTGCAGCACGTTCGTCGAGTCCTCCGCGCCGCCGAGGCCCACCTCGACCACGGCGACGTCCACCGGCGCGTCGGCGAAGGCCGCGAACGCCATCGTCGTCGTCAGGTCGAAGTAGGTGAGCGGCTCCGGGAAGCGGGCGTCGACCAGCGCCGCCAGCGGGGCCACCTCGTAGTACGTCGCCACGAACCGCTCCTCGTCGATCGGCTCGCCGCCGAGGCTGATCCGCTGCCGCACGGTCTCCAGGTGCGGGCTGGTGTACCGCCCGGTACGCAGCCCGTGCGCGACGAGCAGGCTGTCGATCATCCGCGCCGTGGACGTCTTGCCGTTGGTGCCGGTGAGGTGGACCGCCGGGTACGCCCGCTGCGGCTGGCCCAGCAGGTCCAGCAGCGCCTCGATCTTGCCCAGGTCAAAGGCCATCCGGGTGAAGCCGCGGGCCAGCAGCTCCGCCTCGATCTTCTCAAGCTCGCTGCTCATCGGGCGCTCCCCCGGTCGACCCAGAAGACACGCCGGACGACCCTCGGGTCCGGGTGGTCGATCTCGTCCTCCCCCACGATCCGGTAACCCAGCGCCCGCACCTGCCGGGCCCAGTCCGGCCGGTCCCGCTCCTCGTTGTACGACCCGACAACGAGCCGCCGGCCGACCACCGCGCGGAGCAGGTGGGCGATGAGGTCGCCGCGCCGGCGCGGTGGCACGTAGTCCAGCCCCGTGCGCACGGAGTCGAAGCGCCGGCCGTCCGGCGGGGTCCAGTAGAGCGCGTTGCCGGTGAACACCCGCTCCGCCCAGTGCGGCAGCCGGCGGCGGGCCAGGTCCGCCAGCTCCTCCGACAGCTCCAGCCCGTACGGCTCCAGCGCGATCCCGTCCTGCGCCGCCCAGGCGTGCAGCGACTCCATCAGGTGCCCGCTGGCGCAGCCGATGTCGAGAAAGGTCCCCGGACCGTCCACCGCGGCCAGGATGTGCCGGCGCGCCCGCTCCCAGCGCGCCTCGTCCCCGGAGTGCCCCGACTGTGCCCGCGGGTTGTCCCCGGCCAGGTACGCGGGCACGGTGACCGCCTGCGTGGCGGCGAACCAGCCCGCGTCGTCCAGCTCGCCGCGCTCGTACGCGGCGTCGATGCGCGCCCACTCCCGCGCCCCCCGGTCCACGACCAGGTCGACCGGGGGCTGGTCCTGCGCCATCAGCAGGATCCCTCCATCCCCGCACCCGCGGTGCCGTCGCGCCGGAGCGCCATCGGCCGCGTCACGCCGGCAGCGCGTCGAGCGCCGCGCCGATGCGGGTGATGTCGGCCTCGGCCGCGGCGAGCCGCTGGCGGATCTTGCCGACCACCGCCTCCGGCGCGTTGCGTACGAACGCCGGGTTGTCCAGCTTGGCGCGGCACTGCGCGGCCTCCCTCTCGGCCACCGCCCGGTCCTTGGCCAGCCGCGTCCGCTCTGCCGCGATGTCGATCGCGCCACGGGTGTCCAGCTCGACGCCGATGTGTCCGGTGACCGCCAGGGTCGCGGTAGCGGCGAAGTCGTCGCCCGGCGGGTCCAGCCTGGCCAGTGCCCGGATCAGCGGCTCGTGGCCGCCGATGCCGGCCCGGCCCAGCCCGGTCAGCCGGGCGGCCACCCGCTGCCCGGGCTTGAGCCCCTGGTCCGAGCGGAACCGGCGCACCTCGGTGACCACCCGCTGGAGCACGGCCAGCTCGGCCTCTGCCGCGTCGTCCAGGTATGACTTGTCCGGGCCGGGCCAGGCCGCGACGACCAGGGACTCGCCCCCGGTCAGCGCGGTCCACAGCTCCTCGGTGACGAACGGGATCATCGGGTGCAGCAGCCGCAGCAGCTGGTCGAGCACGTGGCCGAGGACTCGCCGGGTGGCCTGGGCGGCAGCCGCATCGCCGCCGGCGAGCACCGGCTTGGCCAGCTCCAGGTACCAGTCGCACACGTCGTCCCAGGCGAAGTGGTAGAGCGTGTCGCACACCTTGGCCAGCTCGTACGCGTCAAACTGCTCGTCCACCTCGACGATGATGTGCTGCAACCGGGACAGCACCCACCGGTCCACCGCGGACAGCTCCTCGGCGCTGGGCAGCTCACCGGCGGTGGTGGCTCCGTTCAGCAACGCGAACCTGGTCGCGTTCCACAGCTTGTTGCAGAAGTTGCGCGAGCCGGCGCACCACTCCTCGCTCACCGGCACGTCCGCGCCGGGGTTGGCGCCGCGCGCCAGCGTGAACCGGGTCGCGTCGGCACCGAACCGCTCGACCCAGTCCAGCGGGTCCACCACGTTGCCGAACGACTTCGACATCTTCTTGCCGTACTGGTCGCGCACCATCCCGTGCAGCGCGACGACGTCGAACGGCGGGACCCCGTCCATCGCGTACAGCCCGAACATCATCATCCGGGCGACCCAGAAGAAGAGGATGTCGTACCCGGTGACCATCACGCTGTTCGGGTAGAACCGGCGCAGGTCGGCGGTGTCGTCGGGCCACCCGAGCGTGGAGAACGGCCACAGCGCCGACGAGAACCAGGTGTCGAGCACGTCCTCGTCCTGGCGCCAGCCGCCGGCCGAGTCACCGGGCGGCTCCTCATCCGCCCCCACGCAGACGACCTCGCCGTCCGGGCCGTACCAGACCGGGATCCGGTGCCCCCACCACAGCTGCCGGGAGATGCACCAGTCGTGCATGTTGTCGACCCAGGAGAAGTAGCGCTTTGCGAAGTCGGCAGGCTCCAGCCGCACCCGCCCGTCGCGCACCGCGTCACCGGCGGCCCGCGCCAGCGGCTCGACCTTCACGAACCACTGCAACGACAGGCGCGGCTCCACCGCGGTCTTGCAGCGCGAGCAGTGCCCGACCGCGTGCAGGTACGGCCGCCGCTGCGCCACCACCCGCCCCTGCGCCCGCAGCGCCGCCACAATCGCGGGCCGCGCCTCATAACGGTCGAGTCCTTGGTACGGCCCGTGCGCGGTGACCACGGCACGCTCGTCCATGATGGTCAGCGCGGGCAGGCCGTGCCGCTGCCCGATCTCGAAGTCGTTCGGGTCGTGCGCCGGGGTCATCTTCACCGCGCCGCTGCCGAACGCCGGGTCCACATGCTCGTCCGCGACGATCGGGATCCGCCGCCCGGTCAGCGGCAGCTCCACCTCGCGGCCGACCAGGTGCCGATACCGCTCGTCGGACGGGTGCACCGCGACCGCCGTGTCGCCCAGCATCGTCTCGGCCCGGGTCGTGGCAACCACGATCGACGTCTCGCCCTCCCCGTACCGGATCGAGACCAGCTCACCCTCGTCCTCGGTGTGCTCCACCTCGATGTCGGACAGGGCGGTCAAGCACCGCGGGCACCAGTTGATGATCCGCTCTGCCCGGTAGATCAGGCCGTCGTCGTAGAGCCGCTTGAAGATCGTGAGCACGGCCCGGGAAAGGCCCTCGTCCATCGTGAAACGCTCACGGGACCAGTCCACCGAGTCGCCGAGGCGGCGCATCTGCCCGAGGATCGTCCCCCCCGACTCCGCCTTCCACTGCCACACCCGCTCGACGAAGGTCTCGCGCCCCAGGTCGTGCCGGGAGACACCCTCGGCCGCGAGCTGCCGCTCTACCACGTTCTGGGTGGCGATGCCGGCGTGGTCCATACCGGGCAGCCAGAGCGTCTCGAAGCCCTGCATCCGCCGGCGCCGCACCAGGGCGTCCTGGATCGTGTGGTCCAGGGCGTGCCCGACATGCAGCGAGCCGGTCACGTTGGGGGGTGGGATCACGATGCAGAACGGCGGGCGGTCGCTCTCAGCGTCCGCGCCGAAGTACCCGGCCGCCACCCACCGCTCGTAATGGCTCTGCTCCACATCGGCGGGCTGGTATGCGGCGGCCAGCGGCGCACGCTGGTCCGGGATGTCGGTCACCCTGCGAGTCTACGAAGCGCCCGCCGGCAGGCGTCCGCGGGAGACCAGCAGCGCCCAGGAACCATCGCCCACCCCAGCAGACCGGCCGCGCTCAGACCACCGCGCCACGCCACCGCCCCACCCTGGCCCCCGCCCACCCTGCGGGAGGCCGGCGCCCGGACGCCTGGGCGGTGGCGTACGCTCCGCCAATGTTCGAGCCGAGCCACCTCGCCGAGCCCGGCACCGGGCCCGTCCAACAGCCCCGCTCCGGGCCCGGAAAGCGGCTCGGACTGCTGGCGCTCGGCGCCGCCGGAGCAGCGGCCCTAGTCGCGGCGGTGGTCGTGCTACCCGGCGAGTGGCGCGTCTTCCAGCAGAGGAACACCGAGCTCAAGCTTGCTCAGGAGACCGCGGGGCTGCGGCTCGACGAAAGCCCGGAGGCGCAGAGCACCGCCGACTACCTGCGCACCGCCCTGGCCGCCAGCATGGAGCTGAAAAGCACGGTAGGCGCCGTCTACGCGGATCCCGTCGAACGGTCACTCTCCGTCGTCTTCATCGGGGGTACGGCGACCCTCCGCTCGCCGGAGACAGATCTGGACCGGCTCTTCCGGCTGGTGACCGACAAGGCGGACGCCGTGTCCGGCGTACGGACGGTCCCACCCGGCCCACTCGGCGGCGTGATGAAGTGCGGAGCGAGCACCGGTGCCGAGGACCCGATGGCGGTGTGCGGCTGGGCCGACAACGGCTCGGTCGCGATAGCCATGTTCCCGAACCGCCAGATCGACGAGTCGGCTACCTTGCTCCGGACGATGCGGGCCGACCTTGAGCAGCGGCACTGACCGATTCGCAGGCCTCCCCTATTCGCAGGCCTCGGCTCGCCCCGGTTCTAACGCCCCGGTTCTAACGCGTTGAGGCCGCCCATATGGGCGGCCTCAACGAAGGATGTCCGGCGGCGTCCTACTCTCCCACACTGTTTCCGGTGCAGTACCATCGGCGCTGGTGGGCTTAGCTTCCGGGTTCGGGATGGGACCGGGCGTTTCCCCACCGCTATGGCCGCCGTAACTCTATCAACTTGTCCGAACAC
>DASSUC010000101.1:0-5582 GCA_035707405.1 Micromonosporaceae bacterium | reverse complement strand
GCGCCCGCGACGCCGGCGGGTGGCTCGACATCGGCGACGAGGGCTACCTCACCGGCGGGCAGGTCGTGGTCTGCGGCCGCCGCAAGGAGGTCATCATCATGGGCGGGCGCAACATCTACCCGACCGACATCGAGCGCGCCGCCGCCGCGGTCGACGGGGTACGCGAGGGCAACGTCGCGGCGGTCCGGCTGATGCCCGGCGACGGCGTGGCCCGGGAGTCGTTCGCGGTCCTGGTCGAGTCCCGCCTGGCCGGCGACCCGGCGGCCGAGCAGCGGATCGTCGCGGCGGTCACCACCAGCATCGTGTCCGAAGTGGACGCACGACCGGCCGTCGTGGTCGTCCTGCCGCCGGGCACCCTGCCCAAGACGCCCTCGGGCAAGCTGCGCCGCGACGCCGCCCGGGCCCTGCTCAACCGCTGAACCGCTGAACCGCGCGCTGGAGGCCTACCATGCGATCACTCGACCAGGCTCGTGCCGTCTGTGAGACCTACCTGCCCGGCCTGATCGACGGCCTGGCGCAGATCCCGTTCGAGAAGCGGGAGGCCCCGGGTGGGGCCACCCTGCCGGTGTTCCGCAGCAGCCGCGGCCCCAGCCTGGTGATCCCGCGGGACTACGGCGGGCTCGGGGCCACCCCGCTCGACGCGGTACGGGTCGCCCGGGCGGTCGGGTCGTACTCCCCGTCGCTGGCGGTGGCGGCCACCATGCACCACTTCTCGGTGGCGACCCTGTTCGCCTTCGCCGACAGCGTGAAGAAGTCCGGCATGGAGTGGGCCCTGCTGGAGGCGATCACCGGCAACAACCTGCTGGTCGCCTCGGGCTTCGCCGAGGGGCGGCCGGAACAGGGCATCCTCTCCCCCACCATGACCGCGGTGGCGGCCGAGGGCGGCTACCTGGTCAACGGCTCCAAGAAGCCGTGCTGCCTGACCCACTCGATGGACCTGCTCACCGCCAGCCTGGCGCTGCCGCAGCCGGGCGGCGGGCACAAGACCGCGTTCCTGCTCATCCCCGCGACCCTGCCCGGGATCTCGCGGCACCCGTTCTGGGCCAGCTCGGTGCTGGCCGGGGCGGAGAGCGACGAGGTACGCCTCACCGACGTGCTGGTCGAGGAGAACCTGGTGATCCCGACCGACACCGGTCCGGACGGCACCATCGACGAGCTTCAGACGATGGGGTTCATCTGGTTCGAGCTGCTCGTCTCGGCGTCGTACCTGGGCATGGCCAGTGCCCTGGTGGAGCGGACGCTGACCGGCCGGCGCGGGGCGACCAGCGACCGGGCCGCCCTGGGCGCCCGGCTGGAGACCGCCACCCTGCTGTTGGAGGGGGCGGCCCGCGCGGTGATGGCCGGCGAGACCGACAACGACGGCCTGGCCAACGTGCTGATGTCCCGCTACGGCGCGCAGGACGCCATCGGCGACGCCACGCGGCAGGCCGTCGAGCTGCTCGGCGGCATGGCCTTCATCGGCTCCAACGAGCTGGCGTACCTGATCGCCGCCTGCCAGTGCCTGGCCTACCACCCGCCGTCGCGGACGAGCGTGGCCTCGTCCCTTGTGGAATATCTGGAGGGGAGCGGCCCGCTGCTGATGGCCGAGGCGCCCCGGCAGCCGGCGGCACAGCCCGCGACCGAGCCGGAGCCCGCGACCAGCGCGCACGACGCCGCGGACTGGGACAAGGCGGCATCCCTGATGGAGGGGGGCGGCTCGCTGCGCCTCACCGCCCGCGACTGCGACCTGAAGTACTGGTTCGCCAACGTGCCGCAGCGCACGCTGCGCGGCAACGTCGTGGGCTACGGCCCCGAGGTCACCACCCCGGCCTTTCTGCGCGAGCCCGGCCCGCTGCGCGAGGCGCTCATGCAGGAGGTCGCCTTCCGCGCCCTGGCCGAGGAGCGCGCCGCAAGAGCCATCGGGTATGTGGTGGCGTGCGCGCCGGACTCGACCACCATGGAGTTCTACGCCACCCAGCTGTTCGACGAGACCCGCCACGCCATGATCTTCCGCAACCACCTGCAGAACCTCGGGGTGGGCGAGAAGGAGATCCCGGAGGTGATCGAGCAGCTGACAAAGGCCGACCGGGAGTCGATCCTCAACCCGCTGGAGGATGTCGGCCTGCCGATCGTCCGGGAGCACCACGACTTCATCGGTGGAGTGGTGCTGCTGACCGTGCTGGTGGAGGGGTTCCTGGCGCCCTCCTTCGAGCTGAGCGAGCGCAAGTGGCGCCCGATCGACCCGGTCATGGCCGACATGGAGAAGGGCGCCGGCATCGACGAGGTGCGCCACCTCGCGGTCGGCAGCTCGATCATCCGCGAGCACCTGGGCAACCACCCGGAGGACAAGGAGCGGCTGCTCGACGTGGTCCGCAGCGGCATGATGCTCTGGGCCCAGCTGCCCGTCTTCGACCAGCTCGCCCGCTGGGAGGCGCTGTTCCAGGAGGGCCTGGCGCAGCACGCCGACCTGGTCGGCGACTACGAGGTGTGGCCCGGCCGCCGGCTCATCGACACCACGCCCGAGGAGCGCATCCAGAAGGCGCTGGAGCTGACCGGCACCGTGCACATGACCCGCCTGACCGACATGGGCCTGGGCGAGGCGCTCATGTGAGGCCGGCAGCCACCACTCCAGATAGGAGCCAGATGGTTCATACATTTACCGCGGCAGTGCACCAGGAGGAGGACTGGCACATCGCGCGCTGCCTTGAGCTGGACGTGGCCAGCCAAGGAGGGTCGGTCGACGAAGCACTGTCCACCCTGCGGAAGGCGGTAGAGGCGTACCCGGAGGAAGCCCCAGGACCACCCCAGCGACGTCCTCCCAGCTCCACTGTCCCCCGGGTTCGTTTGCGATCTAGAAGAGTTATGCACGCCATCTCGGCATAACTCTTCTAGATCGCAAGCTTGACCGGGGAGACGATCACAGTCATGACTGATGTGACCCGGTTTGCGGCCTGGAGGGAGGGCCGGGGGCGCCGTCGGTGGTCGGGGTGTTGTCAGATCAGTGACAGGGCGCTGGCGTGCGGTGGGAGCACGGCCTGTGCCGGGGTGCGGGTGACTAGAGTGGCGCAGGCAGCGCACCGTACTCGGACGATGAGGATCGATGACGTATCTGCTCGACGTGCCGGTGGAGGGCGGGGGGCGCCTGCTGGTCCAGGTGTCGGAGGACCAGTTGCCCGGCGGCCTGGAGCTGGCCGCGCTTCGACCCGGTGAGGTCGTCGCCCGGGTCGAGAGGTCGCTGGAACAGGCGCTGGACCAGCTCAGGCCGGCCGTTGCGGCGGTACGGGACCGGTTGGCCGCGATGGCACCCGATGAGATGGCGGTCGAGTTCGGGATCGTGCTGGGCGCCGAGACCGGTGTCGTGGTGGCGAAGGGCACCACCGAGGTCCACTTCACCGTGTCGCTGACCTGGCGACAGCCGCGGGCCGACCCGGCGGGGCGGGCCGGGGACGGCAGCGACCGTGCCTGACGCCGCCGCGCCGGAGACGTTCATCGTCCGGTTTCCCGGGCCGGCCGGTGGCGCGGTCGGGGTGGGCGTGCTGGTCGGCGCCCGGGAGATCGTCACCTGCGCCCACGTCGTCAACGTCGCGCTGGGCCTGGACGCGCGGGCGCAGCCGGCGCCCACAGGCCCGGTCACGGTCGAGCTCCCGCTGCTGCCCGGTGGGCCGTTCCGGGGAACGGCCCAGGTGGTGCGCTGGCTGCCGCCGGCGGTGGAGGGCGCGGCCGGTGACGACATCGCCGGGCTGCTGCTGGCCCAGGCGCCGCCCTCCGGTGCCAAGGCGGCACGGTTGGCGGTCGGCGCCCCGGCGGCCGGGCTCGCGGTGCGGGTGTTCGGCTACCCGGGGGTCCCGCCACGGCCGGACGGCGCCTGGGTCGCCGCACGGGTGCAGGGGCGCGTGGGCGCGGACCGGCTCCAGCTGGACTCGGGCGCCGACGCGGCGCTGCGGGTGCAGCCGGGGTACAGCGGGAGCCCGGTCTACGACGACAAGGCCGGCCGCGTGGTGGGGCTGCTGTCGCTGGCGCCGCGGCGGGCGGGAGAACGGGACAGCTACGCGGTCGGCGCCGACCGGCTGCGGCTGGCCTGGCCGGAGGTGCTCGGCCCGCCTGGCACCGCCCGCCGCGGGACCCGGCGCGGCGCGGGTCGCCCGCGCTCGGGCGCCGACCAGCTGACCATCCTGCACGTGTCCGACCCGCAGTTCGGCAGACACCATCTCTTCGGCGGCAACGGGCTGACCCACGCCGACCAGGCGTACGACACGCTCTTCGCCCGGCTGCACGAGGACCTGGCCGGGCTGGCGGGCGAGCACGGCCTGCGGCCGGACCTGATGGTGGTCACCGGCGACCTGGCCGAGTGGGGGCGGCGCACCGAGTTCGAGCGGGTCACCGAGTTCCTCGCCGCGCTGACCGACGCCGCCGGCCTGCCCCGCCGGCACGTGGCGGTGGTGCCGGGCAACCACGACGTCAACCGGCAGGCCTGCCAGGCCTACTTCATGGCCGAGGAGGGCGACGAGCGCAGCCCGGTGGCGCCGTACTTTCCGAAGTGGAAGCACTTTGTCGCGGCGTTCGAGGAGTTCTACGCGGGCGTGGACGGGGTGACGTTCACCCCGGACGAGCCGTGGACGCTTTTCGAGATGGCCGACCTGGCCGTGGTCGTGGCCGGCTTGAACTCCACCATGGCCGAGAGCCACCGCGACGAGGACCACTACGGGTGGGTCGGTGAGGGGCAGCTGCGCTGGTTCGCCGAGCGGCTGGCCGCACACCGCGAGGCCGGGTGGCTGCGGCTGGTCGCCGTGCACCACAACGTGGTACGGGGCGCGGTCGACGACGAGGAGAACCTGCGCGACGCCGACGACCTGGACCGGGTCATCGGCCGGCCGGGCCTGGCCAACCTGCTCCTGCACGGGCACACCCACGACGGGCGGTTGCAGCGGCTGCCCTCCGGGCTGGTCGCCCTGTCCACCGGCAGCGCCGCGGTCACCGCGTCCGCCCGCCCGGGCGAGGTGCCCAACCAGTACCAGCTCGTCACGGTCACGCCGGACGGCTTCACCCGGCACGCCCGCCAGTACGCCCCCGGGCAGCGCCGCTGGATCGGCGACACCCGGATCAGCACCACCGGGTCGGACTGGCGCGACCACCAGCCGTACCAGCTCGTCCAGGTCGGCGCGGCGTTCTCCACTGTGGACGACGAGCCCGCGGCCGGCCCGTGGGCCTACGGCGCTTACGGCCTGGACCGCCACGCAGCGGGCCGGCTGAGCCGCCGCGGGCCGGACCCGGACGGCTTCCTCGCCCGGGTCGAGGAGGCGACCCGGGCGAGCTTTCCCAGGGCGACGGTCACCCTCCGGCCGCACGACGGCTACCTGCGGGTCTCCAACCCGCTGCCCGAGGGGCCGGGCGCGGAGCAGTGGCCGGTCGGTGTCGTCGACGGGCCGGCCACGCCCGAGGCGCTGCGCGCCTTCGTCGACCACGTGCACGCCAGGTTCGTCGCCGCCGACCCGCACGTGCGCTCCGAGCTCGTCCACACCGGCCGGCGCGCGCCGGAGGACCTCGTCACGCAGGCCCAGCGCCACGGCGTGCGGCTGCGCAGCTTCGTGGACTACCAGGGCCTG
>DASSUC010000100.1:0-15308 GCA_035707405.1 Micromonosporaceae bacterium | reverse complement strand
GGACCACGGTGTACTCCTTCAACGGGAAGGTGGCGCCGTTCTACGAGTGGCTGCAGCTGTCCCCACCGGTCGGGATGCGGGTGGATCTGGCCCAGGCCCGGGTCGTGGCCCGTGACTTCCTGGTCCGGGTCGTGGGCATGGCCAACCCGAGCTACGTCAGGTTCGGCTTCGTGGACGAGGTTTTCGCTACGGTCGACTTCCGGGCCACGACCGCCGGCAAGGCCACCGGACCCGTCACCAGCGTGCTACTCATACGCACAGCCACCGGGTTCCGGCCGATCTGGGCCGAGACCGACACGATCCGCTTGGACGTGCCACAGATGAGGATGACCAGCGACGTAGTGCGGGTGAGCTCGCCGTTGACGGTCATGGGTTCGGCGCTTGCGTGGGAGGGCCAGGTCAACCTGCGGGTCGTGCAGGACAACGGCCTGGCGGTGCGGAAGCTGGGTGAAGGCTACGGGACCGGCGGCGGCGACCAGATGCGGCCGTTCACCGCCCAGGTGCCGTTCTCCCGGCCCAGCACCAGCATGGGCTGGCTGGTCGCGGCCGAGCTGTCCGGCCGCAACGGTGAGGTCACCAAGGCAACCGTGGCGCCGCTGGTCTTCGCCGGTGCGCCGGTACAGCCGGGGGTGCGCGTCTTCTACACGCCCAACCCGGACCTGCCGGAGTTTCACCCGGAGCCGGAGGAAACCATGCCGGTCAACGGCTGGACCATGCCAACCGGCCAGGGCACGATCACGTTGACCATGTGGGCCACCGCCGGCACCGACCGGGTGCAGCTGTTCCTGACCCCGCTGGGCACGGGCGCCTCGCCGACGCCCGCGCTGCTGGGCACCGCGACCAGGTCAGGCACGAAGTTCACCTACGTCTGGCGCTACGCCGACGAGCCACTACTGGCGAGGATCTCTATCGTGGCGACCGGTCCGGCCGGCCGCACCGAGGACGGCGCGTTCAATGTGTTCCACCGCTGAGGTGGTCAGCCCGCAACCCCCCGAGCGGTCGTCGAGCCTGGGCCCAGCCGGCACGCCGGCCGGGCCCAGGCCGTTACCTGGTGCGGGCTCACGAGCCGCCGTGGTCGCGCACGACCGTGGCCAGCGCGGCGACGACCGGTCCGAGCGCTGGCGGTACGGCGCCGTCACCCGCGCGCACCTCGCGGTCGGCGTACCAGATGTGGTGCTCGAAGCCGTCGGGGTAGGGCGGAGGGTTCGTCGCCGGGATGCTGGCGAAGCCGGCGCTGTCCAGCAGGCGGCGCAGCTCGCTCAGCTCGGCCGGGGAGAGCACACCGGTGCCGCCGGGGCCGTGACGGCTGGTGACCGTGTACGAGCCGTCGGCCAGCACCACCAACCGGTCATGGAAGCCGGCGATCCCGCCGGTGCGCTCGTACCGGATGAGCGGTTGGGCCTGCCCCGGCGTGCTCGGCCCGGGTGAGGGCGCCGGGCCCGGGCCGGCCGGCCGCGAGCCGGCGCAGCCGGCGGCGACCAACCCGGCCAGCAGCAGCATCAACGCAGTACGCACAGCTTTCCGCACGCCACTATGGACGTCTCCGGCGCCGCTGTGGTTCCGGGGTGCCAACCGCCGGCCTCGCGGGTCAGGCCTGTGCGCCGGCGCGAGGCGGGCGGGCTGGGCCGGCCCCGGCGCCACAGCCGGTGATCGCGGCGGCCACCTCGTCGAGGTCCGCGTCGGTCAGGGTCAGCGTGGCGGCGGGCAGCCAGCCGTCCACCTGGGCGGCCGAGCGGGCGCCGACGATCGCGCCGCTCACCCCGGGCCAGGCCAGCGTCCAGGCCACCGCGACCGCGCCGGCGGACACGCCGTACCGGTGCGCGAGCGGGCGCAGCGCGTCGGCCAGGGCGAGGTTGCGACGCAGGTTCTCGCCGGTGAAGTCGGGGTGGCTGGCACGCCAGTCACCGGCCGGCAGCGACGCCGCCCGCTGCTCGGTGAAGGCGCCGGTGAGCAGGCCGGCCTGCATCGGGCTGTAGACGATCACGCCGGTGCCGTGCGCGGCACACCAGGCCAGCTCGCCGGCGCTCTCCCGGTGGATCGCGGAGAACGGCGGCTGGAGCGTGTCCACCGGCCCGAGCTTGGTCGCCTCGGCCAGCTGCGCGGCGTCGTGGTTGGACAGTCCTACCGCCCGCACCTTGCCTTCGGCCTTCAGCGCGAGCAGCGTCGACCAGTACTCCTCCAGCGGCGTGCCGTCCTCGGCCGGGCGGTGCATCTGGTAGAGGTCGATGCGCTCCACGCCGAGCCGGCGCAGCGACGCGTCCACCTCCCGGCGTAGCGAGGCCGGGTCGCCGACGCGCAGCGGGGCGGCGGTGGGGTTGGCCTCGTCCCAGATGATGCCGCACTTGGTGAAGACGTAGGGCCGGTCCACCTCCGGGTACGGCGCGAGTGCCGCCCGGACGATCTCCTCGGAGTGGCCCAGGCCGTAGACGGCGGCGGTGTCGACCCAGTTGACGCCGGACTCCACGGCTCGCCGGATCGCCGCGACCGACGCGTCGTCGTCCTGCTCGCCCCAGGCGAACCGCCAGCCGGCTCCGCCGATCGCCCAGGCGCCGAAGCCGACCCGGGTGATGTCCATGTCGGTACGACCGAGCGGCACGGTCGGCAGGTGGGTCGCCATACTCGGCACCCTAGTGCAGGCCCGCACGAGTCCTGCAGGGTTGGTCTCACGCGGCTTTGAGGGGGCGGCCGTCAAACGGCAGCGGAAGGGTATCGCGGTCGCCGGCGAGGTGGTCGCGGGGGGTGAGCTCCCCACGGCGTAGCAGCCGGCGGGTCAGGACTGAGAAGAAGATCTCGATCATGTTGAGCCAGGAGGCGTGTTTCGGGGTGTAGTGGGCTTCCCCTCGTAACGTGGAGACATCGCCTTAGAGGGAAGTGATGGGCGATGGCAGAGACGAGACGTAGGTTCGCGCCGGAGTTCCGCGAGGGCGCGGTGCGCATTGTGCGGGAGACGGGTAAGTCGATCGCTGCGGTGGCGCGGGACCTGGGGATCAAGGAAGGCACACTGGCCAACTGGGTGGCGATGGACCGGCACCGGCGTGAGGATGGTGCCGGGTTGAGCCCTGACGAGCGGGCCGAGCTGGTTCGGCTGCGGGCTGAGGTGGCGGAGCTGACGATGGAGCGTGATGTCCTCAAGCGCTCGGTCGTCGGCTGGGTCAAGGAAGCCACCCGGCGGTGAGCCTGGCCGGTTTTGTGGCGGCCCAGAGGACTGGGTACGGCATCCCGCACGCGGTGGCGTGCCGGGCGTTGGGGGTGTCGCAGGCATGGTTCTACAAGTGGCGGCATGGAGATGTGTCCCGGCGGCGGGCCCGCCGGGGTGAGCTGGCCGCGGCGGTGGGCGCGGTGTTCGCCCGGCACAAGGGCACCTACGGGTCGCCGCGCGTGGCTGCTGAGCTGCGGCGGGCGGGGTGGCGGGTCAGTGTGAACACCGTCGCGGCGGTGATGGCCGAGCTGCGCCTGGTGGCCCGGGCCAGACGGCGCCGGCGGGGGTTGACCAAGGCTGACGCGGTGGCGCGCAAGGCGCCGGACCTGCTGCGGCGTCGCTTCGCCCCGCCGACGGCGCCGGATGTGGCCTGGGTGGGGGACCTGACCGAGATCACCGTTGATGAGGGTCCGTGCTACCTGGCCTCGGTGCTGGACCTGTACTCCCGCCGCGTGGTGGGGTTCGCCCTGGGTGCCCGTCACGACAGTGCGTTGGCCAAGGCGGCGTTGTGCATGGCGGTCGCGGTACGCGGCGGTACTGTCGCTGGGGTGGTCTTCCACTCAGACCAGGGTGGGGAGTACACCGGCAGGGTGTTCGCCACGGCCTGCGCCCGGGCTGGGGTCCGCCAGTCGATGGGCCGTACCGGGTCGGCGCTGGACAACGCCGTTGCTGAGTCGTTCAACTCCACTGTGGAGGTTGAGCTGTTGGCGCATAGTCACTTCAGCACCCGCGCCCAGGCGCGTACCATCGTGGCCGCCTGGATCGAGGAGTACAACACCATCCGGTTGCATTCCACGGTGGGGATGCTTCCGCCAGTCGCCTACGAGGCCCGAGCCGCCCGGCGGGAGGCGGCATGAACACCCAAGCAGGAAGCGGCTTCGCCGCTGCTGACCTACCAGAACAGGCCATGGGGGTGCGCCGCGCGATGCTACGGGGCCGCTCCTCCGGCCTCAAGGGCGCTGACGCGTCGCTGGCGCGACCGGCCTGCCGGCCGGCCCTTGACCCCGGAGACCTCGGCGGCCCCTGGGGCAGGTGGTACGGGCAGGCCAGGGCCTGCCCGGCGGTCGGCGCGGCACACCGGTCGTGGCTTACCGCCAAGATCAAGAGAACTCGAATTACATGATCGAAGTCTCTACGGTTTCAGGGGATGGACAGTAGGTCATTTGGAACCGGGGATGCTCGGCCAGCCAGGCACGGGTGGCCTTGGAGATGTGGCTGGACCCGTTGTCGATGACCCGGCAGAGGTCAGGTGTTCGTCGATGGCCTGGTCGAGCTCTGCCAGGAAGGCGACGAACGTGGCCGAGTCGTTGCGGCTGACGATCTTCGGGTGGACCTTGCCGGTGGCCACGTTCATCGCCGCCGTCAGCGACACGGTGCCGTGCCCGCGGTACTCGAGCTCCCGCCGGGCTGGCCGGCCCGGCCCCGGCCACCGGCCCCGGCACCGCCCCCGGCCCGGCACCTACCAGGACACCGTCCTACCCTGCGGGCCCTCGACTGCGCCTGCGGCGTACACCTCACAGACCTACCAGCCCACCCACCGGAACCCTTATAGGACTTACGCGTGCCTGCACTGGTGCGCACGCCGGCTACATGGCCAAGTCACCGCCGTAGCCGCCACTCACGTAGCCGGGCATACCAAGATCAAATCAATTTCACTGATATTGGGATCATCGGCGCGCTGGATAGGGCCAGTTGCAGTGAAATTGATTTGATCAAGGACGTGTTGAGGTGGACGGGTCGGCGATCCGGTGCCAAGGAGCACCACCGCCCCACAGGCACCCAGCACCCACGGGTGGACCAGACACCTGGGTCCAGGCCGCTTAGGTCCCGTAATAGTCTGTTCATGCACCTTGTGGGGGTTCACTATAGCGCCACCACAAGGCCCTGCCCCGGCCCACCCGTTGCCTTTGATCGTCCCCAGCCAGGTGAGGGTCGTCGTGCGCCGGCGAGACAGCTGCCTCATCAGCTACCCCGACCCAGACGGGCCCAACAACGCCGACGCGCCCCCGCAGTGCCGGCTTCCGGACACCAGTGTGAGGTGTCTGTGTCCTTGGCCCCGTCGCGTCCGGCGACGAGGGCACTGACGACTGTCCGTTTCAGGTCGGCGCTGAGCCCGATGAGGAGTAAGGGCGGTGTGCTGGAGGAGTGGCCGGGGAGAGCGGGGTTGACGGGGCCCTCCCCGGCCGGTGTTCGTCGTACCGGCTACCGCAGTACCGGCTATCGCTGGAACGCCTGGAGCTCGGCGATGCGGACCTGTGCCGCGAACGGGCTGGCCGTCGCGCAGTCCGTTGCGGCCGTCGGGTCGTCGTCCTGCTCACCGGCGTAGAGCGGGCCACCGGTGCACTGGCTGGCCAGCACCCGCAGCCGCAGGTGGGTCGCTTCCGTCGGGTGGATCTGGAAGGTCCGGAGGTTGATCTCCGGGTTGTACGGGCGGAACGCCCCGGCGGGGAAGGCGTCCGGCGCGCTGGTGTACACGACGCGGTAGCCCGAGTCCTGGCTGCAGTCCGCGACCAGGCTCAGGCAGGCGAGGATCTCGAAGGACCGCAGCGCGCTGAACGCGTTCTGCGTGCCGGCGTCGGGGTCGCCGGTGACCGCGGGACGCAGCATGGCGCTGACCCGGACCTCGCTGACGAGCTGGGGTCGGCCACCGGCCAGGTCGACGGTGACCTGCCTGCCGGCCACACCCTCCAGTGAGGCCCAGTTCGTCGCCTCCGAGTCGTCGCCGAGCTTGTCGAGGTTGACCCCGTCGCCGGAGAACACCGCACCCGAGGCCGTCGACGCGAGGTTGCGCGGCAGGACCAGCCTCAGCTCGTGCGTCCCGCCCGGCGTGAACCGGGCCTCGACCCGCTGGTGGCCCCAGCCGGCCCCGACCGCGAGGAACGAGAACGTCGTGTCCGCCACGATGGGGAAGGTGTCCGGAATGGACGTTGCCGGGTCGGTGTCGGCGACCGGCACCGCGCGCGCCTCGTAGTCACCGACGTAGAGCCGTACCACGGCACCGGTCGCCTCGCCCAGCGGGCGCAGCGTGACGGTGGCGTTGTCCGCGTACGGCGACGCGAAGCTCGGCGTCGGGTCAACGTCGGCCGGCCCGCTGGCCGCGTCCCGCCCGAGGCCGGACTGGGCGAAGCCGTTCCACAGGATGTCCTGGTTGGCTCCGCCGAACCGGACCAGGTCGGCGGCGAGCATGTTGTCCCGCATGTCGACCATGCTGAACTGGCTGGACGCTTGGAGCAGGAGCGCGTCGAAGGCGAGCTGGACCCAGCGCCGGTTGCCCGGGCAGCTGTTGACGTCCTCCAGGCCGTCGGCGCAGCGCGCCTGCAGCTCCGGCGTCCCGGCACCGTAGCGGGCTACGAACGCGTTGCGGATGCGCATGTTCGTCGCGCTCCAGATCTCGCCGTCGGCGTGCACACCCGGGCCGCTGCGGTCGTAGCCCACGTCGGAGTAGTTCAGCGGGCTGCGGGTCATGTCGTAGCTGCGGATCCCGTGGTGGAGGTTTCCGGTGACGTAGCCGCCGGTGACGAACGGCGTCTCGCCCGGTGGGCGCAGGCCGTACTCGGCCAGGAACTCCGCCGCGAACATGTCGCTCCACGACTCGCCCATCGCGCCGCCCTGGAAGGACTGGATGCTCGTGTTCGGGCCGGCCACCATCCGGTTGGTGATCGCGTGGCTGTACTCGTGCCCGATGACCGTCATGTCATAGTCCCCGTCCACACAGGGCGGGTACGCGCTGCCGGCGATCGGCTGCCACAGGAACATGTTGGTCGTCGGCGGCAGCCCGTCGCGGGGCGTGCCCTGGCTGGCGTTGTTCCGGCTGCCCCCGAGCGCGTTGGACTGGGCCCGGCCCTGCTCGGCGTCGCCGCCGAGGCCGTCCGGGGTCAGGTTCACGGCTTGGAGGTTCCAGGTCGCCTCGGTGAAGCCGAGGTGGTAGGACCAGTCGTGCATCCGGTTGTGCATCGCGAACAGGTTCGCGATCGCGGCGTCGTCGTCGTTGCGCTGCGCGGAGGTGTAGACCGACGGGTTGCACCGGGCCGCGTGCCACTGGTCCGTGAACGGGTAGATGTAGTCGCGGGTCGGGCTCGCCGTCGCGAGGGTGTCCGGGGTGCCGGCACCCCACCGCCGGAAGCTCACCGCGGAGTTGCCGCGGGAGGTGAAGGTCGGCGTACCGGTGGCGAGGTCGACGTCCCACGCCTGGCTGCTGTTCGGGTCGCGGACCTCGCGCACACAGCCGGTGGTCGCAGTCAGGCAGTAGATGACCCGGTCCCCGCTGGCCGGGGTGGACTCGAAGACCGCCCACTGCGGGTTGTCGGTCTCGTGGTCGATGAGGTCCTCGCGGATGAGGATCTCGCCGGTGCGCGCGTCGACGTAGGTGGCGAACGCGGCCGGCTCGCCGGCGCTGCCGCCGGTCAGCGTCACCGCGTAGGCGGCGCGCGGTCCGTCGGCCGGCGTCGGCACCGCCACCAGCTGAGTGTCGCTGGTCTGGACCTGCTCCGGCGCCAGAGCGGCGTCCCGCCGGGCCGCCTCGTAGGCGGCCGCGGGCGACAGGGCCGCCGGCTCCGGCGCGCTCGTGTCCCGGGACAGCGACGAGCTGACCCGTACGACCGTGCCGTTGCTCACCGCGACCGAGACGAGCCCGTCGTGCCCGGCCGGCAGGCCGCCGAACCGCTGGCGCAGCAGCACCACCGCGCCGGTGCCGATCGGCTGGACCAGCAGCCGCTCCAGCGACGACACGGCGCTTTCGTCGAAGCCGAACAGGTCACGGTTGTCGGTGAGGTACCTGCGCGCCGCCGCCTCAGGGTCGGCGGGCAGGCCGCGCGCCAGGCCTGCCGCGACCGGGCCGAGCGCGTGCGGCGTGCCCAGGGCGTTCCACGGTACGCGTACACCGAGCTTGCCGGCTGCCGCCCGCTGTGCCGCGTTGGGCGCGGCCACGCCCGTACGGTTGTCGCGGTCGCGTGGACCGTGCGGCTCCGTACGCGCGCCGGCCGCCGCGCCGCTCTCCGGCTCCGCGCCGGCCGGCACGACGCTGGTGGCCGCGCCGGCCAGCGTGGCCGCGACCAGGAGCGCGACCGCCCACCTTCGTCTGCGCATGGTTCCTCCTAGGTCAGGCGTCGATTAGCTCGAATCCTTCATGGCAACCACGCCGACGGGAAGACCGTGGCGTCGAAAGCCGTGGTGGGGGATGTGGTGGTCGGGCGGGCCACGACATTCCAAGATCGCGATCGTGGACGCTGTTTGTGCAGTCGTAGCGCACATCGGCTGCCGCGATCACGATCTTGAAGAGGTGGGTGGCGGCAGAAGAGGACGAACCAGGCTGGCCGGCGGGTTGGCCGTGGCGCTACCAGCGCCCGGCAGGGCCTGCGTTGGCGTCGTACGTGTCATACGCTGTCAGCGTGGGTGAGCTGCAGTGGCGGATGCCGACGGTTGGCGAACCTGTGGCGCAGCTGCTCGACGTCACAGTTGCCGAGGTGGGTGAGGCGCTGGAGGCGCCGCTGCACCTCCAGCGCCGCCTGCGCATCGACAAGGACGTGCTTGCGGTCTACTCGGTGACGGCCGAGCGCCGGGCCGTCGGAGTGCTGCTGTTCCGCAACGACGACTCGTTTGTCTGGCGGGTCGCCCGCGCCAAGCCGATGAGCGGCGTCGAGTTCGAGACCTGGCTCGGGAGGACCGACGATGGGTGAGCTACCTGATTTCACGAACATGACCAAGGAAGAGATCGGCGACTGGTTCCTCAGCAACGACACCAGTGCCCTGATCGCTCGGTCCGAGCGGGCTACCGAGCCTACGGTGCAGGTCGACGAGCAGGGGACGCCGGTGATGCGTCCGGCGACGTTCCGGCTTCCTCCGTCCATGCTGGAGTGGCTGGAGCGCACCGCCGGTCGGGACCGGGAGGGAAAGTCCGGCATCGTGCGGCGAGCGCTACAGGAGTACCGCGACCGCCACCGGGACGCTGCGGCTTAACGCGCAGGCCAGCTCGGCGGCGGTCGCCCGGAGGATGGCGAAGACGGACCACGGGCCAGCGGCAAGCGGCGACTGGTCATGACCGCAGGTCACTGCGTGCACCAGGGCTACGGCGGGCAGTGGTACAGCAACTGGCAGTTCGTTCCGCGGTACCGCTACGGGGCGCAGCCATTCGGCACGTTCGTGGCCTACACGCTCACGACCCGCACCGCCTGGGCCTTCAACGGCAACATGGACGAGGACATGGGCATCGCCATCATGCACAACGGCGGTTACTGGGGCATGAAGGTCGTCGACACGGTCGGCGGCAGCGGCATGCGCTGGAACTGGGGCTACAACATCCCTTGATCACCGCCCTGGGCTACCCGCAGAACCTCGGCGGTGGCGAGGTCCAGTGGTACTGCCAGAGCGGCACGTGGTACGCGGGCGGCCAGCAGATCCGGATGTGGTGCAACATGACCTACGGCTCCAGCGGCGGGCCATGGCTGATGGACTACAACGACCAGAACGGCCTGGGATATATCAACAGCGTGGTGAGCCACGGCGACAGCCCGGGCAACGGCCAGTTCGACGGCCCGTACTTCGACGACGACATCAAGAGCCTCTACGACTTCGCGGAAGGTCTCTCCCCGGCGTAACCGCTTCACCGCTTCAGCTCTGAGGGAGCCCTGGCCGTGTGCCGGGGCTCCCTCACCTTTCTCGCCGGACCTCAGGCGCCGGCGCTGGTAGTGCACGCGGGACCGGGATGCGGCCGATACCTGGTGGGTTTGGCGGCGACACGCCGATCCGGCTGCTGATCGTGTTAGCGACAACATCATTGGTAG
Organism: Micromonosporaceae bacterium; assembly: GCA_035707405.1. Lineage (GTDB taxonomy): Bacteria > Actinomycetota > Actinomycetes > Mycobacteriales > Micromonosporaceae > DASSUC01. The sequence continues at coordinate 5,330 of DASSUC010000100.1, read as the reverse complement.
TGTCACGGCTGTGACCGTCAGCATCTCCATCACTCTCGACGATGAGCTGAGCGCTGACCTCAACGCCGCCGTTGACGGCGGCAACCGCTCGGCGCTGGTCGCCGAGGCCATCCGCGAGTACCTGGACCGGCGCGCCGTGGCGGCCGCAACTGCCTGGCACGCCTCCCTGACCGGCGAGGACGCCGCCGCGTTCGCCGACTTCAACGCCGCGTGGTAGCCCGAAGCGGCACGCCGGCCCGTGGCGACGTCGTCGACTACGCCCTCGGCAGTCGACGGATCCGGGTCCTGGTCGTCAGCGCCAACACCTACTGCTACGCCTATCCCGTGATCGTCCTGGTGCACAGCCGAGCCGACGGTGACGTACCCGGCGTTCTCCTGCCACTGCCGGGAGATCTCGCCGGTGGCGGCACCATCGACCTGTCGCGCATCAGGTTCGCCGACCCGTCGGCATTCGGGCACCGGCACGGCCGCATACCGGCGAGTCTCGCCAGCCAGGTCGACCACGGCCTGCGCCGCCTTCTCACGCTGTAGCGCCGGGGTGAGTGGCAGACACTATGTCCGTGCCTGACCTCTCGTCCAGGTCAGAAGCTCGCACGTGACTGAGGAGATCGGCCCCCCGCGGGGGGTGGCCGCCGCTGGCGCGGAGGCTGCGGACCCGTACTGCCTGCGTCCTGGGGAGGCGGCGGCGCTGCTGGCAGGCCACCCGTGGCGGCGGTTCGCGGTGCTCGGCGACAGCGTCGCGCAGGGCGTCGGCGAGCCGGTCCCCGGCTACCGCCGCCTCGGCTGGGCCGACCGGCTGGCGCTGGCGCTGGCCGTACCCCGGCCGGACCTGGCCTATCTCAACCTGGGCGCGCGGGACCTGCGTGCGGCCCAGGTGCGCCAGCGCCAGCTGGCCGCGGCGCTCGCCTTCGCGCCGGACCTCGCCCTCGTCGCCTGCGGGGCCAACGACGCGCTGCGCCCCCGCTACGACCGGGACCTGGTACGCCGTGAGGTGACCGCGATGGTGGGAGCCCTGCGGGAGCGCGGCGCCGATGTGCTGACGGTCAGCCTGTTCGTGCTCTCCAGCTACCCGGACCGGCCGCACGGGCTGCGCCCGCCGCTCGCCGGGCGGCTGCGTCGGCTGGCCGGGGACGCCCGTGCCCTCGCTGACGAGCTGGGGACCATCCACATCGACCTCGCCGGGCACCCGGCCGAGACCGATCCGAGTCTCTACAGCGGGGATGGGATACACGGCAACGACCGCAGCCACGCGATCGCGGCGGCCGAGGCGGTCCGGCGCCTCGGCGCGCACCTCGGCAACCGGTGGCCATGATCGTCGGACGCCTACCGTGAAGACACGCCCGAAGCTTTCACCGTAGCCGTCCAACGATCAAGCAACAGTGGGGCGGTCAGCCGGTCTTGGCGACCTCGCGGACGGCGGCGGTCAGCTGCTCGCGGCTGGGCTGCACGGCCAGGTCGAGCTCGAGGGCGAAGGGCAGCACCGCGCCGTCCGGGCGGGTCACCCGGCGTGGCGGGGCCACCAGGTGCATCTCCTCGGCCGCGGTGGCCAGGACCTCCGCCCCGATGCCGCAGGAGCGGTTGGAGTCGTCGACGACGACCAGCCGCCCGGTCTTGTCCAGCGACCGGGCCAGCCCCGCCCAGTCGAAGGGGTAGACCGTGCGCGGGTCGTAGACCTCCACCGAGATCTCGTCTCCGAGCAGCTCGGCGACTGCCAGCGCGTCCTGCACCAGGTGGCCGACCGCGACCACGGTCACGTCGTCGCCCTCCCGGTGCACCCGGCCCTGGCCGAGCGGCACCGGGCCGAGCGCGGCCAGGTCCACGTCCTCGCGGACGCCGAGGGAGCCGGCCGGGGCGAAGACCACCACCGGGTCGGGGTCGCGGATCGCCGACACGAACAGCCCGTACGCGTCCGCGGGCGTGGCCGGCACCACGGTCTTCACCCCGACGTGCGCGAAGAGGCTGTACGGGTGGTCGGAGTGCTGGCCGGCCCAGCCCGTCCGCGAGCCGGACCCGGGCACCAGGTAGGTCACCGGCACGCTGGTCTGCCCGCCGGTCATCAGCGAGAACTTGTGCGCCTGGTTGGCGACCTGTTCGAAGACGAGGAAGAGCAGCGAGGGGATCTGGAACTCGACGACCGGCCGCCGGCCGACCATCGCGGCGCCGGTGGCGAAGCTGGTGAAACCCTGCTCGGAGATCGGCATGTCGATCACCCGGTCCGGGCCGAAGCGCTTGAGCAGGCCGGTGGTGACGTTGGCGACGCCGACCCCGATGTCCTCGCCGAGCACGAACACGGCCTCGTCGCGCGCCATCTCGTCACCGAGCGCGCGGCCCAGTGCCTTGAGGTAGGACAGGATCGTCATCACACCACCCCCGGGCGGGCGCGCAGGCCGTCGGCGTACAGGTGGTCCAGGGCGCCGGACGGGTCGGGTTTGGGGCTCTCGCGGGCGAACCGGACCGCCTCGTCGAGCACGGCCTCGACCTCCGCGTCGATGCGCTCCCGCACTGCGACCGGCAGCCGGGCGCCCTGGATCTGCACCGGGTCGCGGGAGCGGCCCAGCGCCACCTCCTCTTCGGTGCGGTAGCGCGGCCGGGCCTTGTGCTCCCAGGTGTGGTGCGCGTCGTAGCGGTAGGTGTGGCACTCCAGGAAGGACGGCCCGCCCCCGGACCGGGCCTGGGCGACCGCGTCGGCGGTGGCGGCGAGCACCGCTTCGGGGTCCATCCCGTCGACCGTGGCGGCGGGGATGCCGAAGGCGGCGGCCCGGCCGGTGATCGTGCCGGCCACCGCGTCGGCCACCCGCATCGTGGTGGCGATGCCGTTGTTCTCGCAGACGAAGATGACCGGCGCCTGCCGCAGCGCGGCGAGGTTGAACGACTCCAGCAGCACGCCCTGGCTGACCGCGCCGTCGCCGAAGAAGGTCGCCACGACCCGGTCGCTGCCGGCCTGCCGGGCGGCCCACGCCGCGCCCACGGCCATCGGGCCGGCGGCGCCGACGATGGCGTTCGCGCCGAGGATCCCCACGCTGAAGTCGGCCGCGTGCATGGACCCGCCCCGGCCCCGGTTCAGCCCGGTCTCCCGCCCGGCCAGCTCGGCCAGCATCCGCGCCGGGTCGCTGCCCTTGGCCAGCACGTGCCCGTGGCCCCGGTGGGTGCTGGTGATCAGGTCGTCGCGGCGCAGCGCGCCGCACACGCCCGCGGCGATCGCCTCCTGCCCGAGGTACGGGTGGATGCCGCCGACGATCTCGCCGGAGCGGACCAGCTCGATCGCGCGCTCCTCGAACCGGCGGATGAGCCGGACCATCCGGTAGAGGTCGGCGGAGTCAGGCATGCTCGGTCCCTTCAGATCCGCGTGGCCTCGACCACGCCGCCGGTCTGCCGGCCGGTGACGTGCCGTACGGCCAGGACGTCGAAGCCGGCCTTGACCAGCAGCTCGCGGTACTCGGCCCCGGTGCGGTCGAACCCTTCGAGCGTCACCAGCATGAGCAGGTCGCCCAGGCCGGCCGGTGGCGGGTCCGCGTCGGGCAGCAGCTCCTCGAGCACGAGCAGCCGGGCGCCGGGCGGCGCCGCCGCGTGCACCCGGCGCAGGATCTCCAGCGCATGCTCGTCGTTCCAGTTGTGCAGCACCCGCGCCAGCACGTACGCGTCACCGCCGGCGGGCACCGTGTCGAAGAAGCTGCCCGCGACGAAGCGCACCCGGTCGGCGAGGCCGGCCTCGCCCAGCCGGGCCCGGGCGGCGGCCACCGCGTCCGGCCGCTCCAGCAGCACGCCGCGCATCCGCGGGTGGGCGGTGAGCGCCTCGGCGAGCAGCGTGCCGTTGCCGCCTCCGACGTCGACCAGCGTGCCGACCCCGGACAGGTCGCAGGTGGACAGCCCGGCCGGCACCGGCTGGTCACCCATTGACTCGACGAAGGTGCTGGCGGCGTCGGGGTTCTCGTCGAGGTACGCGTAGAACGACCGGCCGTAGACCTTCTCGAAGGCGGGGGTGCCGGTGCGTACCGTGTGCATGATCTCGGCGAAGGAGCGGAACACCTCCTCGCCGTGCATCAGCGCGACCAGGTGGGTCGAGCCCGGCGCGTCCGAGCGCAGCAGCTCGCCGGTGCTGGACAGGGCGAAGGTGCCGGGGTCGGCCTGGCGCAGCACGCCGGCGCCGGCCAGGGCGCGCAGCAGCCGGTGGAGCACCCGGGGGTGTGCGCCGGTCGCCGCGGCCAGGTCGTCCACTGTCCGCGGCCCCTGCGCGAGCAGGTCCGGCACGCCGAGCTTGACCACGGCGTAGCAGGCCTGCCCCAACCAGGCGCCGGACAGGATGCCCAGCAGCCTGCGCCGGGCAAGGCTGCCGGCTCCGGTGGACATGAGACCTCCAGCTGGTGGGCGCGCCGCGTCAGGCCGCGGAGCGCCAGGTCACCGGGCAGTAGTCGGGGTCGGCGTAGTCGGGCTGCCCGTCCGGCGTCCGGCGGACCAGCACGTCGTGGTTGTACTCCACCACCGAGCCGTCGCTGAGGTGGAACGGGCGGTACGCGTTCTCGCCGTCCTGCAGGTGCAGCGAGACCGCCCGGCGCGGCCGGTTGCCCCGGTTGGGTCCGCTGCCGTGGTAGATCCGGCAGTGGTGGAAGCTCACGTGGCCCTTGGGGATGAGCATCGGGATCTTGCGGACCTCGGCGTTGTTGAAGTCGGCGTTCTCCTCCAGCAGGCGGTCCAGGTCCTGCCTGTCCCGGGCGGCGAAGTGCCGGCTGGTGCTGTCGTCCGCGCCGACCTCCTTCCACAGGTGGCTGCCGTCGACCATGGTGATCGTGCCGAGCTCCTCGTCGCAGTCGTGCAGCGGGATGAACGCCGTCAGCATCCGCTCCGACGTGCACGACTGCCAGTAGTGCTTGTCGAAGTGCCAGGGCACGATGTTGGTCGGCTCGTCCGGCCGCGGCGGCTTGTAGATCAGGGTCGCCTGGAAGATCCGGATCTCGTCGGCGCGGGCGAGCCGCGCCGCGACCGCACCCAGCAGCGGCTTGCACAGAATGCGCCGGATCGCCTCGCTCTCGTAGTGGATGTAGTCGTTGTGCCGCTGGACCGGCCCCTGGCCAGGCTCCCAGTAGGCCAGGCGCGGCGGGTGGACCGGGAGGACCCGGTCCCGCTCGCCCGCGTAGAAGCGGTCGCTGGCGGCGACCAGCTCGTCGACCTCGGCGTCCGAGAACAGCTTGCGCGACAGGTACCAGCCCCGTTGGGCGTACGACTCGACGTCCGCGGCCGAGGGCAGGAGCTCACGCTCCTCATCGGTCAGCGCGAACCGTCCGGTTAGCGACGTTGACACTGGGGTTCCTCCAACTCCGTTGTTGGCTGTCGAG
>DASSUC010000099.1:0-3776 GCA_035707405.1 Micromonosporaceae bacterium | reverse complement strand
GAAGAACTTGACCGCCGCGTACTGGCGCTGGTGCCCGCCGTACGAGCCGATGAGGAAGTACATCGGCACCAGCATGACCTCGAAGAACACGTAGAACAGGAACACGTCGGCCGCCGCGAAGACGCCGATCATCGTGCTCTGCAAGGCCAGGATCAGCGCGAAGTACGCCGGCACGCTGCGCCGGCCGGGCTCGGCGTCGTGCCAGCTGGCCAGGATCACCACCGGCACCAGCACCGCGACCAGCGCGATCAGCACCAGCGCGATGCCGTCCGCGGCGAGCGTGAAGCGCACCCCCCAGGACGCGATCCACGGGTAGGACTCCCGGAACTGGAACCGGTCGCCGTCCACGTTGAACGCCGCCCACATCAGCGCGGTGAGCACCAGCACCGCCAGCGACCAGCCGAAGGCGACCCGCTTGGCCAGCGCCGGGCTGCGCCGCGGCAGCAGGGCAACCACCAGCGCGCCGACGAGCGGCGCGAGCGTCAGGACCGACAGGAACGGGAACGAGCTCATCCCACCATCACCGCCAGGAAGGCCGCCACGACCAGCACGGCGCCAGTGAGCATGGACATCGCGTACGACCGGACGAAGCCGGTCTGCAACCGGCGCAGCCGCCCGGAGCCGCCGCCCACGCCGGCCGCCAGCCCGTTGACCAGCCCGTCGATCCCCCGGTTGTCCAGGTAGACCAGGGCCCGGGTGAGCCACCGGCCGGGCTTCTCGAAGACGACCTCGTTGAACGCGTCGGCGTAGAGGTTGCGCCGGGCCGCGGTGACCAGCGCTCCCGCGGGCTGCTCCGTGAGCGCGGTGCCGGTGCGGAACATCGCCCAGGCCAGGCCCGCGCCGAGCAGGGTGACCAGCACCGACAGGAGGGTGACCGCGGTGTGGCTCAGGTTGCCGCCGTGCGCCTCCGCTGCCCCGGCCGGCTCGAAGACCGGCCGCAGCCAGGTCACCACCGAGGTGGACATGAGCCAGCCGGCGGCGAGCGACCCGACCGCGAGCAGCACCAGCGGCACCGTCATCACCGGCGGTGACTCATGCGGGTGGTCGTCGATGTCGTCGGTCCACCGCTTCGGGCCGTGGAAGGTCAGCACGAACAGCCGGGTCATGTAGAACGCGGTGAGGCCCGCGCCGAGCAGCGCCGCGGTGCCGAAGAGCCAGCCGGTCCAGCCCTCCCGGTCGTACGCGGCCGCGATGATCGGTTCCTTGGAGAAGTAGCCGGACAGCGGCGGCATGCCGATGATGGCGAGCCAGGCGACCCCGAACGTGGCCCAGGTGATCGGCTGGTGGCGGGCCAGCCCGCCGAAGCGGCGGATGTCCACCTGGTCGTTCATCGCGTGCATCACCGAGCCGGCGCCGAGGAACAGCCCCGCCTTGAAGAACCCGTGCGCCAGCAGGTGGATGATGGCCAGCGCGTACGCGCCGGCGCCCAGCCCCACACCGAGGAACATGTAGCCGATCTGGCTCACCGTGGACCAGGCGAGCACCCGCTTGATGTCGTCCTTGGCGCAGCCGATGACGGCGCCGATCAGCAGGGTGAGCGCGCCGACGCTGACCACGACGGTCTGCAGCGTCGCGCTCTGGCTGAAGATGGGGTTGGACCGGGCGATGAGGTAGACGCCCGCGGTGACCATCGTGGCCGCGTGGATGAGCGCGGAGACCGGGGTCGGGCCCTCCATCGCGTCCGGCAGCCAGGCCTGCAACGGGAACTGGCCGGACTTGCCGGTCGCGCCGAGCAGCAGCAGCAGGCCGAGCAGCAGGACCGCGGTCCCGCTAAGCGCCCCCACGTTGGTGAAGACGTCGGCGTAGTGGGTGCTGCCGAACGCGGCGAACATCCAGAAGATGGCGATCGCCAGGCCCGCGTCGCCAACCCGGTTCATCAGGAACGCCTTCTTGCCCGCGGTGGCCGCGGACGGGCGGGTGAACCAGAACGCGATCAGCAGGTACGACGCCAGGCCCACGCCCTCCCAGCCGAGGTAGAGCATGACGTAGTTGTTGCCGAGCACCAGCAGCAGCATGGCCGCGACAAAGAGGTTGAAGTAGCCAAAGAAGCGCCGGCGTCCCTCGTCGTGCGCCATGTAGCCGACGGCGTAGACGTGGATGAGGAAGCCCACCCCGGTGATGAGCAGCACGAAGACCCCGGAGAGCGGGTCGAGCAGCAGGCCGAGGTCGACCTGTAGGCCGCCCACCGGGATGAAGCTCCACAGGCTCAGCTCGGCCGAGCGCTGCTCCAGGCCCCGCAGCTGGAGGAAGTAGACCAGGCCCAGCACGAACGCCGTACCCACGCTGGCGCAGCCCAGCCAGTGGCCCCAGCGGTCGGCGCGCCGGCCGAGCACCAGCAGCACCGCCGCGCTGGCCAGCGGGATCGCGATGAGCAGCCAGAAGCTGGCGAGCAGCCCGGTGGCGGGGGCGAATTCAACAGTCGGTTCCACGCCGGTCCCTTAGTACTTCAGCAGGTTCGCGTCGTCGACACTCGCCGAGCGCCGCGTGCGGAAGATGGACATGATGATCGCCAGGCCGACCACGACCTCGGCCGCGGCCACCACCATCACGAAGAACGCCATGATCTGGCCGTCCAGGTTGCCGTTGATCCTGCTGAACGTGACCAGAGACAGGTTCGCCGCGTTGAGCATCAGCTCGATGCACATGAACACGACGATCGCGTTGCGCCGGACCAGCACCCCGACCGCGCCGACCGTGAAGAGGGCGGCGGCGAGCACGATGTACCACATCGGAGTCATCAGGCTCTTACCTCTCCGTACCCTTGGGGGCCGACTCGGCCGAGGTCAGCTCCCGGGCCGGCAGGATCTTCGAGATGCTGCGCTCGGCCGGGGTGCCGTCCGGCAGGCGGGCCGGGGTGGCCACGGAGTCGGACGTGGCGAACACGCCGGGCCCGGCCTTGGGCGCCGGGTAGCTGCCGGGCGCGAAGCGGGCCCGCATCAGCTCCGGCTGGCGCATCCGCTCCCCGCGGCGCCGCTCGACGTGCGCCAGCAGCATCGCGCCGAGCGCGGCCGTGATCAGCAGCGCGCTGGTCACCTCGAAGGCGAAGACGTACCTGGTGAACAGCGCGGCCGCGATGCCCGGGACGTTGCCGCCGTGCTCGGTGTTCGCCGCGTCCAGGCCGGTCGGCTGGACCAGCCGCAGGGCCCGGGCCGTGCCCACGCCGACCAGCGCGGCGAAGCCGACCCCGAGCAGGACCGCGGCGGTACGCTGCCCGCGCAGCGTCTCGATCAGCGAGTCCGAGCTCTCCCGGCCGACCAGCATCAGGACGAACAGGAAAAGCATCATGATCGCGCCGGTGTAGACGATGATCTGCACCATGCCGATGAACGGCCCGGCCTGGAGCACGTAGAACACGCCGAGGCAGAGCATGGTGAGCACCAGCCAGAGCGCGGAGTGCACCGCGTTGCGGGCCAGCACCATGCCGAGCGCCCCGATCAGGGCCAGCGGCGCCAGGATGAAGAAGGTCCACTGCTCCCCGCCGCCGACCTCGCCCGCGGCGGCGAGCAGCGCCGTGCCCGTACTCATGTCCGGCTCCCCTGCTGCGCCCCGTCAGCGCCCGCCGCGCGCTGTGCCTGCTGCTCGGCCCCGGGGAACTCGACCCCCGGCGTCTCGTCCAGCTGGAAGCGGCCCGGGCCCATGGTGGACCGCTCGGCCCCGGCCGACGTGCCCGGGTTGGTCAGCGCCCCCACGTAGTAGTCCTTCTCGCTGTCGCCGAGCCGCATCGGGTGCGGTGGCTGCTCCATCCCCGGCAGCAGCGGCGCGAGCAGCTGCTCCTT
>DASSUC010000098.1:0-11779 GCA_035707405.1 Micromonosporaceae bacterium | reverse complement strand
GCGGAGTGGCGCCGGCTCACCGGCAACCACCCGTTCCTCATCTACACCGGCGGGTGGTGGTGGCGCCCGCGGGGCTGGCCGGGGGCGAGCGTGACGCCGTACCTGTGGGCCTCGCACTACCTGTGGGACCCGGCGGCCGGCCGGTCCGCGCGCGGCACCGCGGCGCAGCTCTACCCGCGGGTGCCGGCCGGCTGGTGGGTCCCCGGGTACGGCGGCTGGACCAGCGCCACGATCCTCCAGTTCACCGACCGGGGTGACGCCGGCGGGCTCGCCACCAATGTGGATCTCAACGCCTTCCGAGGCACCCGCGAGCAGCTGCTCGCGCTGACCCGCGCCGGTGCGCCGGTGCCGATCCCAGGAGGAGCCGTGGAAGCGGCCGACCGCGTGAACTACGTTCTCGAGCAGTGGCGGCGCCCCGAGGGCAGCCAGACGATAGGTGGCCGCTACATCAACGGCCTGATCCGCAACGTGGCCGAGGTGCAGGAACGGATAGCCCGGGTGGAGTCCAAGGTGGACGCGCTGGTTGCGGCGTTCGCGGCGCTGGCGGAGCAGCTCCAGGCCGGCGGCGGTGGGCTCGACACGGCTGCGGTCCTGCATCGCATCGACGAGCGGGCCGGCGAGGACGCCGCGGTGGCGGCCGCCCACGCGGAGCAGCTGGCTGAGCTGCAAGCCCAGGTGGCGGAGCTGACCACCGAACGGGACGAGCTGCGCGCCCGCCTCGCCGCCGACCGCCCCCAGGGATGAGCTCTGGCTGCCTGACCCGCCCGGCAGATGACGCCCTCGAGAGGGGGATGGCTTGGCCAGGTTCGGCTTGCTCGGGCCTTTGCTGTTGCAGCCGGACGGATTGCGGGTGGAGGTCACGGCGGCCAAGCACCGCACTGTGCTGGCCCTGCTGATCTCGCGCCGGAACACCCCGCTGAGCCGCCAACGCCTGGTCGTTGAGGTATGGCCCGAGCATCCGCCCAGGTCGGCGGTTGAGAACGTCCGTACGTATGTCTCGGCGGTCCGCGGCCTGCTCGGAGCCGAGCGTGGTCGCTTGACCAGCTGCCAGGGCTCCTACCGGCTGGAGGCGCACGACGAGGAGTACGACGTCGGGATGTTCCTCGCCGGGGTCAGGCAGGCCCGGTCGGCGCAGGAGGCCGGGGATCTCCCGCTGGCTCTGGACCGCTACGCTGCGGCGCTGGCGCTGTGGCGCGGTGACCCGTTGCAGGACGTGCCCGCCGGTCCCAGCCTGCGCGCCTATGGCGCCGTGTTGGCCGAGTCAGGCGCCCAGGCGCGGGAGGAGTACTTCGAGGCGCTGTTCCGGTCCGGCGAGGTCGAGCAGGCGGTGGCTGGGCTACGGCAGCTACTGGCCGATCACCCCACCCGCGAATGCGCCTGGCACAGGTTGGTCAGCATCCTGTACCGCAGTGGCGACCGGGTGGCGGCACTCACGTCCTACCAGACCGCGCGGGATCATCTGGCGGAGGGTCTCGGTCTGGACCCCGGAGCCGAGCTGGTGGCCTTGCACCAGCAGATTCTTCAAGGGGTGCCGCTTGGCCGGCCGGGCAGGCCGCCGCCGCGCCAGCTTCCCCGGTCGCCGGGACTGTTCATCGGCCGGCAGGCAGAGCTCCGGCACGCCCGGCAGGTGCTGAGGCGGCGCTGCGAGGCGTCCGTCATCGTGGGCATCCACGGGCTGGGCGGCGTCGGGAAGTCCACCTTGGCCCTTGCTGTCGCGCACGCCGTCGCCGAGCACTATCCGGACGGGCAGCTCTATGTCGATCTCCAGGGCAGCTCGCCCGGTGCCAGGCCGCTGGAGCCGGTGGAGGTGCTCGGCCGGTTCCTGCGCGCTCTTGGCGCGCCTGAGGAGCAGATCAGCCCGGACGTCAACGAAGCGGCGGCGGTACTGCGCACGTGCATGGCGACCCGCCGGATGCTGGTCGTGCTGGACAATGCCGCATCGGTGGGGCAGGTGGTGCCGCTGCTTCCGGCCGGCCGCGGATGCGCGGTGCTGGTCACCAGCCGCCAGCCGCTGGACATTCTGGACGGTGTGGACCGGATACATCTATCTGCTCTCGCCGAGGCCGAGGCGGTAGAGCTGCTCGGTTCGTGCGCGGGGCGGCAGCGCGTGGCCGAGGAGCCGGAAGCCGCGCTGGAGATCGCCCGGTTGTGCGGCCTGCTTCCGCTGGCGGTCCGGATCATCGCCATCCGGATGGCTCGCCGTCCGGATGGGCAGCTGCGGGACATTGCCGACCGGCTGGCGCAGAACCAGTACCGGCTCGACGAGCTGGGCTGCGGCGACCTCGACGTCCGGTCCACTTTCGACGTCGGGTACCAGGCCCTGTCGGCTCAGGCCGGGGCGGAGCAGGCGTGCCGGCTGTTCTCGGCGCTTGGCCGCTGGCCGCTGGGGGAGATAGGTACGGCAGACGCCGCCGCGCTGCTCGGCGTGGCGGAGCCTGTCGCGTGGCGTGCACTCGAACTGCTCGCCGGTCATGGCCTGATCGAGGCCACCGCGGCCGGTTTCGTGGCCCACGACCTGGTGCGTCTGTTCGCCGCCGAGCTTGCCACCAGGAACGCGCGAGACGGCGCCCAACACGTTGACGCACTCTGAAGCGCTGCAGAAGCGCAGCAGAAGCGCGGCCTCGCCTGGCATGCGCGTGACCAACGGCGGCTCGCCGCACGATCAGCGTCCCTGTACATGAAATGTACGGCGCTCTGATAACCCTTTTATGACGACCAGCGCGGAGCCGCACCGGCGCCGGCTGGCCGACCGCAGTCCATCATGGAAAATGCGGGAGGTGGCGTGGTGAAGCGTCAAGCTCTGTCCATAGCGCTGGTCCTGATAACCGCAGCAGGTGTGGGAGCGACCGGTCAGCGCCAGTCGCCGGCCGCCGAACGTCCGGCCTTCGCCAGCGTCGAGGCGGCCGCCACAACGACCGTGCGGACCAGAGACGAGCTACTGGCCGCACTCGCGAACGCGGTCGCGGGAGACACAGTCTTTGTTGAGAGCTCGGCATCGATCAACTTGACGGGCCACAAGCGGATTCCCGTCCCCGCTGGGGTGACGTTGGCCAGCGACCGCGGCCTCAATGGCTCACTGGGCGCGCTGCTGTACAACACCGAGCTGGACCTCGGTGACAGTGAAGGGGCATGGGCCCAGTTCTCACCTCGCGGCAGCGGGGTCCGCATCACCGGGCTGCGGCTACGCGGCCCGGACACGGAGATCCGCAACAGCGCATACGAGTACGACAACTCCCGTGGTATCGAGGCGGTCGGCATCTCCGACCTGCTGGTCGACAACAACGAGCTGTACGGCTGGTCCCATGCCGCGGTGTTCCTCGTCGACACCCTCGAGGCGCGGGTCCGCGGCAACGCCATCCACCACAACCGGCGCACAGGACTGGGGTATGGCGTAGCGCTGCACAACAACTCGAGCGCCGTCATCGAGGACAACGTCTTCACCCAGAACCGGCACGCCATCGCGGGCAGCGGGTTGCGGACCCAGCGGTACGAGGCACGCTTCAACCTGGTCGTCGACAATGCTCTTTCGCATGGTTTTGACATGCACGGTGAGAACGAGGCGCTGGGCAATGGCTCTCCTTATGCCGGCGATGTGATCCACATCAGAAGCAACAGCTTCCGCTCCAGCGCGCAGCCCGCGGTCGTGATCAGGGGCCGGCCCGCCACGCGTGCGTGGGTATCCAGCAACTGCTTCGCACACAGCAGCACGAGCACCGCGGTGGTGCAGAAGAACTTCACCGGTAACCTGACCATCGGCGCCAACACCTACAGCACTCGGACCGGCCTCTGCCACCAGAGCGGCCGGCGGGTTGCCTGGCGGCTGTCCGCCAGCGGTACCGGCAACTGGGCACCGCTAGCGCCGTACACCTTTGACGTGTCCGAGGTGGGTTTCGGTGACTTCGACGGCGACAGCCGCACCGACGTGTTCCGCACGACCGGGGCGCGCTGGTACTACTCGCCCGGTGGTCAGGGCCCGTTCGTCGCTGGTGCCCTCTCCACGACGCCCCGCAGCCTGCTGCGTTTTGGTGACTTCGACGGCGACCGCCGCACCGACGTGTTCACGACCAGCGGCGGCCGTTGGTACTACTCGTCAGCGGCGATGACGAGTTGGCAGCCGTTGGCGCTGTCGAACACGCCTATCGGTCAGCTGCGTTTCGGTGACTTCGACGGCGACGGCCGCACCGACGTGTTCACGTCGATCAACGGCAGGTGGTACTACTCCCCCGGCGGCGCGGCGAACTGGCAACCACTGGCCACCTCAAACGACCCACTCGACGGACTCCGTTTCGGCGACTTCGACGGCGACGGCCGCACCGATGTGTTTCAGAGTAATGGCGGTCGCTGGTACTACTCGTCGGCCGGCCGCACCAGCTGGATCCCGCTTGCGTTGAGTGGCTGTCCCATCGCCAGCCTGCACGTCGATGACTTCACTGGAGATGGCAGGGCCGATGTCTTCGATGGGCGCTGCGGCGGCTGAGCCAGCGTTAGCCTTTCGTCACAGCACCATTGGGCAGGTTCATACGGAGGTATGTGATGCTCGGTTGTCTTCGGTCGACGTATCGGGCCGTGTTGGTGCTGGTGGTTCTCACGGCAGGACTGCTCGCCAGTGTCGCGGTAGCCAGGCCGGCGCAGGCGGCGGCACTGCCGGGCGGGAAAGCCAACTTCGTGATAACGCAGGGATATCTGGTCGCCAGTTCGCGGGAGAACTGGGTGCGGCTGGGCAACTACCAGTTCTTCACCGACGGGACGGTGCGTGCCCGCACGTACCTGTGGTGGCAGCGTTATCCCGAGGCGCGCATCGGGACCGGCACCACACCGGACTCCAGCTGTTCCACGACCGCCGGTTCGTCCGGCTCACTGGTACGGACCTGTCAGGTGCTCACCGCTGGTGGGTTCCGCTCCTCGCCGGAGGAGACCCGCACCGGCACCTTCACCTACAGCGATGGGGTAGTGCGGATCCATTGGCAGATAAGCCAAACCTGGAACGAGGAATGGTATCTCACGCTGTCGGCCGACGGCAAGCTGGCCAAGCTCGACTACAAATACAATACCCTCGCCAGGTACGGCTACGGCTATGGCTCCAACGCCGCCCTCACCACGCGCCGCGCGATGAGTACCGTGCAGGCTTTCCCTGGCATCTTGAGGATGGACCACGTCGGTTGGGCGAACGGTCAGCTCGGCGTAGTTACCGGCCAGACGTTCGGACACAGCTCGTTCCGGCAGTGCACAACCGTGACCTGGTGCCTGACCTACCATCAGCCGTCCTCGGCCAGCGCCTGTCAGGCCAGCGGCGGCTGCCCCAACTACGGTGGCGGCACCGCGTTGGACGACTCGTCCATCGAGTACTACCTGGTGATGGTCTCCAATGGCGACCGGCGGGACACACTGTGGCACTGGTGCCGTTGCCTGGCGCGGGAACGCGGTGAGTTCTGCTACACCGGCAACTCCCACGTCAAGCCGATGTACCAGGTGATCGACGACGACGGCGCGTTCCACGGCTGGGTCGGCGCGGAAGCGTCGTTCTACAACTCTTCGTCGTCCGACGCCCGAAGCCGCGACCAGCTGGCGGTGTTCCGGATCGTCGACTTCCGGTGACCTGACGCGGTCACGTTGGGCGCCCGCCGCCGGATGACGAGCTCCCGGCGGCGGGCGCATCCACTGTCGCAGTACGGCGGCTCCGGTTCCCCAGGAGGCTACGTCGGCGTCCGGCGTCACCCCGCCCGGAGCAGGGCCTTCTGGACCACAGCCGGGAGCCGCTGGGCCCTGGCACGCGCCCGCCACAGGTAGGAACCTTCGGACATGGCCGGTGCGGTGCTGGTCGTCGAGGACGACCGGGAGCTTCGCGAGCTGGTCCGCCGGTACCTCGAGCGGGCCGGCCACCGCGTGCACACCACCGGCAGCGGCGCCGAGGCGCTGCGCCTGCTCGACAAGGGCGACGTCGCGCTCGTCGTGCTGGACCTGGGCCTGCCCGACATCGACGGGCTGGAGGTGCTGGCCGCGGCGCACAACGACGGCCAGGCCGTGCCGGTGGTCGTGCTGACCGCCCGCAGCCAGGTCGAGGACCGCATCGACGGCCTGCGCCGCGGCGCCGACGACTACGTCACCAAGCCGTTCAGCCCGACCGAGCTGGTGCTGCGCGTGCAGGCCGTACTCAACCGCACCCACGGGCGCTCCCCGGCGGAGGCGGACACCTTCGGCGGTGGCCGGCTGCGCCTGGACGAGGCCCGCCACGAGGCGCGGCTGGACGGCCGGCTGCTGGACCTGACCCCGACCGAGTGGGGGCTGCTGACCGCGCTGGCCGCCGCGCCCGGCCGGGTCTTCTCGCGCTACGAGCTGGTCAACCGGGTACGCGGCTACGAGTTCGCCGGGTACGAGCGGACCGTCGACTCACACGTGAAGAACCTGCGACACAAGCTCGGCCCGGACGCGGCGCGCATCGTCGAGACGGTCCTCGGCGTCGGCTACCGGCTGGGGTGGTCACGTGACCATGGGGTGGTCACGTGACCGGTGAGCCGCGGCACCTGCGCAGCCCGCTCGGCCGGCGGCTGCTGGCGGCGTTCGTCCTCGTCGCGCTCTCCTCGGTCGTGGTGCTCACGGTGGCCGCGCTGGTCGGCACCGACCAGGGGCTGGCCAGCGCGCAGCGCAGCGAGCGGCAGCAGGTCGCGGCCCGGGTGGCCGGCGCCGCCGCGGACGCGTACGCCCGGGCGGGTGGCTGGGCCGGCGCGGACCTGGCCGCAGCGGCCGCGACGGCCGACGCCGCCGGCGCGCAGCTGACCGTCCGCGACACGGGCTCGATGATGGTGTGGCCGGGACGGGGCATGGGGCCGGGCGGCATGCACTCCGGCCCAGGCGGCACCGCCGTCGAGGCTCCGGTGGTGGTGACCGGCCAGCGGGTGGGCACGGTACGGCTGGCGTTCCGCACCGGGGCGGCCGGCGGCCGTGACGTGGCCTGGTCCTGGGTGCTCGGCGCCGCCCTGGTGGCGCTGGCCACCGCGCTGTTCGTCAGCTGGTACGTCACCGGCCGGCTGGCCCGGCCGCTGGCCACCCTGGCCGCCGCGGCCCGCCGGTTCGCCGCGGGCGACCGCAGTGCCCGGGCCGGCGTATGTGGCCCGGGTGAGCTCGGCGAGGTGGCGTCCGCCTTCGACGCCATGGCCGACGAGGTGGTGCGGGCCGAGGCGGTCCGCCGCCAGGTCGCCGCCGACGTGGCGCACGAGCTGCGTACCCCGCTCGCCGGGTTGCAGGCGGGCCTGGAGGAGCTGCGCGACGGCCTGCGTGAGCCCGACCCGCAGCGGCTGGCTGCCCTGCACGACCAGGCCCTGCGGCTGGGCCGGGTTGTGGACGACCTGGCGGACCTGTCCGCCGCCGAGGCCGCCGCGCTGTCCCTGCGCCCGGCCGGTGCCGATCTCACCGGCATCGCGAGGGCGGCGCTCGCCGCGCAGCGCCCGCAGCTGGACGCCGCGGGCCTACGCATCGACGCGGATCTTGCCATGCCCGCGCCGATATGGGCCGACCCGGACCGCCTGCACCAGGCGGTCGCCAACGTGCTCGCCAACGCGGTCCGCTACTGCCGGCCGGGGGACCGGGTCACGGTGCGCGCCGACGTCGACGGTGCCTGCGCCACGCTCACCGTCGCCGACACCGGGCCCGGCATCCCGGCTGAGGAGCTGCCGCACGTCTTCGACCGGCTCTGGCGCGGCCGGCTGGCCCGCTCGGTCACCGGCTCCGGCATCGGGCTGGCGGTGGTGCGGGAGCTCGTCACCGCCCACGGCGGCACGGTCACCGCCGCGTCGCCCGAGGGTGGGGGGACGGTAGTGACGATCCGGCTGCCGCTCGCCACCGGCCCTGCGGCAGCGCCCGTGGCGGCGGGAGCGCAGCGGCTCAGCCGGTGAGCGTGCCGAGGGCGGCGCGCAGCCGTACCGCCGCCTCATCCGCGATGTCCTTCAGCTCCGGCCGGCCGGTGACCTGCACCATGACCTGCGGGTCGAGGGCCTGGACCAGGGTCGCGTCCGGGCCGTCGGAGCGGACCACGACGTTGCACGGCAGCAGCAGTCCGATGTCGCGGTCGGTGTCGAGGGCGCGGTGGGCCAGTGGTGGGTTGCAGGCGCCGAGGATGAGGTAGTCCTCCATCTCGGCGCCGATCTTCTGCCTGAGGGTGGCCTGGACGTCTATCTCGGTGAGCACGCCGAAGCCCTGCTCGGCCAGTGCCGCGCGCACGCGCGCCACGGTCGGCGCGAACGCGGCCGGCACGCGCACGGTGATGCCGTACGACATGGTCTGCTCTCCCTTCCGGGTGGCGGTATGGACGATCCGCAGGTGCTCGCGGTCGCCGAGCAGATCGAGCCGGCGGCGCAGCACCTCGTTGTCGAACGACTGGCTGCGATGCGCGTCGATGGCCTGACGCTGGCGCCGCCGGGACACGCGCAGTGTGATGTCCAGCTGGTCGGGGTGGTGGCCGGTGAACGCGGTGCCGAGCTCGGCGTTGAGCCGCTCGGCCACCGGCCGGGGCAGCGCCCACGCGAGCACGGGCAGCTCACGGCCGCGGGCGGCGGCGAGCGCGGCCCGGGTCGCCCGGTCGTGGTCGGGGTGGCCAGTGACCCCACCGGGGTCGAACACCAGCAGGTGGCTGGGGCGCTCCTCATCCACCAGTCGCAGCACGTGGCCGGCGAGCTCGGCCAGCGGGACGCCGGACAGCGCACCGTCCGGGTAGCGGTGCAGCTCCACCCGGTCGACACCGAGCGCCGCCGCGCCGGCGGACAGCTCCTGCGCCCGCACGGCGGCGAGGTCTGCGGAGCCGTCGGTCAGGGTGGACGCCTCGCCCCGGGTGAAGCAGAGCACGGTGGCGCGCGCGCCCCGGGCGGTCAGCTCAGCCAGCACGCCGCCGAGGCCGAACGACTCGTCGTCGGGGTGAGCGACCACGGCCAGCACGCCGGTCACCTCGTGGAGGAGGCTCTCCCCGTCCATCTTCCCACCATACCCACGTGGGTATATGAACGGGCGGCGACCGGGGCCGGTCGCCGCCCGTCGGGAGGCGGTCGCTCAGCTGGCGGACCAGCACGTGAACGCGGCCAGGTGGTGCTGGGACGCGGCGAGCAGGTGGGTGTAGAGCTGCTTCACGTCGGGCGCGGTCAGCCCGGCCTGCGCCGCGGTCAGCGCAGCGATGTCGGCCTTCTCGACCTCGACGCCGACCTGGAGGGCAGCCGCCTGGCTGGCCTTGCCCTTGGCGAGCAGCCGGTCATAGCTGGCCTGCACGGCCGGGTCGGTGAACTTCCCCGCCGCCTGGCCGGCGGTCGGGTCGGCCAGCCCGTACCGGTCCAGCAGCGTGCGCACCGCGGTCAGGTGCTGCGTCTCGGACGCCGCGATGCGGTCGAAGATCCTGACCGGGTACGCCGCGGCGAAGGCCGCGTACAGGTCGTGGGCGAGCTTCTCCTCCTGAGCCATCGCCGCGAGCGTGGCCTGCTGCTGCGGCGTGAGCGTGCCCTTGGCCGCGGTGACACCGGTGCCGAGGCAGCCGCCGTCACGGGCCATGGTGCCCGCCCCGCCCATGCCGGCGCCCGGACCCATGCCGGCGCCCGGACCCATGCCGCCACCGGGGCCCATGCCGCCACCTCCGCCCGGCCCTGGTCCCGGGCCCCAGGCCGCGGTCACCTGCTGGGCGAACGGGTTCACGCCGGCCACGGCCGGTACGGCCACCGCCAGGCCGCCGAGGCCGAGCGCGCCCGCGGCCACCAGTACCGCCGCCCGTCGGGTCATCGTCCTCATGGCTTCCTCCTCTCCTTCATCGCTTGACAGCCCTACCGTCGCCCTGGCGCGTGCGGCCGTGATGGAACCGGTGTGGAGACCGTGTGGAGAGCCGCACCCTGGCCACCTATACCCCTAGGGGTAAACTCGGCTCATGCGTATCGACGAGACCGCGACCGGTGCTGTGATCAGAAGGTTGCGCCGTGCCGAGGGGCAGATCCGCGGCGTGATCGGGATGCTCGAGGAGGGCCGCGACTGCGCCGAGGTCGTGACCCAGCTCGCCGCGGTGTCGCGGGCACTCGACCGGGCCGGGTTCAAGATCATAGCCAGTGGGCTCCAGCAGTGTCTGACCGCGGCCGACAGCGGCGAGGACTCAACGGTCGACCTGGAGAAGCTGGAGCGGCTGTTCCTCTCGCTCGCCTGATGCACTACCGCTGGGCGGTGGGCAGCCACCGATGCCGCTCGGCTGATCGTCGTGGTGCTCGTCCGGGAGCGTCGGGCCAGCTTGTGGCGTATCTACTCCGCTCGGCCGATGACCGACCTGGAGCGGGACTACTGGCTGAAGGAGACGTCATGACGATGCCAGACTTCAACGCTATGACGGCTGAGCAGGCCGCCGAATGGATCACGAACAACGACACCACTGACCTGCTGCGCCAGGCCCGTCCTGCGGTCCCCGGCAAGCGGTGGGTACTGGTTGACACCGAAGGTACCGAGGTGTTGCGCAGCACCGCCATCAGGATGCCGGCGTCGATGCTGGCCGAGCTTGACGAGGTGGCCGGAAGCGACCGAGAGGGCCGTTCGGGAGTCGTGCGCAGGGCGGTGCGGGAGTATCTGGACCGGCTGCGCCGCGACTCCACGCAGCCGGCGTGATGCTGAGGATCCCCTGGCACGCGCCGCGGGGCTCTGGCGATGCGCCGCCGGTCCTGACGAGCGCCGGCAGGGACCTACCTGTCCCCATCTACACCACACCGGGGACGCGACCGGCCAGCTCGATCCGCACCGCGGGTGGCATGACGATGCTGTTGTGGACGGTGCAGTGGGTGGCTACCGCCTGCAACGCCGGCCACCGTGCCTCAGGCAGGCCCTCCGGCACGCGCACAGTCAGCACGATGTCGCTCACGCGGGCCGGGCGGTCGCTGGCCATCCGGTAGGCCACCGACACGCCCAGCCCGTCGCGGCTGTGACCGTGCCGGGTGAGGTACCGGCCGGCGTAGAACGCCACACAGGTGGCCAGCGACGCGACGAACAGCTCGGTGGGCGTGGGCGCGCCATCCTCACCACCGGCGTCAGCGGGCTGGTCGACCGCGAAGCCGTGGCCGCGTACCTTCACCTCGTAGCTTTCCCCGGAGCGGAACCGTACCTCCATGCTCTCGTCCGGCGCCGGCATCGCGGCCGCTGGGGCAGGCTGGGCCCGCGTCATGTCAACCCCCTCAGATGAACAGCAGCTGGGCGCCCTCGGTCTTCTCGATGAAGTCGGCCGCGCTGATGATGCCCTCCACCGGCTCGTAGAGGTCCTCCTCGTTGAGGTGCATCATGTCGGCGGACATCCGGCAGGCCCACAGGTGACCGCCGGAGGCGACGATCTGCTCCAGGAGCTCGGGCACGGCGGGCACACCGATCTCGGCGATCTGCTTCTTCATCCGGTGCGTGGCCATCGCGGTCATGCCGGGCAGCCCGCCCAGGCCCTGCGGCAGGTGCGTCGCGGTGTTGCCGAGCATGGTGAACTTCAGGTCGTCCATGTGGGCCCTGGTGATGATGTCGAAGCCCCAGAACGTGAAGAACAGGTGCGTCTCGACACCCTCGCCAAGGGCCGCATTCGCCAGGATCAGCCCCGGGTACGCCATGTCCAGGTTGCCCTTGGAGCAGATGATGGCGAGCTTGCGGCCCGTGTCCTCCTTGTCGTCGAACGCCGGCACGATGGCCGGTGCGGTCGCAACGGTGGTCATGGCAGCATCTCCGTTCACACGCAGCCGCGTGGCTTGGGCAGGCCGGCGATGTAGGCCATCTTCTTCGCCGGCTTCTTGGGGAACAGCGTGAA